>JBPOIX010000274.1:0-48533 GCA_052034175.1 Actinomycetota bacterium
GGTTCGATTCCTACCGGGGGCGCTCTGCAAATCGGCTCTCTACCCGGGGATATTACCTGGTAGAGAGCCCTACGCAAGAAATCCTGCTGGACTCGGATTGACCTCCAGTGACCGTGACTGACCGCCATTTGCCTCTGTCATTGGGAGGAGATTGGGAGGAGCTTTGCCTCTGGTGGTGGGGACGACCACCACACGGGCGACGAGTCGGTCCGCGGCGTGTGGACCGACAGCACGTGTCAGGCGAGGGCGCGACCGGAGTGGGGGAGAGTGCGGCGTTCGTCAAACTGTCGTTCCGCGGATATGGCCGATGCCTGGAGCGAATCGTCCGGTGGACTGTGCGTAGGCGCGGTACTGGTCGCCTTGGACCGTTCGGAGGTAGGGCTCTTCGACGAGTCGGACCTGGATCTCGAGGGCCACGAAGAGGGCGACGAGCCCGAGGATGCTGATGACGTTGGGGATGATCATCGCGAGCCCGGTGGCGGTGATGAGCATGGCGGTGAAGATCGGGTTCCGTACCAGCCGGAAGGCACCGTCGGTGACGAGCTCGGTGCGTTCGTCGGCGTCGACGCCGATTCTCCAGGATTCGCCCATCGACGACTGAGCCGCGACGGTGAGCACGATCCCGATGAGGGTGACCAGAATGCCGGCGGTGTGAAGCCACGTGGCGTCGAGGGCGGTGATGTCGCCGAGACCGGCTACGGCGGCGATCGGCGCGGCGAAGCCGACGAGGATGGCGACGCCGAAGCCGATCTTCGCCCACCATTGCGGAGTGTTGGGCTGGGCGTGCAGTCGCAGGCCGCTGTCGCCGGTGCGGCGACGCTGCTCGATGGTTCGCCATCCGAACGCGAGCGATGCCCAGACGAGGTAGAGGATGAGCGCAGTCATGGCCACGGTTGTGTGTGTCTCCCTTTGCGTTGATGGTGTCATCTGTTCAGCTGCACATATATGATGCCGGTCATGGCTGCTTCCCGCAAGGCTCCGGTTGTTGATCTCGATGTCTGTCCATCGCATTGCGACGAGCCGGCGGTACTGCTCGAGGCGTTGCGGGGTCGGGTGTCGGGTCGTGAGGCGCACGTGGAGGCCGCCGAGTTGTTCCGGCTGTTGGGTGATCCGACTCGGTTGGCGATCCTGCATGCGTTGTTGGAGGGCGGCGAGCTGTGCGTATGCGACCTCGCACGCGTCGCGGGTGTCGCGGAGAACGTGGTGAGCCAGGCGATGAGGTTGCTTCGTGCGGCGGACGTGGTGCGCACCCGGCGCGACGGTCGGCGGATCCACTACCGGCTCGCGGACGCGCATGTTCGGCTGCTGTTGGATGTCTCGGCCGACCACGTCCGCCATCAGGAACTCGATGCCGTCGCGGCGGTGCCGGTCGGCACGTCGAATGAGCGGGGTTCACGTCGTGTCGGCTGACCACGACCACGACGAGGCCGGCCCGCCCGTGACCGGCGTGGTGGCTGATGATTGTTGCGTGGCGCCGTCGATGGCGACGCCGCTGTCGGGACCTTCGTCGGGTGTCGGGATCGTCACGTACCGCGTCGAGGAGTTGGACTGCGCCACCGAGGAGAACGATCTGCGCGCGGTGTTGACACCGTTGCCCGGCGTGCGGTCATTGGAGTTCGATCTCGTCGGTCGCCGGGTGCGTGTTCGACACGATCTCGAGTCGCCGGAGCCGATCGAGGCCGCGATCCGCGAGTTGGGGATGCGACCGAGTGTCGTCGCGGGGGCCGAAGGGGCGTCGCTCGATCGAAGCCTGTCGCGCCGGTCGATCCTCGTGACTGTCGTCGCCGGCTTGTTCGCGGTCGGCTCCGAAGTCGCTGTGATCCTGGGCGCCGACGAACAGTCGGTCCTCGTCGCCATCCTGGCTGTCATTGCGATCGCGCTCGGCGGACGCGACACCCTGCGCAAGGGATTCCAGGCGCTGCGCTCCCGGCGGATGACGATGAGCCTGCTGATGAGCGTCGCCGTCATCGGCGCAGTTCTGATCGGGCAGTGGCCCGAAGCAGCGGTGGTCATCTGGCTGTTCGGCGTCGCCGAACTGATCGAGGCGCTGAGCTTGGAACGGGCCCGCAACGCAATCCGATCACTCGTCGGTCTCGCCCCGGAGATCGCGGCGGTGCGACGCGACGACGTCTGGGTGCAGGTCCCCACCGGTGAGGTGCCCCTGGAGGCGGTGATCCTGGTCAAGCCGGGAGAACGCATCGCGTTGGACGGTCGCGTCGTCGCCGGCGCGAGCTCCGTGAACCAGGCACCGGTCACTGGCGAGTCGGTCCCCGTCACCAAAGCGGTCGGTGATCCGGTGTTCGCTGGCACGATCAACGAGCGCGGCACCCTCGAGGTCGCGGTGACCGCGGCCAAGGGTGAGGGCACGCTCGACCGGATCGCTCGCTCGATCCAGGAGGCCCAGGCCGACAAGGCCCCCGCACAGCGTTTCGTCGACCGCTTCGCCGCCGTCTACACGCCTGCCGTGTTCGTGATGGCGATCCTGGTCGCAGTGGTCCCGGTGGTCACCGGGCATGGCAGCTTCCGAGACTGGTTCTACCGGGCGCTGGTGCTGCTGGTGCTCGCCTGTCCGTGCGCGCTGGTGATCTCGACCCCGGTCACCGTGGTGTCCGGGCTCGGTGGCGCGGCACGACGCGGCATCCTCATCAAGGGCGGCGTCCATCTCGAGAACGCCCGCAAGCTACGCACCGTCGCCCTCGACAAGACCGGCACCCTCACTCACGGAACGCCGGTGCTCACCGATCTCGTCAACATCGGCGCGCTGACCGATGAGGACATTCTGCGCATCGCCGCGTCGATCGAAGCGCTCTCCGAGCACCCGGTCGCGCATGCGGTCGTCACTGCCTACCGCGGCACCCTCGACACCGTCGACGGGTTCGAGGCGATCACCGGACGCGGCGTCCGCGGCACCATCGACGGCGTCACCTACACCCTCGGCAACCATCGTCTGGTGGAAGAGACCGGGGTGTGCGGACCCGAACTCGAACAGCTCCTAGAACGGCTCGAGAACGAGGCGAAGACCGCGATCGTGCTGATGAACGCCGCCCCGCTTGCCGTGCTCGCGGTCGCCGACACCTTGCGCCCGAACAGCCGCCAAGCCGTCGACGACCTCAAGGCACTCGGCGTGACCACCATCATGCTCACCGGCGACAACCAACGCACCGCCACCGCGATCGCCGCCCAGGCCGGCATCGACGACGCCCGCGGCGACCTGCTGCCCGACGACAAGCTGCGCATCATCACCGAACTCGTCGCCACGGCCGGGCCGGTGGGAATGGTCGGCGACGGGGTCAACGACGCGCCCGCGCTCGCCAAGGCGAACCTGGGAATCGCCATGGGTGCCGCCGGCACCGACACCGCGATCGAGACCGCCGACATCGCGTTGATGGACGACGACCCACGAAAGATCGCGGAGACCATCCGCATCTCCACGCACACCGCCCACGTGCTCTGGCAGAACATCACCATCGCGTTGGGCGTCAAGGCTGTGTTCCTCGTTCTCACCCTCTCCGGTACGGCGTCTCTGTGGATCGCAGTGCTCGCCGACATGGGCGCCAGCCTCGTCGTCATCGCCAACGGCCTCCGACTGCTGCGCCGCCCCGCGCACGGCACACGCGCCGACGCCCGACACAACAACAACGCACCTCCCCAGGCCGCCGATGCCGGCGCCGGTACCTCGGCTACGGTTCATCCCCGATGACACCGATCGGACGACGACGCTTCCTCGCCGGGCTCGGGGCGGGCCTCGTCGGTTTCACGGGCGTGCTCGCTGCCGGATGCTCGAGCAGCGACAGCAACGGAGCCCCAGCCCCGACCGCACCGTCTGCGGCCGGCGGCGCGCTCGACGGCCTATCGCTACAGGTCCGACGCGACCCTGGTTGAAGCTGTTGCTCCGCGTGGGTCGTGTACCTGCGATCTCAAGGCGCCACCGTCGACGTGACCGACGATCCCGACCGAGCGGCATATCGCGTGTCGTTGGGCATCCCTGACAGCGCCCAGTCGTGCCACACCGCGACGGTCGACGGATACGCGATCGAGGGGCATGTGCCGGCGGAAGCAATCCGCCGGTTGGTCACGGACCGCCCCGACGTCGCCGGACTCGCCCGTCCGGGCATGCCCGGAGACGCCCCAGGGATGGGTGGCAACGCGACGAGTTGGATCGGCCAACCCGTCGTGCTCGTGAAACGCGACGGTTCACTCACCTCGTTCTCCTACTGACCTCTGTACGTCATTGGTTCGCGATGGTGATGGCCAGCAGCACGGCCGATGCGGCGATGAGCAGCAGGACCGAGGCTGTGAGGACCTGCTGCATTCGATCCGCCGGCCGACGCGATGTCGGGACGGTCGCGATGCTCGACGTCGCCGCCCCGGCACCGGGCTCGGTCGAGGGCTCCTCGACAGTGGCCGGCGCTGCCGGTGGCGGCGCGCCGGGCGCGTCGGTCGGATTCGAGTCGACGGGATGATCGGTCATGTCGTATGGGTGGCCGATGGCCGGTGTCGAGTTCCATCAGGCCCGTTTCGCTCGTCGACGGAACTCGGCAGGTGTGTGAGGCAACTGGTGGGTCATGGTTCGACTTTTCGTGGTGGCCTCGATGACTGCTGTGCTGTTCGCCGCCTGCGCTGGCGACGACCCGCCGACCTCGACGGCGTCGAGCGGGCCGGGACGTGGGGAGGCGATCGCCCGCGATGCCGGCTGCGCGAGCTGTCATGGGGGCTCGTTCCAGGGAGGAGTCGGGCCGAGTTGGGTCGAGCTGGCCGGATCCGAGGTCGAGTTGTCGAATGGTTCGGTCGTCACCGCCGATGACGCGTACTTGTTCGAGTCGATTCGCAATCCGAGCACGAAGACCGTCGCAGGCTTCAGTCTGAAGATGCCCGGGAACTCGCTGACCGACGACGAGATCCGCGAGATCGTGGCGTACATCCGCTCGCTGTCGGACTGATGCAAGGGGTTCGACGATCTGCAGTCGCGGTGCTCTTGGCAGCGGCGGCACTGATGGTCGTGGGGTGCGGGGCGCCGTCGGCGCGGACAGCCCTCGAGCGAGCCGCATCGGCGGATCATCCAGCGCGCTTCGTGTTCGTCGATCGGCCGGACGCGGCGAGTCTGATGGAGTGTCTCGGCGCTGCTGAGACACTGGTCGTCACGGTGGACACCGAACGGAACGCGATGGCTGTGCGACGTCAGGACGAGACCAACCCGGTCGTCGTCTGGACCGCCGACGCGTCGTTCGTCGATGCATCGCTCTTGACCTCAGGAGTCGGATGGGTCCGCGTTGGCCGCGATCTCGCCGGGCCGACGAGGGCCGAGGTCGAGGCAGCGGTCGGATCGTCACTGTCGGGTTGGGTGTTCGCTGAGCGGATCGCACCCGACCCAGTGACCGTGGCGAGGAGCGCCCTGGCGGTGGCGAGCGACATCAGCGAAAC
This sequence comes from Actinomycetota bacterium, assembly GCA_052034175.1. Taxonomy (GTDB): domain Bacteria; phylum Actinomycetota; class Acidimicrobiia; order Acidimicrobiales; family Ilumatobacteraceae; genus UBA668. Next base: position 5,422 of record JBPOIX010000274.1, read on the forward strand.
CGTGTCCTCGTCTGGCGACGTGACGGTGTCGGTCGAGGTTGACGAATCCGTTGGAGACATGGAGGGACTGGATGTTGGGCCGATCCCGGACCTGCAGTTCACCGTCGTCAATGGGCGGATCACGGCGATCGGCGCCCGCATGGCCTCGGGGGACGAGGACTCGTTCGGGTTCGTCTGGGAGTACGACCAGCGAACGGATGTGGCGACCGTGGAGCCACCGCTGAACGCGACGGACGTTTCGGCGATCGAAGCAACGATCGGTACCGGCAACCGCCGGGAGTTTGCGTGCAACCTGGGTCTGTGAGGTGCCGGCTCAGACGAGCAACAGGGCGGTTGCGTTGAACGCCATGTGGGCGATGACCGCTGGGCCGAGGCGGCCTGTGCGCCGGGTCAGCACCGCGAAGACCGTGCCGACCACGAACAGTCCGGGGATCTGCGCCGGTTTGAAGTGCGACAGCGAGAACACCAACGCCGACACGACGATGGCAGCGACGTCGTCGAAGCGGCGAGCCAGCGACCTGAGCAGCAACCCGCGGAAGAACAGTTCTTCGGCGATCGGTGCTCCAACGACGATCACCAGATACAGCACGACGCGCGATCCCATGGTGTTGTCGAGGAGCTGCCGAGTGGGTTCGTCGACGTCGATCGACCAGAGCTGCTCGACCGGCCAGGAAACGACGGGGACGAGGACGAGTTGCGTGAGTGCCCCGGCGAGGAGGCCGACCGGGACGTCGCGGCCCTTCATTGTGAGACCGAAGTCGTCGCGCAGCGAACGAGATCCGAACCAGCGGGTGGCGGCGATGGGTCCGCCGATGAAGCCGATCCAGAGGCCGATGACCGACGCCACGTGGATGGTGACGGTGGTGGTCGAGGCCGACGATTCGCCTCCAGCGAAAGCGAAGAGAACGTTCCCGAGCAGCAGTCCGGTGAGGTACGCAGCGATCGCGTGTGGGATTCCCCACCGGGTCTGGTTGCTCGGCCGCAGACCGTCGGCTCCCAGTGGGGCCGGCCCGGGTTGTGTGACGGTCACGTGCCGGCGCGTTCGTCGAGCATGGACTGCATGGCGTCGATCTCGCTCTGCTGACTGGTGACGATCGAGCTGGCGAGTCGGCGAACCTCGTCGCGTCCGGTCATGGTCAGCACGGCTTCGGCCATCTCGACGCCGCCTCGGTGGTGACGGATCATCAGGTTGAGGAACAGGACTTCGGCCTGATCCAGCGGCAGGGAGTCGAGTTGGCGGATCTCGTCATTGGTCGCCATGCCGGGCATTGCCTCCATGTCCATGGCCGTGTGTTCTTGCGCCCACGACATGGGAGCATCGAGCGAGGTGATGGGTAGCCCCCATTGGTCGAGCCAGCCGCTGAACCTGCCGATCTGTGATTGCTGGGTGAGCACGATGTCGGTGGCGAGCGCGCTCAGCAGCGGGTCCTGGGTGCGGGACCGGATGGCCTCGGCCATCGAGACGGCCTGGGCGTGGTGCGTCGACATGTCCCGAACGAAACCCGCTTCGGCCGACCTGTTCACTGGCATGGTCGCCGGGTCATCGGCGGATCGGCTGGCCACCACCCCGATGCCGATACCGAGTGCTGTCGCAGCAAGCAGCACGGCGCCGGACCGTATGGCACGACCGCGCCGGGACGTGGTCACGCGGGTTCGCCGTACCCGCGGCTGCAGGTCGCCCCGGGCTCAGGTGTTTGAGGGCCTTGCTGGAACGCTTCGATGAAGGTGCCGAGGCCGGCGTCATCGGCGGTCTCGAAGCGTTGCTGCGCGCCCCATGCGCTGGCGACGATCGGCGACGCCAGATCCGGGTACGGGCTGAGCAGGATGTGAGTCTGGCCGTTCGTGAGCATCTGGAGTCGTTCGACGTCGCCGGGGGCGAGATCGGGCCGGTAGGTGATCCACACCGCGCCGTGTTCGAGCGAGTGCACGGCCATCTCGTCGAGCACGGGCTCGCGATAGACACCGCAGTTCTGCCAGACCGAATTGTGGTCGCCACCGATCGGAGGGGATTGGGGGTAGTCGATGTCCTGGTCGACGTGGTTTCTGCTGGTGATGACGATGGTGCTCACCGGAGCGGACCCGGCCGGCTCGGTGGTGTTGTGGTTTCCGCCGCAGGCGGCGATCAGGAGCGCTGCGACGGTGGCGGCGAGGATCGATGGACGTGTCATGCGGTATCGGGCTCCGGGTGTGGTGATCGGGCAGGTTTGCGGGCGGTGGAGAGCTGGGCGAGGAACACGAGGAACCGGGCAGTCAGTGCGGTGCCGATGCCCAGGCACAGCACGGTCGCGATTCGTGTCCACGCCGCCGGCAAGTCGCTGAAGACTTCGCTGCGGGTGATGACGTCGAATCGGTCGAACCCACCCATGAGGCCCAGCACGAGTCCGGCGACGAACATCGCGAGCGTCGGTTCAGGTGTCCGGCGCCGGGCGTGCACGACGAGACGCACGGTGGCCCATGCGGCGGCGGCTGGGTAGGCGAACTCCCATATCCGGTTGGCGAGGGTTTCCGAGGACAGGGCGACGTAACCGGCGGTGTCGATGGTGAACGCAAGAGTGCCGATGGACGCCGACGCGGCAGCCGCGACGAGAGACCATCTGCTCCACAGCAGTCCGGCGGTCACGACCGCGATGAGTACCGCGGCGGCGGTCCACGGGATGAGCGACGGTGGAGGGGTCCATGTCAGTGTGCCGGCGACCACGTCGGGCTGACCGGCGATCGTCAGCGGGATCTCCCACCGCTCGATGATCACGTGGCGTTGGTCGGGTTGTTGTTGGACCTGGACCGGAGGTGTCGTGCTCATCCAGTGGGTGCGGTGGTCGTGCCAGCGTGCCGTCCGGCCGGCCGACAGTTGGGCCCACTCCGGGGTGGCGTCGGCGTCGGCGGTGGCGGGTGGATCGACGTTGGCGTAGCGGTCCTGATTGAGGTACGTCGCTGGTGATCGCTGGTTCTGGTACACGCCGGAGCTGTCGAAACGCAGGTATGGCTCGTTCTCGTATCCGTCGACGATCAGGGTGCCGGCCCCTGTCCAGGTGAGCTCGATGGTGCCGTCGATGTCGACGACGTCGACGCTCAAGCCGTCGATCTGGGGCACCTCGGCCAGGCTGGTGCGGTAGTTGGAGGTGACGTTGGCGTCGGCGGCGCCGCCGTGGGCGGCGGCCGGTGTGGCGGGGACGACGGCGAAGGCGATAGCGGTGAGCGCGACCGCGACGCGCCACGTCGAGCGGGTCATCGTTGGCGGACCTCGAGCTCACCGGTGAACACGACCTGGTCGAACTCGCCGTAGCGGGCGGTGACGGTGACCTCCCAGACGCCGGGAATGGGGAAGTCGGCATCGTTGGTCGTGACGTGATTGGGTCCGGCAACCGTGGTGTCGATGTCGATCGGCCCGACACCCTGAGCCGGCATCACGGCGGTGACGGTGATCTCGTCGGCGCGATCGCTGAGCCCGCCACCGGGTGAGGTGATGGTGACGTGCATGGTCGTGCCGCCGGTGATGGCCGGTTCCAAATCGATCTGGGCGATGCGTTCCCCCTGCACCACCGACACCGACGCTGTGGCCGGGGCTTCACCGACCACTGCGTCGACCGGCGGAGGCGACCCGACGAGCACGCTGGTGATACCGAGGATGATCAGCGCGCCCACTGCCTCGGCTGTCACGGTTCTCGTGAGATGCCGTGACCCACGCTGAACTCCATCATCATCGCCTGCGGGGGCACCCACGTTGCTGTCGTCGGCGTCGTTGTCGTGGCGGAGCAACCATCGGCTGACCGATGCGATCGCGACCACGACGATGACGACGACCAATTTGGTCAGCAGCGCTCGGCCGTAGGTGCTGTCGGTGAACCCGGACAGCGTGCCCATCTGCCGCCAGCCGTTGGCGACGCCCGTCACTGCCAACAGGGCCATCGCTCCCAGCGCGACCGGCGAGAACCTTGTCGCGGTCGACCAGAACCTGCGCAGCGGTGTGACGAGTAGCAACACGGCCAGGCCACCCACCCACATCGACATCGCTGCCAGGTGCCCGATCGACGCGGCAACGCCGAGCGGGGTGGCTCGACCCGAGATCGCATGACCGCCCGCGGCGGTGACGCCCAGCAGCGCAAGCGCCGCGAGCGCGGCACACCACCGGATCGGCCGGCTCGTGAGCAGGAACCGACGAAACACGATCGCGACGCCACCCAGCGCAGCAGCGAGCGCGCGGATGAGCCACCATCGGCCGGACGGGCTGTCGATGACGACCGCCCAGTCGAACCAAGACGCCCCGATCGTGGCCGCCTGGGCCGAGATCATCAGGACTGTGCCGACGATGACGAAGCCCATACCCGCCCACAGCACGGTCGCAGTGCGGCGCGAGGTGAGCAGATCCCGAGCGCAGAGCATGATCATGCTCGCCGACCCGAGGCCGAGGGCGAGGCCGAGATAGCTGAGCACGCGACCGATTCGGATCCATTCACCGTTCGGTGCTTGTGTGCCGGTGTTGTTGAGGGTGTTCTCGATCAGGTTCGGGTCCGTTGCGTCGGCCTCTCCCACAGAGAACAGGAACGCTCCACTGATGGGATGCGAGTCCACCGACACGGCTCTCCAGGCAACGACATACGTGCCGTCGGCGAGTGTGGCTTGAATTTCGACCGACAGCGTGTCGTTGCCGCCTGACTGCGTCACCTCTCCGACGGCGAGCGCTCTCCCGTCGCTGTCCACCAACCGAATCGCGTCGACCGTGGGTGTGACGTCCTCGGTGAAGGTCAGCACGATCTCGGTCGGCGCGGTGGGCAGCACCGAGTCCGCCGCCGGCGTCGACGCCGACAGCTCGGCGTGGGCACTCGCGACCGACGCCGATCCACCGATGACCAGCACCAAGATCGCCACGCCGGCCCACCATCGAGCACGCGTCATCGGCGCTGCCGCCGAGCTCGAACCGCGAGCACGGCCGCGACCGCCGCGATGGCCCCAATCGCGCCGATGAACACGAACGTGCCGGCCGACGAGTCCTTCCCGGTGTCCTCGACGAGCGTCGTGGTCGAGGCGGCCACTTCGGTCGAGTCCGTCGTTGCCGGAGCGACCGTTGACAGCGTGGTCGTCGCCGCCACCGTGGTTGCCACCGTCGTCTCTGGTGCCTGGGTCGTGGTGGTGGCTTCCGTGGTCGTGGTCGCCACCGGTCCGACGAGCCGCATCGCCGGTGCCGGCTCGTCGAGCTCACTACCGGACCCGTCCGACGGGATGGCGATCCAGCGGATCTCTCCCACCTCGCAGCGCTGGACGAACGGAAAGTAGATCGTCGTGTCTGGGGTCGGAGGCAGCGTCATCAGCACCCGGAACGTCAATTCCTGGTCGTCGGGCAGAGGACCGCCGACGAAGGTGATCACGTTCGACTCGACGGAGCCGGTCCATCCTTCGGGTGGTTCGGGCTCCGCGCTGGCGATCCCGTCAGGGAGCCGCATGTCGAGCTGGACGGTCGGTGAGCCATCGCATCCGTGCTGCACCGTGAACCCGACGGTCAACGTGCTGCCGGCCTGGGCCTCCTCCGGGTCGGGATCGACGTGCGCCCACGCGGGAGAGGCGACCGACAGCACCACGGCGGCGGAGGTGACGGCGAGCAACGAGCGACGGAAAAACACAAGCGAGTCCTTCGAATAATGGGGTGGGGTTCAGGCGTGATGGAAGTGGTGGCGGCTGGGGGGACGGTGGATCAACGGTCGAAACCTTCGGGGGACCGGCCGGCCGGCGAGCATCCAGACCAGCACTAAGCCGGCGATCTCGAGGATGTGATGTGCCTCGCTGATCGAGGTGGTTCGACCATTGGTGACGTCGACCACTGCAGACACGAACATCGTCAGCGCGAGCGCGACGACGATCGGCAGAATCCCGAACGCTCTCGCTGGTCGCCACGCGACGTACAACAGGCCGATCGACATTGCGACGCCGAACGAGCCGAGGTGTCGTGCATCGTGCACCGAGGCGGCACCCTCGCCGAGCAGCAGACCCGGTGTGGCCAACACCAGCTCGGTTGCTGCCACCGCGGCGAGCGACAGTCGAACCCATTGACGACGGCCCACGGTCGGCGGGTGGGCGCGAGCGAGTACGCCCGTGGCCAGATCGGGAATGGTCTCGGCGAGACGCACCCGGAGGACGCGGTTCACCTGCCCGATCTCGGTCCACCAGGCCTGGCATTTCGCGCAACGCCCGAGATGCGCATTGGCGATGGCTTCTTCCTCGGTGGTCGACTCCTGATCGAGCTGCGCCGACAACAGCTCACGTATCGCTGCACACTCCATGGCTGACGTGTGTCGTGGGCAACTGGCAAAGTTCCCGACCGCCCAGGCAGAATTGCCCGATGCACGATCTGGACCGACTCGCGACCGACGCCGCCGCTGGCGACCGAGCCGCACTCGATCGGTTCATCCGCTCCATCCAGGCCGACGTGTGGAGGTTCTGCGCACACCTCACCCGCCCCGCCGAAGCCGATGACCTTGCCCAGGAATCGCTGGTCAGAATCGTGACCCACCTGCAGCGTTGGGAACGGGGACCGGTGATGACCTGGGTCCTCGGTGTCAGCCGCAACGTCTGCTTCGAACACCTCCGCAAACGCACCCGCCGCCGCACCGACCCGGTGGCCGACTTCCCGACACGCACCGCTCCCGACACTCATGGTGCCGTCGAGACAGCACAACTGCTTGCCGCCCTACCGCTGGACCAGCGCGAGGCGATCGTGCTCACCCAGCTCATCGGACTTCCCTATGCGCAGGCAGCTGAAGTGATCGGCTGCCCGATCGGCACCATCCGGTCGCGAGTCGCCCGCGGCCGCGACTCGCTCGCCGAGGCCCTCTACGACGCACGCACCGCAACCGGCGAACGCTGACCCCGGGCGGGCGCGCCACCAACGTCGTTGCACCACGACGTCGCGCGTTGTCAGGCGAGGTTGGTCAGGTGCTCGCGGAGCTCGCTCTCGTCGATGATCACATCCAGGCGTTCGACGATCTGTCCCGCTGCGTCGGTCAAGAAGATCACCGGCTCGAACGACAGCCCGGCAGCACCGACTGCCGGCGCAGCCTCGGTCGCGGTGTTGTCGGTGTAGACCTCTGCATGAAGGAACTTCAAGCTCGGATAGTCCTGAGCGACAGCCATCATCACGTCCAGTACCGGACCACAGATGCCGGTCTGGCAGAACGCAGGCGTCCCCACCAGATAGACCACCGGTGTTCCCGCCGCAAGCGCATCGGTCAGCGTCACATCGTGAAACGGACACGCGGGCTGCCGCGTGCACACAGGGTCAACACCCCGAGGGTCAGCGATCGTCGGCGTGTCGAACGGCGCCAGACGGTCACCAGGCCCGGGGAACGACAAGCTTCCGGGCGTCGCCACGGTGAACGAACCGTCCCCCGTTGCTCCATCAGCTGTGACACGCAGCGTGTAGACCTCGGCTCGGGGAACATCGCCGCGGAACTCGTAGTACGGCCTCGGCAGGTTCACGTCACGACGACGACCGGTCGTCGACGCGATCTCGGCACCCGACGCGTCCAACAGCACGGCCGAAACCTCTGCCGGACCCGCTGCGCGCAAGGTTCCGTCAAGATCTGCCAGCCCGAACACGAGCCGTCGACTCGATCCAGTCGTCACACTCGGTTCGTCGAAGAACCGCACCAGCGCCAACCCGGCCGACGGATCCGCCGTGCTCGGCTCTGTTCCGCCGGTGGAACTGGTCGAGGCCGAGTCCGAACCGCAGGCGGCGAGCACCAGCGTCCCCGTGACGCCGGCAAGGAGGACCCTGCGACTCAGCAGTACGGGGGGCGGATCGAAACGACGGTCACTCATACGAGCACGGGTGTCGTCGGCACCACAGAAAGTTCCATCGAGCCGCCCACGCGCCGAGGGGTCAGGGTGCCGTCCCGCCGCTCATCATGTTGCCCATCCAGCCGGACATCATCCCGCTTTGCACGCGGTTGCGGTTACGGTGGTGACGACGGCCGAGTACCAGCGTGTCGTCGGCATCCGGCCACGATAGATCGAAGCGTCGCCTCACTCGACAGAGTCGAGCGCGGCCGCGATCTGCGCTGCTGTCGGCGAGCCCGCGTAGCCGTCTGGTGTGCGGTAGATGCGACATGACAGGCCGATCGGTTCGTCACCGACTGCGAAGGGATCGACGCCGTCGATCAAGATCGTCGGCGAACCGCGAAACGAGACGCGGTCGGCTTCCTCGGACGTTGTGACCAACTGATACTCGATGGTCAGCCCGACGCGGCTGGCGACCTCGCGCAGCCGCTCATCTGCTACACGCCAGTGCGGGCACTCCGGAAAGTAGAGCAACTGGAGCCGGTGGGAAGCCTGCGACATCGCCAACAGCCTACGAGGGGCCTGAACCTCCAACTTCCGTTCAGCGCTACCGGCGCACCTCGTGCATCGCGGCCACCGTCGAGTCTCGGCAGAGTTGTTCGTCAGCGCCGGTATGCGGCCTCGCTACTGCACAACGCTCGGATCTGGACTGGAGCTGTCGACCGCCGACTCAGTCGCGGCGGGATGTGCCGCAGGGCTGAGCTGGGCGAGCACAAGCAGGAGGACGCCGGTCGTGATGGCGATGTCGGCCACGTTGAAGGTTGGCCACCAGCCGACGTCGATCATGTCGGTGACCGCGCCATCGCTGATCCGGTCGACGAAGTTGGCGACCGCTCCGCCGAGAATGAGTCCGGCCGCGAACGGCGACGCGAACCTGCCTCTCCAGGTGGCCGCCGAAAGCACGGCGATGACGACTGCCGTGACGGCGAGCACGACCCATGCTGGGCCGGTTGCGCCGAGGCCGAACGCGACGCCGGAGTTGTGGCCGAGCTTCAAGGCGATCGGTCCCACGATGTGGGTGGGGCCGTCGTCGAGGGTCGCTTCGGCGGCCAGCTTGGTGATTCCATCGATGGTTGCCGCGCCCACAACTGCTGCGATGAGGAGTGCTCGCTGTCGGCGTGGCGCCGGTGTTGTTGTGGCTTGTTGAGAGGCCATCATCGACGGCGCCGGGCGGCGCGCAGGCCGTTTGTGATGACGAACAGTTCGGACAGTTCGTGGGCGAGTACGGCAACGGGAAGACTGAACAGGCCGATCAGTGCGCCGGGCACGAGCACGACGAGGATCGCCAGGCCCAGCACGATGTTCTGTCTCACGATTCGACGTGTGCGTCGGCCGAGCTCGAGCGCGTCGACGAGCTTGGCGAGATCGTCGCCCATCAGGGCCACGTCGGCGGTTTCGAGTGCGACGTCGCTGCCGGCGGTACCCATCGCGATGCCGACCGACGCTGCTGCCAACGCCGGCGCGTCGTTGACGCCGTCGCCGACCATTGCCACATGCCCGTAGGTCGCGGTCAACTCGCCGATGATGCGCGACTTGTCCTCGGGTTTGAGACCGGCCTGGAAGTCGTCGACGCCGACTTGGGCGGCGACGGCGGCCGCGGTGCGGGGGTTGTCGCCGGTGAGCATCACGAGTCGTTCGATGCCGACGCGATGCAGATCGGCCATCGCCGCTGAGGCTTGTGGGCGAAGCACGTCGGCGATCCCGATCAGCCCGAGCGCTTTGTAGTCGCTCGCGGTCACGATCACGGTCTGCCCCGAACTCTCGAGGCGTTCGATCTCCTCGGCCAACCGGCCCAGTTCGACGGCGCTGTCGGTCATCAGTGTCGGTGAACCGATCATGATTCGACGCCCATCAACGGTCGCGCGGGCGCCGGCACCGATCAATGCCTCGAAGTCCGACGCGGATGAGATGCCGATCCCGGCGGCCGCGGCCCGGGCGAGGACGGCTCGGGCGAGGGGGTGCTCTGAGCGTCGTTCGACGGCGGCAGCCGCCGCCAGCAGCGAAGCCTCGGACTCACCCGACGCCGGGACAACGCTGACCACCTGAGGATGGCCCTGAGTCAGTGTCCCGGTCTTGTCAAGTGCCAACACCTGCACCTGGGCGAGTTCTTCGAGATAGACGCCGCCTTTGATCAAGATCCCCCGACGGCTCGCTGAGCCGATCGCAGCGACGTACGTGATCGGGATCGCGATCACAAGCGCGCACGGCGCAGCGGCAACCAGAACGGTCGCGGCGCGCTCGGCCCACGTCGACCAATCTCCGCTGGTGATGCCTCCGACAATCGCGATCGCGACTCCGGCAGCGAGGACCGCGGGCGAGTAGCGGCGCGAGAAGCGGGTCATGAACCGCTCTCCCCGACCCTTCTGCTCCTGCGCTTCGGTGACGAGATGGACGATCTTGGCGAGCGTGTTGTCGACGCTGGTCGCGGTCGTCTCGACAACGATCGAACCGGTCGTGTTCAACGTGCCGGCGAACACCTTGTCGCCCACAGCCTTCTCGACCGGCACCGACTCGCCGGTGATCGCCGCTTCGTTCAGCGCCGAGCGACCATCGACAATCAGTCCGTCGGTGGCGATCCCTTCCCCGGGCCGAACGACAAACCGGTCACCAACAGCCAACAGCTCGAGATCGATCTCCTCCTCGACGCCGTCGACGAGACGGCGGACCCGTTTCGGGGCCAGGTCCATCAGCGCCCTGATCGCCCCGCGAGTGCGGTCGGTGGTGAACTCCTCGAGCGCTTCCGAGATCGAGTAAAGGAACGCCAGCGCAGCCGCTTCCTCCCACAACCCGAGCACGGCCGCAGCGACCGCGGCGACGGTCATCAGCAATTCGATACCGACCTCGCGCTCGCGGACCACTTCCTCGATCGCCTCAGCAGCAAAGAAACGGACACCCGCCAACAACGACGCCAACCACAAACCGATCGAGACACCATCGGCGGTGCCGCTCCACTGGGCGGCATAGCCGGCCAGCAGCAGCAGCCCCGACAGCCCCGACCAGCGCACCTCCCGGCTCTCCCACAAATGCTGTGGTGCTTCGCCCTGCTCGTCGCTGTCAGAGACGAGTTCGTGCAGTGCCTTCATGGCTGCTCGTGCCGATAGTTCGGGCACAACTCGATGCGCTCCCCGGTGAACGCCAACAACGCCTCCGCGGCCCGTAACACGTCGATGACCTCGGATCGCGAGATGCTGTAGAAGACCTGACGCCCATCACGCCGATCGCGAACGAGCCCACACTCCTTCAGACATGCCAGGTGCCCGTAAACATTGCCCTGCGAGCCGGCGAGCGCCGTGACCAAATCGGTGACACGGCGCTCGCCCGCACTGAGTTCGACCAGGATCGCCAACCGCGTGCGGTCGGCGAAACCGTCGAAGAGTTTGGCAGCGAGGCCGATCTCGACTGCACGGGTTGCTCCATCGGTGGTGCTCTGCATCACCAAAAGTATCGGCCACCACCGATGTATCTGTCAACGCCGATTGATCTGGTCCTCGCGAGCCGCGCGACAGCCGCAAGCGGCACCCACCTACGCTGTCACGTGACGTTGATGACGCCCATCATCCCGCGGTCCTCGTGGTCGAGGATGTGGCAGTGGTAGACGGCTCGGCCACCGAAGTCGCGAAACGCAACGCGTAACCGAACCCACCCCCCGGCAGGAACGTCGACGACGTCCTTCCAGCCGCTTGGCGGTGTTCGCCGGTCGCTGGCGTCGATGACCTGGAACGGCCAGACGTGGAGATGGAAGGGGTGGGCCATCGGGGTTGCGTTGGTGACCGTCCACTCCTCGACCGTGTCGAGCGCTGCTTCGACATCGACGCGTTCGGGGTCGAAGCTCTTCCCGTTGATCGTGAACGACATGCCGCTTGGACCCATCATTCCGCCCATCGCGAACGTGAACTCGCGTGTTCCGTCGATGTGCGCGTCGGCCAGGGAGTCGATGGTGTTCAGTGGGCCGTCGACTGCCGGTGTCGTTGTGTCCGGACCGGTACCGATGACGGTGAGTACCGTTTCGGCGGCACCCGATCGGTTCGGTGGACCGCCCATTCCGTCCATGCCCGTTGTAATCTGCCAGGCAGTGGTCGCGAGCGCCAACGCGGCGCCGCGTTCGACGGCGACCAGGACCTCGGCGCGTTCACCCGGCGCGAGCACGAGCCCGGTCGCATCGATGGGTGTCGCCAGGCGGCCACCGTCGCTGCTGAGCAGCCACCACCGAGCGCCGTCGACGCGTAGCGGGTAGTACCGCGAGGCGCTCGCATTGAGGATCCGCCAACGTTCCATGGTTCCGGTTGGCACGGTGAGCACCGGTTGAGGTGTTGCGTTGACGAGCACGCCGTCACCGACGCGGCCCTGCATCATGCCCATCATCGACCACCGGAGCACCTGGGAGGTGGTGCCGATCCGAGGGTCGCTGAACACCATCACCCGCTCCGTCGCGTTCGCGATCAGTGGCAGCGCGTCGAGCTCGTCATCGACGATGATCACGCCGGCCAAGCCGGCGGCCACCTGCTCGGCGACGGTGCCATGATGGTGTGGGTGATACCAGAAGGTGCCGGACGGGTGATCACCAGGAATCTGGTACTCGTAGGTGTGTTCCTCGCCGGGGCCGATCATCACGAACACGTTGTCGCTCGCCGCGTTCGGTGACACGTGAAGGCCATGAACGTGCAGGTTGGTCGGTGAGTCGAGGCGGTTGCTGAGGGTGACTCGGAGTCGGTCCCCAGGCCGCACTCGCAATGTCGGGCCAGGCGTTGTTCCGTTGTATGTCAACGCCCACCGCTGACCACCGCGCCAAGGAACCATCGATGGTGCCGCTTCGAGTGTTACCTCGAGGACGCCGCCGTGGCTTGACAGCACCTCAGGTTGCACCCAAGCCGATGCTGACGCTGGGGATGTGGTTGTCGCCGGGGCACCCGACGTCACGGGCGCCGGACCGGACCCGGGCGAGTGGGCCGATCGTCGTGGTGAGCATGCAGACACCAACGTTGTGCCGGCCAACGCTGTCGCGCCGATGAGCAGTGACCGCCGCGTCAGGTCGCTGCGAGGAGTTGGACCCTGGGCTGGTGACGCCGCGGCATCCACGGGTTCAGCGACCCATCATCGAGCCGTTCATCATCCAACCGTCCCAGTCGCCGTCCATGTGTTGGCGCATCCAGGTGATCATGTCGTCGCACCACGACACCGGAGGTGCGCCGGCGTTGTTCGAGTTGACCCAGGATTGGCAGCTGGCGAGCATTCGGTCGTGGTCGCCCCACATCATCATGCCCATCATCCGCCCACCGGTGACCTGCTGGTTCATCCATGCAGTCATGTCGCCGCACCAGTTCGACGTGCCTGCTGACGAAGCGGGAACACTCATCATCCAGTTCGTGCACGCCTGGTTCACGTTGGAGACCTGGACGGCAGTGGAAGCTTGACCGGGCGATGAGTCATCTCGTCCGGCAGCAATCGCGAGTCCGACGCCGAGACCGGCGGCCAAGAGGGCGACTGCGATGACGGGAAGAAGCCAGCGACGCCGCGTAGCGGTCGTGGAGACACCGGTCGGGAGGATGTCGGTCATGCCCATACTCTGCTCCGACTGGGTTGTTTGAGGCAGAGCCAAAGGACCCAGATGTTCCGATGTCATCGGTCGATGGCAATAGGATCGGCCCATGTCAATGAAGACCGCCGTTGCCGTGGCCACAGCAGCGAAGCTGTTTCGAGGTTTCGCGGACCCCACTCGTCTGGCAATCCTGCTGGCGCTCGTCGATGACGAGCAACGGGTGAAGGACCTCGTCGAAATGATCGGCGGGTCGCAAGGAAATGTCTCGGGTCACGTCGCTTGCCTGAAGGAGTGCGGGCTGATCATCGACCGCCACGAAGGCCGACAGGTCTTCTACCGGGCCGCGCATCCCGAGATCGTCGATCTCCTCCATAGCGCAGAACAGCTGCTGGCAGCGTCCGGCGAACAGATCGAACTGTGCCCGAACTATCGGGACGTCAACTCGACCTGACCGACACCAGGTGACCAGCCGGACGTCGGGATTCTGCGGCGGTCAGGATCGCCATGCGACCTGTCGTCCGACCGCGCAGTGACAATCGCCTCCGGGTGACGTGCGGTTTATCAGACCCACGCTCACAACCCGCCTTGAGCGTCTCTCCGAGCCCAGGTCGCCGGCGCCGGCCCCCCGAAAGTTGTCCATCCACTTGTCCATCCACCACGCGCTACTGCATGATGTTCAACGAGACCAGACGAGGAGAACACAGAAGCTGAGCAGGTCAGATGCGACTCAAGGAGACTCGCTGAGACCCACTCGACCGCATTCCTAAACCGCAGGTCGCAGGTTCGATCCCTGCCGGGGGCGCTGAGAGATGTGGCTAGGTGTCGGCGGCAGCCGCGTGCAACCGGTCGGCGAGTGAGGTCAGTTGTGCTCGGACTGCGTCGGAACCGACGAGCGTGAACGGGGCGGGGATCAACCCCAACTGCGCGGCGTACCAGGTGGGGTCGTCGGTGCTGCCGCGGAGAGCACAGGTGTGCGCGTCGAGCGGAGTGAGGCGGCCGAGCGCCCGGGGAACGTGCCGGGCGACGTCGTCGAATGTGGCAGCGAAGTGGACCTCGACGTGGTGAGTCCATCCGTCGGCAAGGTGCTCTTCGACTTCTCGGATCGGGTCGAGATCGATCGGCGGTGCCACTCCACCGTCGAGTGGCTCTGCGCTCGCGATCCGGTCGATTCGCAGGACCCGGCGTGCATCCGCGATGACGGACCAGCACAGCAGGTACCAGCGGCCATGGCGCACGACGACCGCCCATGGGTCGACGGCGAACTGGTGCTGGGACCCGGGCCGCGACTCGTAGGAGATCTGTAGCCGCGTGTGGTTTTCGCACGCCTGCGCGACCTCGGCTGTCAATGAGGGGTCGGGGGTGGCAGCGGCGTCGCTCGGGTTCTGGGCGACGACGCGCCGCAGCGCCTCCGCTGGGGCGGCAGCAGCGTCGGGGAGCACCCGCAGGATCTTGCCAAGCGCTGTCGCCGCCGGATCGCTGGTGTTGATCGATCCGTGCCATCCTCGCAGGAGCGCCATCACCAGCCCGAGTGCCTCGGCGGTGCTGAACATCAGCGGTGGCACCCGGGCGCCGCGTCCGATCGAGTAACCGCCGTACCGCCCGCTGACCGACTCGACAGGCATTCCCGCTTCGCGCAGGATGCCGACGTAACGCCGCGCCGCCCGGTCGGTGACACCGAGACGTTAGGCTACATCGCTGCCCGTGAGACCGGGAAGGATCTGGATCGCCTCGAACGCTCGCAACGCCCGAGCCGTCGGGCTCTCATCGTGGGTCATGGAAACTGCCATTCGAGGAAGTAGATCGTCCGGAATTGACTTTACCATCGCCTCATGACCGACGAATCGAACCCGATTGCGCCTCCCCCAGTGTTGACCGAGCCACCCCTGGCCGGCAATGAGCTCGACACCCTGCTCGGATCGCTCGAGCGGATGAGGCGCACCCTGGCATGGAAGTGTGCCGACCTCGACGCCGCTGCAATGGCCACCACAGTCGGGGCTTCGGCCATCACGATCGGAGGCCTGCTTCGTCACCTCGCACGGTGCGAAGAGAGTTCCTTCTCTTGGAAGCTGCACGACCACGAACCAGCCTCTGTCCGCGACCCCGGCGGTTGGGACCGAGACTGGCAATGGACGGCCGGCGACGACGCCGACGAGGTCTGGCAACGCTGGCGTGCCGCGGTCGAACGGTCGCGAACCCTGGTCGCCGAAGCCGTCGCCGACGGCGGGCTGGATCGAGCCAAGGGACACCACTTCGACGGCTGGGGAACGCCCAGCCTCCGGCGCATCCTGATCGACATGATCGAGGAATACGCTCGCCACACGGGCCACGCCGACCTCATCCGCGAGGCCATCGACGGCCGCGTCGGAGAGGACCCCCCGTCATGACCGGCTACACCATCAAACCCCTTAGCCCCGACACGTGGGACGACTTCGCCCAGTTGATCGAGCGGCAGGGCAACGGCTCCATGGGAGCGCCCTTCTGCTGGTGTACCAACTTCCACCCGCGCGACCCCGCCGACGTCCGCAGCTCGGAAGGCCGACGGGCCTACAAGGAACAACTCGTCCAACAGGGAGATGCGCACGCAGCGCTCGTCTACGACGGTGAGCTCGCCGTCGGCTGGTGTCAGTACGGCAGCCCGGCGGAGCTCCCCGGAATCCACCACCGCAAGGACTACGAGGCGGGCTTGATCGAACTCCCGCAGTATCGGCTCACCTGCATCTTCGTGGACAAGGCCTATCGCAAGAAGGGGGTTGCTGCGGCCGCGCTCCTGGGTGCTCTCGACCTGATCGCCGCAGCAGGCGGCGGTGTCGTCGAGGGATATCCGCACGACCTCCCCGACGGCAAGAGGGTGTCCTCGACGTTCCTGTACAACATGACTCGCCGCGTCTATGAGGAGGCCGGCTTCACGTACCAGCGGCCGAAAGGCAAGGGCAACTGCGTGATGACCATGACCGTCGCGCCGAAGTGACACTGCGAGGCCAGCGGCCTGCGGGAGCTCCGTCGCGGACCGCTACGGCAGGTCGCTCGCCGACGACATCGGTGAGGCCAGGGGTGGAGTTCACAGCGACAGCGTGGGCGACGAGGGGTCCACACCGGCGAAACGCAGCGCCTTGGCCTTGGTCCGCATCGAGACCTCGCGGGGTGCCGCAGCGATCTGCGTGGCCATCTCCATCGCCACTGCCGCGAGTTCGTCGCCCGGCACCACCCGCGAGACGATCCGCATCGCCAGCGCCTCGGCAGCGTCGATGCGGCGGCCGGTGAGGCACAGGTCCCGCGCCGCGGCCCCGCCGACGAGGGCGTGCAGCGGGCCGTAGACCACGTCGCCAAAGGTGATCTCCGGGTGGGCGAACGCGGCGGTGTCCGCAGCCACGCGGATGTCGCACATGACCGCCAGGTCGAAGCCGCCGGCCAACGCTGGCCCGTTGACCGCGGCGATGATCGGCAGCGGGAAGCACAGCACCGTGCGGTGGTAGCGGTCGCTCGACGCCCACAGCCGCCGCTGGAACTCGGCGCCGTCGACCGTGAACTCGGAGAGGTCGAAGCCGGCACAGAACGTCGTGCCGGCGCCCGAGACGACCACGGCGCGCACGGTGGTGTCGGTGGCCAACGCATCGAGCGCATCGGCGATCTCGTCGCGCAGGGCGATGGACAGAGCGTTGCGTTTGTCCGGCCGGTTGAGGGTCAACCAGGCGATGCCGTCGGCCGGCCGGTCGACCAGGAGCGAGGAGGTGGACATCCCGGAAACTCTGCCACACCCCTTCCGTACGATCGGAGGTGTGGAGGCGTCGACGTTGTTGGGGGTGTTGCACCGGGTGGTGGGCCGCCTGGCCGCGCTCGATGCGGCGTCGTTGCCTGCGGTGGAGCTGGGGCGGTTGGTGGAGGGGTTGCAGTTCGAGCAGTCCCGTCTGGCGGTCACCTCGGCCGGGCCACTGGCGGCGTGGGAGGGGCGCGGCGCTTGGCGTGCGGGTGGGGCGTTGTCGTTCGGGTTGGCGGTGGGGAACGGTGTGCATCGTTGCCATCGTGCAGTCACTGCGGAGGCGGCACGGGCACGCAAGCTGGTCGGGATGCCACACACAAGGCGGGCGGTGTTGGAGGGGCGGCTGTCGATCGATCATGTGGACCTGTTCTGCCGCTTCGCCACCGCAGAGCGGTGGGAGCTGTTCGTGCGCGACGAAGCCACGCTCGTCGAGCAGTGCGCCGGCCTGAAGCTGTTCGCCGACGCACGCACCCTGGTGCGCTACTGGGCCGAACGTGCCGACGACGAGCTCGGTGTGCGCCACACCACCGCACCATCCACCCTGCACATGTCCCGGCTGGATGCCACAGGCGAGGTCGTCATCGACGGGCACCTGGCCCCGGTGGATGGTGAGATCGTCCGCAACGAACTCAACCGGCTGGTGCGCGAGCTCCGCCTCGAGGATCGCGCCGCCGGTATCGAGCGCACACCGGCACAGCGCCGCGCCGCGGCCCTGGTGCGTATGGCCGAGCGCTCCGCAGGGGCACGTGGCGTGACACCCCGTCCCCTGTTCCAGGTGATTCTCGGAGCCGAGACCGCGGCCCACCTGTGCGAACTCGCCTCGGGTGCGGTCGTGCGCCCGGAGGATCTGTTGCCCCACGTGGGGCGGGCGATCGTCGAGTCGTTCCTGTTCGACGGCGAGCACCGGGTGCTCGGTGTGTCCCGGCGGCGCACGTTCACCGGCCGGTTGCGTCGGGCGATCCAGGTACGCGACCGGCGCTGCCAACACCCCTCCGGCTGCCCCGTGCCCGCCACCGACACCGACACCGATATCGACCATGTGCAGCCCTACGCCGCCGGCGGCCCCACCAGCGAAGCGAACGGGCAGGTGCTGTGCATCCCTCACAACCGCCTCGCCCACCTGCACGGCCCACCACCTCCGGAGCCCGCCCCATCAGGCGCTGAACCCACCACCGGGATGGTCTTCCTCGCCCAATGGCGCCGGCGGCTCCAGTGGCAGATCCTCCACGACCCGGACGATCCGCTCTACGCGGCCACGGGCTAGAAGAACGCGGCGATCGTTTCCGCTTCGGAGGCCAGCGTGGTCGCGTCCACCAGCTCGCCGGCCTGTTCGGTGAGCAGCGCCACCATGCGGTCGAGGATCTCCTGCCCGGCGCCACTGGTGAACAGGTCGGCGCGCAGGCGGGTGTCCGCCTCGCTCACCATCGCGGTGAACTCGTCCACCTCGGCCCACTTGGTGGTGAGCGGGTTGGCGGTGCCTCGTGGCCCAGCCTGCCCGCCGCCCGGCATGACCTGCCCGTCGCCAGGCACCTGGCCGTCGGGCGGCACCTGCCCGTCGCCCGGAGGAAACCCGCCACCGGGTGGGAACCCTCCGCCGGCTCCGGGCCCGCCGCCTGGGCCGCTGCCTGGGCCGCCGAAACCGCCGAACGCTCCGTTGTGGTCCCAGGCCACCACGGTCATCCGGCTGGACGCCTCGCTGTAGCGGAGGTAGCTGTTGTTGCCCGGGCCGTCGATGTCGTCCCAGTTGTTCACCAGCGTCTCGAACGCCAGGTAGGTGGCGAACAGATCCACCTCGAGGTGATTGCCGAGTTCGCCGGCGAAGTCCGACGCGTTGTTGACGAAGTCGAGGAAGCCGATCAGTGGGCCGAGGAGGTCTTCGTCGGTTCGTGTCTCCTGGTCGAACACCTCGTCGTAGCTCTCGGGGTCCTCGCCGCGGTAGATCCAGTCGCCGGTGCTCTCCGCCTTGTACAGCACACCGGGGTCGGCGAAGTTGACGGCATCCCAGTCGTCGTCGAGGGACTCGACGGCCAGCCGCAGCGCCGGCCCCAACCCGTTGGCCATGAATCGCACATGGACGGCCCGCTCCGTGGCCAACCCGGCCAGCCCCAGCAGTTCCAGCGCCACAGCCTCGTTCAGCGCCGCGGTGGACCGGCTGGAACGGATGATGAACTCGGCCACCCCGTCGTGACGCTGCCCCTCGACGTATTTGTCCAGGCGGATCATCCACGGCAGCGTGTGGGGGGTTTCGGCGTCGGCGGAGCCGCCCGGGCCGTTCTGCCCGGCGCCGCTGCCGCCACCCAACCCGAACAGCGACGAGTTGCCCTTCAGCCGCACACCAGCCTGCTCGTAGCGGCTGCCGTCGATCGTGACGGTGGCCTCCATCCACTCCTTCTCCTGGCCGTTCACGTACGCCTCGATGATCCCCTCGTAGGCGGCGTCGTCGTACTCCATGCTGATGTCGTGCACGATCGTGTTGTCCCACAGCGCGGCACCGGCCGCGACAGCGGCGGTCGAGCCCGTGTCGCTCGCCGTGGTCGTGGGCCCTGAAGCCGGGAGCGTCGAGCCCGTCGAGCCAGACGCCGACCCCGCCGTGGTGTCGGCCGTTCCGCCACCGGACAGCCCGGACACGCCGGACGAGCAGCCGGCCACGGCGATGGTGGCAGCGCCGGCGAGAAGGCGCCGGCGGGACAGGTGGTGGTGGAGGACGGGCAGCGGGTTCGGGGCCATGACGTCAGGACACCAGGCCCACCTCGGCGCGCCCGGTGAGCCCGCTGTGAATTCGATGAGAGCGGCGCGGCCCTGCCGCCCAGCACACCCTCACCCGGCGGCAGCCACCAGCGACTCCGCCAGGGCACGGATGCGGCTGCACGCCTCCGCCATCACGTCGGCCTCCACCGTCAGCGCCACGCGAATGTGCCCGGCGCCGCCCGCGCCGAAGCTCTCGCCCGGCATCACCACCACGCCGCACTCGTCGAGCAATCGCCAGGCGAACTCCAGCCCGCTGAGCCCGGTCGGCCGCACGTCCAGCAGCACGAACATGCCGCCTTCCGGCATCCGTGCCTGCACCCCGGCCGAACCATCCAGCGCCTGCACCATCGTGGCGGCGCGCTCGTGGAACGCCCGGCGCATGGCCACCGTCTCCGGGTGCAACTGGTCCAGCCCTACGGCCAGCGCGTCGGCCAGGAACGGCTGGCTGCCGAACAGCATCGTCTCCGTCACGGCCAGCAGGCGCGGCGCGAACTCCGCCGGGCCCGCCACCCAGCCGGCACGGAAGCCGGGCACGGCGTGGGACTTGGAGATCGAGGCCACCGCCACCGACCGATCTCGCAGCTGCGGCCGGTCGAACGGCGAGCAGAACGGCCGGTCGAAGGTCAACTCGGCGTACACCTCGTCGCACACGATCCACAGGTCGTGGCGGATGCACACCTCGCCGATGGCATCGATCTCCGCGGCGGTGAGCACCGCGCCGGTGGGGTTGCTCGGCGTGTTCAGCAGCAGCACCTTCGACCGCGGGGTGACGGCCGCCTCGAGGGCCTCGGGGGTGAGGTGGAAGCCGTCCTCCGGGCGGGTGGGCACGGGCACGAAGGTGGCGCCGGTGCCGGCCACCACGCCCTCGTAGGTGGCGTAGTGCGGGTCGGGCACCAACACCTCGTCGCCGGCCTCCACCAGGGTCAGCATCGTGCTGAACAACCCGTGCTGAGTGCCGGCGGCATACACCACCTGGGTGGGCGACACGGCCAACCCAGACCGTCGCTCCAGGTGCGCGGCGATGGCCCGCAGTGCGCGCGGTTCCCCCTGGCCCGGCGCGTAGCGCACCCGGCCGGCGCGCAGCGACGCCACCGCCTGGTCCACCACGGCGGCGGGCGGCGGAAGGTCCGGCTCGCCGATGGAGAGGAAGATCAGCGGCTGCCCGGCCTGCGCCCGCCGCCGGCCTTCGAGGTGCACGGCCCACTTGCCGCTACCGAGGCCATCCAGCCGGGACGAGATCGAGGCGTACCGCATGGCTCGATGCTACGGACCCTCCCGCGAGTACGGTCGTGCTCCAGTAACTGCAACAGCACAAAGGGGACTGACATGGCCGGTGGCGCACTGAAGATGGCCAGCATGGACGATCTCGACCTGCGGATGAGCGAGAAGGTCCGGCCGTTGTACGACGCGGTCAGAGCCTTCATCCGCGACGAGGTCGACCCGATCACCGAGGAGTTCTACCGTCTTGGCGCCACCCGCGCCGATCGTTGGAGCTGGGCCCCCGGCCAGCTGGAGCTGCTCGACGGGGTGAAGGCCAAGGCTCGCGCCCAGGGCCTGTGGAACTTCTTCCTCCCCAACGCCGAGACCGGCGAAGGCCTCAGCAACCTGGATTACGCGTACATCGCCTCCGAGCTGGGCAAGAACCGCCTGGCCAGCGAGTGCCTCAACTGCTCCGCCCCGGACACGGGCAACATGGAGGTGCTCGAGCGTGTCGGCACCCCGGAGCAGAAGGCCCAGTGGCTGGAGCCCCTCCTGGAGGGCAAGATTCGCAGCGCCTATGTGATGACCGAACCGTTCGTGATGAGCTCGGACGCCAAGCAGCTGGACACCCGTGGCGTGCTGGACGGCGACGAGTGGGTCATCACCGGCAACAAGTTCTACGCCTCCGGCGCCGGCGACCCGCGCTGCAAGATCATGATCGTGATGGTCCGCACCAACCCTGAGGCGGACACCTACAAGCAGCACTCGCAGATCCTCGTCCCCAAGAACACCCCCGGTGTGGAGATCGTGGAGCCGATGCACGTGTTCGGCGACGACGACGCACCGCACGGCCACATGCACATCCGCTTCAACGACGTGCGCGTGCCCGCATCGAACGTGCTGTGGGGCGCCGGCAAGGGTTTCGAGATCAGCCAGCTGCGGCTCGGGCCAGGCCGCATCCACCACTGCATGCGCAGCATCGGCGTGGCGGAGCGGGCCATCGAGATGATGGTCGACCGCGGTGTCACGCGTGAGGGCTTCGGCAAGAAGCTCGTGCAGCTCGGCAAGAACATGGAGATCATCAGCCGCTCGCGCATCGAGGTCGAGGCCATGCGCTTGATGGTGCTCCGCGCCGCCAAGGCGATGGATGTGCTCGGCAACGCCGAGGCCCGCGTGTGGGTCAGTGCCGTCAAGGCGATGGTGCCGGAGAAGTGCTGCGACATCATCGACGAGTGCATCCAGATGCACGGCGCGGCGGGCATTTCGCAGTGGTTCCCGCTGGCCGACATGTGGCACAGCCAGCGCACCCTGCGTCTGGCCGACGGGCCGGACGAGGTGCACCACGCCGTGGTCGGCCGCGCCGAGGTCAAGGAGCGCAGCGACGCGCGGGCACGCGGCGAGGACGCCACGTACAGCCATCGCGGCCGCATCTTCACCGGGCCCTGAGTCGCCGCTCAGGCGCGGAGCGTTTGCTACTTTTTCCGTCAACGCGGCATGGGTGGGCCGCCGGACGGGAGAACTGAATATGGGTACGCGCTCGCGCAAGGTCGTGGTCGTCAGCGGTTCGGCGGCAATCGTCGCGGCCGCAACACCGCTGGGAGGGGTGGGCACCGCACATGCGGCGTCGTTCGAGGTCACCAACCTCAACGACGCCGGTGCAGGCTCCCTGCGCCAGGCCGTCCTCGATGCCAACGCGGCGGCCGGGCCGGACGTCATCACGTTCCAGTCGGGTCTCAGCGGCACGATCCTGCTGACCACGGGGCAGCTGACCATCACCGACTCGGTGCACATCCAGGGGCCGGGCGCGGCGGTGCTGACGGTGGACGGCAACAACTCGAGCCGGATCTTCTACCTCTACAACAGCGCCGACGCGGCGAACGACGTCACGATCTCTGGCCTCACGTTGACCAACGGCCATGCGAGCCAGGGCGGCGCGATCTCCGCCCGGGGCGATGACCTGAGCCTGCAGAACATGGTGCTGCGGGACAGCGGCGCCCTCTACGGCGGCGGGCTGTTCTTCACCGGCAACTTCATCGGCGAAACGTTCGACTCGGTCGGCGCCCTCACGATCCTCGACTCGGCGATCACCGGCAACGACGCGGACAACTCCGGCGGCGGCGTCTTCATCGGAGAAACAGGTGCCGACGTGCTCGTCGACGGCACCCTCATCGACGGCAACACCGCCTACTACTACGGCGGTGGCCTGGCCGTGCGCTCGGCCTGGCACGACGTGGACATCATCGACTCGCAGATCACGGGCAACGACGCCACCGGCGACGGCGGCGACGGAGGCGGCCTGTTCTTCGACGCTGCGGGCGAGGTCTACGTGACGGTCACCGGCACCACCGTGTCAGGCAACGAGGCCGTGGACGACGGTGGTGGCATCGTGTTCGGCGACAGGAACGAGCCGGGCTACACCGGCATCCTCGTCATCGACAGCAGCACCATCTCCGACAACTCCGCCTACTACGGCGATGGCGGCGGGCTGTGGTTCGACTACGCCTTCGGGGTCGAGGTCGTCAACAGCACGATCTCCGGCAACTATGTCGGGGGAACAGGCGGCGGCGTCCACATGCAGGGCGCTGCAGGTTGGGTGTACATCGAACACTCCACCATCACCGACAACTACGCGGGCTACGCCGGCGGTGGCGTCTTCCTCGACGATGAGCAGACGGCCGAAATCGATCACACCATCGTGTCCGGCAACACCAGCGACGGCGGGTACGAGGACGTCGATGGGTCCGGGTCGCTCACTGCCCACTGGTCGCTGATCGGCGACGCCGCGGCGATCGTCAGTGGTTCCGACAACCTCGACGACGACAGCCCCGAGCTCGAACCGTTGGCGGACAACGGCGGCCCGACCTTCACCCACATGCCCCAGTCGGGCAGCCCTGCGCTGGACGCCGGCGACCCGGCCATCAGCGGCGAGCCCGAGTTCGACCAGCGCGGCGAGGACCGCATCGACGGGGTCATCGACATCGGCGCGGTCGAAGCGCAGGTCAGCCCCGACGACGATGCGTACACCGCCTCCGAGGATGTCGTGCTCAACGTGCCCGCCCCGGGTGTGCTCGACAACGACGACCTCTCGGGCAACGCCGTCGTGGTCGACCAGCCCACCCACGGCACGCTCACACTCAACCCCGACGGGTCCTTCGTCTACACGCCGGCCGCCAACTTCCACGGCTCGGACTCGTTCACCTATGCGCTGGATCAGGAAGGTGGCACGGGCTCGTTGGCGGCCGCGCCGTTGACGGCCACCGTCAGCCTCACCGTCAACCCGGTGAACGACCCGCCGGTGGCGCAGAACGATGCGCTGTCCGCCACCGCCGGCGTGGGCTCGTCGGTGACGGTGAAGGTGAACGACAGCGACGCCGACGGCGACCCGCTGACAATCGTGGGTGTCACCCAGGGCGCCAAGGGCACGGTGGTGATCGAGGGCAACACGGTGCGCTACACCGCGAATCAGGGCACCAGCGGCACCGACACCTTCACCTACACGATCTCCGACGGCCAGGAGACCTCGACGGCCACGGTGACGGTCACCATCACCGGTGGGCGCATCCCCGATACCGGCACGTCGTCGTGGAGCCTCGTGATCGCTGCCGCGGCGCTGCTGGGCGCGGGCTCGGTGCTCACGGGCGCCACTCGCCGGCGGCGCCCCCTGGCCTGACCAGCCCTCTGACCCGAGCGGCGCGTCAGGCGTCCGCGCGGAGGTCGCCGAGCACGTCCTCGGGCAGCACGAACGCCCCCGCACCCAGCGCATCGCCGGGCTCGAGCAGCTCGGCGAAGCGATGGGGCAGCACCTGCACGTCGAACACCTCTTCCACCGCGCCGTCGAAGCGGAGGAAGCCGACGATGGCGCCGTCCTCGGTGTCCACCACCCACACGCCACACTGCCGTTCGGTGACCCGTTCGGCCAGCGGCAGGCCGGCGAACACGTGCTCGCGCACCTTGGACAGGCCCACGAGCGCATAGCGCCCCACGAAGGCCAGGCCGCGGGTGAAGCCAGGGAGGAGTGCCACGTTGGTCCGGTTGCCGGTGGCCACGTCCACGGTGCACAGCGCGCCGTTGCCCGAGTCCAGCACCCACAGCTGCCCCTGGTGCCACCGCGGCGAGTGGGGCATCGTCATGCCCTGGGTGATGATGGCGTTGTCGTCGATGTCGATGATCAGGCCACCGCCGACCTTCTCCCGCCGCCAGCCGTGGCGCTCGTCGGACATGGCGAGCGCGGTGACGTACTTCGGTCGATCTTCCACCATCGCCAACCCGTTGAGGTGGCAGCGGTCCTCGGCCGCCAGCGCAGTGACGAACGGGGGGCGCCAGCGCGGCACGAAGCTGTGCTCGTGGTCGAGCGTGGCGAGGCATGAGAAGCGGGTGTTGACGACCCACAGCTCGCCATCGGCGTCGTAGGCCATCTCGTGGATCGCGATGTCGCCCGTGACATGTGCGGCGCGGGCCACGTAGCACGCGTCGTGTACGGCCTCGCCGGGGAGGCGTTCGGCCAACGCCGGTTGGTTGTCGAAGTGCCACACGTTGGTGCTGGTGCCGAGGGCCATCTGCCCGCCACCCGCGGCCACGCCCATCGGCCGCGGGAAGGCGCGGAGGTGGGTGTTCAGCGTGCCGTCGGCGTTGGGGCGCAGGAGCACCACGCGGCCGCTCTGGTAGGTGGTGACGATCACGCTGCGTGCGGCCTTGCTCAGCAGTTCGGCCACCGTGCCGGTGTGCACACTGCGGAACGCCTGCTGGCCCGCCGCCTGCACCGCGGCCCGCCGAGCAGCAACCCGCTGCTGGTTGGCGGGCGGGGCCTGCTTCATCGTCAGCGAGCCCTGCGGCGCGGCGATGAAGGCCGCGGCGCGTTCGGCCACCGGCGCCGCATGGTGCCACGCGCGGTTGATCTCCGCTTCGTTGCGCTTCCACTTGTCCGCCGCCGGCGCATCCAGGGTGGTCTTCGAGTTCGGCAGCTGCGCGGGCAGCGGCCGATCCCATTCCAGGCCGAGGCGGTCAGCCAGGCCGCCGACCACCCCGTTCGGGTCGGCGAGCATCTCCTCGTGGCTCACCGCGCACCAGCGGTCGGCGGGGAGGGCTTCGAGGTCGTCGAGCAGCATCGACACCGTGGCGGCCCACTGGCGCGCCGCCACGTCTTCCAGTGGAAGGCCGATGTAGTCCTCCCAGCCGGGCACGAGCAGCATCGACCACGGGGCATCGCCCCAGCCCGGAAGCCCGCGATAGGTGACGAAGCGCTCCGAGCGCCAGGCGTCCAGCATGCTGCTGATCGTCGGCTTCGGGTCGCGGTGGAGGTAGAGGAAGCCGGCGTCGGGGAAGGCCTCGGCGAGGAAGGGGATGCGCAGCGCGTTCTTCGGTGTCTTCTCCAGCAGGCGGATCGGTGCCCTCCCGACCGGCACCCGCCCATCCCGGTCGCGGGCCCGTGCGGCGAACGTCTCGTCGAGCCGGGTGGCCAACGCCGGGGTGACATCGCCCGCATCGAGACGGTTGGAGTGCCACCCGCGGCTCGCAGGGTGCAGCTCGCGGTTGCGCTCGAACACCTCGTGGCTCTCGCCGCCGATCGTGAACAGGCCCTTGGCCCGCGCCAGGGACTCGAACAGCAGGGAGCTGCCGGAGCGCGGCGAGCTGACGATGAACACCGGGCGCTCCAGGCGCCTCCCGGTCCCTGAGGTGCGAGTTCCGCGCTGCGGTGCGTTCGGCGGGGGCGCCCACTGTGGCGGGCGGTGCGCCGGCGCATTCTCGCCGGGCAAGGGGGCCAGGCTCGGCCGGATCAACAGTTGGCGCACGGTCTCGGCGAAACCGCTCCCGTTCGTCAGCTGGACTTTGGGGAGGCGTTGCAGCTGTTCGTCGAGGCGTGCCGCCACCCTGTCGTACAGGGGGCGGGCCGCAGGGTCGTCGCGGTGGATCACCCACAGCGCGTGCCAGTCGGCCACGAAGTCCCGCATCGCCACGCGGAGCTCCGCTGGTGCGCCGTCAGGAAGGTCGCTGGCGATGCCGTCGGCCATCACCCGATGCAGCCAGGGGGCGGTGGTGACGAGCGGCTCGGCGGACTCGTAGATCGGCTCGGCATCGCCTTCGACCAGCGACCCGATGGGTTCACCCTCGATGCCGTGCACGTCGCCGTCGTCGATGCGGTGCCACAACGCCGCGGACCCGACGGTGTCGATGACGAGGTGCACTCTGGCGAAGTCCGCAGGGTTGTCCACCCCGTGGCGCTGCCAGGTATCGAACACCCACACCTCGCCCGGCGCCATGTGCACCGACCGCTCGTCACACGTGAAACGCACATCGGGGTGGGTGATCACCGGCGCGTGGACGCGCATGTGCTCCTGCCAGTAGCGGTTGGTGTCCACGTGCAGGTCGAGATGCCCCTCCGGCTCGATGCGCATCAGGCGGGTGCGGCCGATCGGTGCGCCCAGCGAGGCGAGCACGGTGCGGTGGTACGGCATCTGCAGCAGGTGCTTCGTGGGTGCCATCGCGCCCGTGGTGGCATGGTCCAGATGGTTGCCGCCGGACGCCACCAGCTGCACGCAGGTGTTCCCCGGCGCACCCTCGGGGTGGGGGATCCACGCGTCGTCGGGGAGGGCCAGCACTTCGGCGGCCAGCCGCTCGGCGTCCACGCGCAGGGCCAGACGGATGAAGGTGCGGTCGAGACGCATAGTCGGGTGAACATAGCCCGGCTCGTGGACCCATTCCCATGTGGTAGCTTCCCCACGCTGCGCAGCGGGCGCGCCACGGCACGGGAACCGGGGTTTGACATGGGTGGAAGCAAGCGGAAGATCGTCGTCCTCACGGGCTCGGCGACGGCGGTCGTGGCCGCCACACCGTTCGTGGGGGTCGGCGCTGCGGAGGCGGCGTCGTTCAACGTCACCAACCTCAACGACTCCGGTGCGGGATCGTTGCGGCAGGCGCTCCTCGACGCCAACGGTGCTGCAGGCCCGGACGTCATCACGTTCCAGGCCGGGCTCACCGGCACCATCGTGCTCACCACCGGCGACATTGGCATCAACGACTCCGTCGACATCCAGGGCCCCGGGGCCGCCGTGCTCACGGTCAGCGGCAACAACGCCAGCCGCATCTTCTACCTCTACAACTCGCAGAACACGCCGATCGACGTCACGATCTCCGGGCTGACGCTCACCGCCGGCGCGGATGACGATGGCGGTGCGATCCATGTGTTTGGCGAGGTCCTCGAACTCGACGAGATGGTGATCACCGAGAACGTCGCCCAGTATCAGGGCGGCGGCGTGTACTTCTCCGCCAACTATGTCGAGGCGTCGGGCCAATTCGGCCAGCTGACGATCACGGACTCCGAGATCAGCGGCAACCACGCAGAGGACGGCGGCGGGGTGTACGTCAACTACAGCGGCGATCCGCTGCTGATCTCGAACACCACGGTCTCCGGTAACTATGCCGAGGACAACGGTGGCGGCCTCGCCCTGTACAGCACGACCTCGACCGTCACCATCACCGACTCGCGCATCGTCGACAACGACGCGTACGGGGTTGGTGGCGGCATCTACCTGTACGACACCGACGGCGGTGAGGTCCACGTCGTCCGCTCCACGATCTCCGGCAATGAAGCAGGTGACGACGGAGGCGGGATCTACTTCTACGACCTCGACGACAGCGTGGTGATCGATTCGAGCACGATCTCCGGCAACTACTCCGGCGACGACGGCGGCGGCATCTATGTGCGGAACGAGCCCCAGTACCTCTCGATCGTCAACTCCACCATCTCCGGGAACTACGCCGACAGCAGGGGCGGTGGCATCTTCCTCGGGCAGGTCTCGGCAGAAGAGTTGACCTCGATCGACCACTCGACGATCACCGACAACTACGCCGTTGATGGCGGTGGCGGGATCTACCTCTACGGGTCCGGGGTCGATCTCTTCCACACGATCGTGTCGGGGAACTCGACCGACGGCGGCGACCAAGACCTTGACGGCGCGAACTTCTTCCTCTCGGCAGACTGGTCGCTGCTGGGCGACACGCCGACCCCAGGCAGTGGTGCGAACAACATCTACTACACCAACCCGGGGCTCGAGTCCCTGGCGGACAACGGTGGGCCGACCGAGACCCACGCGCCGATGTCAGGTTCACCGGCGTTGGAGGCAGGCGATCCGGCCATCACGGGCGAGCCGGAGTTCGATCAGCGCGGCGAGGCTCGTGTGGACGGCATCATCGAGATCGGCGCGGTGGAGGAGAACCTCGGGCCGGTGGACGACGCGTACTCGGTGAACGAGGATGCCGTGCTGAACGTCGCAGTTCCGGGTGTTCTGGACAACGACGTTCCCGGTGGCCTGGCGACGGTGGTGTTGGAGACGGGGCCGGCGCACGGCACCTTGTCGCTGAACGCCGATGGCTCGTTCACCTACACGCCTGCGGCGAACTTCCACGGCGCGGATTCGTTCGTCTACTCGCTGCTGGTGGGGCAGCCGACGTCGTTGGAGATCGAGCCGGAGATGGAGCCCGTGCCGACGGCGACCGTGGCGATCACGGTGAACGCGGTCAACGATCCGCCTGTGGCCCAGAACGACACCGCCGCGGCAACCGTCGGGGTCGGGTCGTCGGTCACCGTGCAGACGAACGACAGCGACGCCGACGGCGACCCGCTGACGATCGTGGGTGTCACCCAGGGCGCCAAGGGCACGGTGGTCATCCAGGGCAACACGGTCCGCTACACCGCGAACCAGGGCGCCAGCGGCACCGACACCTTCACGTACACGATCTCTGACGGCAGCGAGACCTCCACGGCCACGGTCACCGTCACGATCACCGGCGGGCGCATCCCCGACACCGGGAGCTCCTCGTGGTCGCTGGTGTTCGTGGCCGCCGGCCTGCTCGGCGCTGGTGCCGCGCTGACCGGTTCCTCCCGCCGCCGCCGCACCCCCGCCTGACCCCGGACAGGGTTGGCGCGAGGGGCCTTCGCCCCTTGCCGCCGGAGGGGTTGAGGGGGACACTGCATGCGTGGATGACTTCACGAGTGCGACTGCCACGCTCGACCCCGTGGCGGGTGTCGACGCGTTGGTACACGCCCTGGCCGGTGACGGCTACCGGGTCGTCGGCCCGACCGAGCGCGACGGTGTGATCTCGTACCGCGAACTGTCGCGGGGCACGGACATGCCCACCGGCGTGCGCACCGAGCAGAGGGCGGGCTCCTTCCGTCTCGCTCACGACGGCGAGACCCGCTTCGGCTGGACGCCGGCGGCGGACTCCTGGCGTGCCTGGGTGTTCCCTGCGGAGGAGGAAGTGCTGCGCATCCGCCGGACGGACGGCTCGTTCGTCACCACTCGTCCGGCGCTGCCCACCCAGCCCTTGGCGCTGTTCGCCGCGCGGGACTGCGAGGTCCGCGCCCTGGGCATCCTCGACCGCGTCCTGCTGGAGGGCGCCCACCCCGACCCGCGGTACGCGGCCCGCCGCAACGACGCGTTCATCGTGGCCGTCACCTGCACCACCCCCTCCGAGAGTTGCTGGTGCACCGGCACGGGCGGCGGCCCCCAGCCCCGAGCCGACTTCGACATCCGCCTCACAGAGCTCACCGAGGGTGGGCATCGGCTGCTGGCCGAGGCCGGCAGCGAACGCGGGGCCGCTCTGCTGCAGCGGCTGGCCGCGCCGGCTGCCACGGGCGCTGACCTCGCTGCCGCCGAGACGGTGGTGGAACGGGCTGTCGCGGCGATCCGCCGTCCGGTGGACGCCGCCGCTCTGACCATGCAGCTGGCGGGGAAGGACCGGGACGTGCAGTGGGAGGCCGTGGCCGAACGCTGCTTCGCCTGCGGCAACTGCACGCTGGTGTGCCCGACGTGCTTCTGTGTCGCCTACGACGACGTCACGGCGCTCACCGACGACGGTGGGCCGGCGGTGGAAACGGTTCGCCGCCAACAGTGGGCGTCGTGCTTCCAACTCGACCACTCCAACCTCGGCGGCAAGCCGGTGCGCGCCAGCGTGGCCTCCCGCTACCGCCAATGGCTGACCCACAAGCTGCAGACCTGGGAGGCCCAGTTCGGCACGGCGGGTTGTGTCGGCTGTGGCCGCTGCACCACCTGGTGCCCCGCAGGCATCGACCTACCCGCGGAAGCGGCGCTGCTGGCAGCCACGACAGCCCCTGCTCAAGGAGGCACACAATGACCGATCTCTCCGCGCTGTTGGCGGGGCACCCGTTCTTCACCGGGGTCGACCCCGCACTCCTTGGTCGCCTGGCTTCGGTGACCGCGGTGGAGGAGTTCCCGGCAGGTTCCTGGGTGGCTCATTCGGGCGCGCCGGCGGACCGCTTCTACGCCGTCATCGCTGGCCGCGCCGGGATCGAGATCGCCGCCGCAGGGCGCGAGCCACTCCTGGTGGCCACCGTGCACCCTGGGGAAGTGATCGGCTGGTCGTGGTTCGTCGAACCCCACGAGTGGCACTTCGACGTGCTGGCGCTGGAACCCTTGCGCACCCTGGCGATGGACGCCACTGCGCTGCGTGCTGCGTGCCGCGCCGACCATGAGCTCGGCTATCAGGTGGCCCACCGGCTGGCCCGCGTCGTGGCCTCGCGCCTGGTGGCCACCCGGCATCAACTGGTGGATGTCTATGGCCGCGAACGCTGACCCGATGCTCCCGTCGCCCTACCTGGTGACGGCTGCAGCCCCCGAGACACCGGATGTCGTCAGCCTCACGCTGACCCCGGTCGATTCGCCGATCCTGCCCCCCGGGCCCGGGCAGTTCGTGATGATCTGGGTCCCGGCGGTCGGCGAGGTGCCGATCTCCGTCAGCCGCGTCACGCCCGCCGGCGACCTCGTGCTGACGGTGCGGTCCGTGGGCGCAGTGAGCGCAGCCATCGTCGGCCAGGCGGATGGTGGCGTGGTCGGCATCCGCGGCCCGTTCGGCACCGAGTGGCCCGTCGCCGAGGTGGCCGGCGGCGACGTGCTCGTGGTGGCCGGAGGCCTCGGGCTGGCCCCGTTGCGCATGGCGGTCGACCGGCTGGTGGCCGCGGCCGCGCCACAGGTGACCGTGGTGGCAGGCGCCCGCGAGCCGGACCAGATGCTCTACCCGGCCGACCTTGCGAACTGGGCTGCTGCCGGCGCCGCGGTGCACACCACCGTCGACGCCGCCGACCGCAACTGGGCCGGCGCGGTGGGCACGGCGACGGCGATGGTGGAACGGCTGGGCCGTGGGTTCGACGCGGCCTTCGTGTGCGGGCCGGAGATCATGATGACCACCGCTGCTCGGGCCGCCACGCGCGCCGGCACCCCTGCCGGGGGAGTGTGGGTCTCGCTCGAGCGCAACATGCACTGCGGTGTCGCCCGTTGCGGGCGATGCCAGCTGGGCCCGCTGCTGCTGTGCCGCGACGGTGCAGTCGTTCCCTGGGCCGTGTCCGCCGACCTGCTGGAGGTGCGTGGACGATGACTGCCCCCACCCGTCCCACTGTTGCCGTGTGGAAGTTCGCTTCCTGCGACGGCTGCCAGCTCACCGTGCTCGACTGCGAGGACGAGCTGCTGCAGATCGCCGCGGCGCTGGACATCCGCATGTTCCTCGAGGCCGGCCCGGAGGAACTGCTGGACCACTACGACATCTCCCTCGTCGAGGGTTCGGTCACCACCGCCCACGACGCCGAACGGATCCAGGACATTCGGGCCCGCTCCGGCCTGTTGATCACGATCGGCGCCTGCGCCACGGCTGGCGGCATCCAGGCGCTGCGCAACTCGGCCGACGTGGGGGAATACACGGCCGCCGTCTACGCGCGGCCGGACTGGATCCACACCCTGGCCACCAGCACGCCGATCTCCGCGCACGTGAAGGTCGACCGTGAGCTGCACGGCTGCCCGATCTCACGGCACGAGCTGCTCGCCCTGATCACCGCGTTGCTGGCCGGGCGAAGGCCGCCCGTCTCGCGCCACGCCGTCTGCGTGGAATGCAAGCAGGCCGGAAACGCGTGCGTGCTCGTGGCCGAAGGAGTGCCGTGCCTCGGGCCGGCCACTCACGCCGGCTGCGGTGCGCTGTGCATGAAGTTTGGGCGTGGCTGCTTCGGCTGCTTCGGCCCGTGCGAGTCCGCCAACGTGCCCGCGCTGCGCCTGGCATGGCAGGCGGCCGGCATCCCCGAGGGCGAACTGACGCGGGCGCTGCGCACGTTCAACGTGTCCGCCTGGGAGGAACGATGACTCACGAACACCGCGCCCGCCGCTTCGAGGTGGATGCGCTCACCCGCGTCGAAGGTGAGGGTGGCCTGATCGTGGAGATCCGCGACGGCGAACTGGCCGACGTCCGCCTGCGCATCTTCGAGCCTCCCCGCTTCTTCGAAGGTTTCCTTCGTGGGCGGCAGTACACCGAGCCGGTGGACATCACCGCGCGCATCTGCGGCATCTGCCCGGTGGCGTACCAGATGAGTGCCTGCCAGGCCATCGAGGCCGCCTGCGGTGTGGAGGTGGACCCTGCCATCCGCGACCTGCGCCACCTCCTGTACTGCGGCGAGTGGATCGAGAGCCATGTGTTGCACGTGCACCTGCTGCACGCCCCGGACTTCCTTGGTTACCCGAGCGGGATCGCCATGGCGGCCGACCACCGCGGCGCCGTGGAGCGGGGGCTGCGCCTGAAGAAGCTCGGCAACCGGCTGGTGGAGGTGGTCGGTGGGCGGGCGGTGCACCCCGTGAACGTCCGCGTCGGTGGCTTCTACCGCGCACCCTCCGTGGAGGACATGCGTGGCCTGGAGGAGGAGCTCCTGTGGGCCGTCGAGACGGCGGCGGAGATCACCCGTTGGGTGGCCACCCTGCCGATGCCCGCCCATCAGCTGCCCGACGGCACGGCGCTGGTGGCGCTGCGGCACCCGACCGAGTACCCGATGCTCGGCGAGCGGCTGGTGTCGACCCCACTTTCGGACGGCACCCGGCTGGACATCGCCGCGCACGAGTGGCGCGACCACTTCACCGAGGAGCACGTGGAGCACTCCACCGCGTTGCACGGCCGGATGTTGGCCGGCGGGGACTACATCGTCGGCCCGCTGGCGCGGTTCGCGCTCAACGCCGACCACCTGGCACCCCGTGCCGCGGCGTTGGCGGCCGAGGTCGGGCTCACGCCCGCGGAGCGAAACCCGTTCCGCAGCATCGTGGTTCGTGCGGTCGAAACGCTGCACGCCTGTGAGGTGGCGTTGCGCATCGTGCAGGGCTACCGCCTGCCCGAGCGTTCGTTCGTGCCGGTCGCCGCGCGCGCCGGCGTCGGGTGCGGCTGGACGGAGGCGCCGCGCGGCCTGCTGTGGCATCGCTACGAATTGGCCGCCGATGGCTCCATCGTGACGGCGCAGATCGTGCCGCCGACCTCGCAGAACCAGCCGGCCATCGAGCACGACCTGATGCATCTCATCGAGCACTCCTTGGAGCTGGACGATGACGCGCTGGAGGCACTGTGCGAGCAAGCGGTGCGCAACTACGACCCGTGCATCTCCTGCGCCACCCACTTCCTCGACATGCGAGTCGTCCGTTCGTGAGCGTGGCGGCGCCGCACGTCACGGTGATCGGCATCGGCAACCCGTACCGGCGCGACGATGGCGCCGCAGCCGCAGTGCTGCGGCAGCTGGCGGAGGAGTTCACCGGCGACCCGGATGTTCGGCTGGTGGAGCTGGATGGCGAGTCCGTGCGCCTGGTGCAGGCGTGGGAAGGGTCGCGGGTGGTGTGGATCGTGGACGCGGTGCGCAGCGGCCGCCCGCCTGGCACCGTCCACGAGGTGGAGGCCACGCGCCTCGCTGATCTGGACGACTCCGGCCGCCGGCTCGGCGGTGGCCACCTGATGGGCCTGTCCGAGGCGGTGGAGCTGGCCCGCGCGCTCGACCTTCTGCCCGCGGAGCTGAGGGTGCTCGGCATCGAGGGGGAGGACTTCGACCACGGCGAAGGCCTCTCGCCGTCCGTGCGCGAAGGGGTGCACGCGGCGGCAGCACTGCTGACGGCGGCCGTGCGGAGCCGGTCGGGCCAATAGGCCGTTCGGCCCCTCCCAGCGATCGCCACGTGCGTGCTAGCTTCGCTCACGATGCGGGCTGGGCAGCCCGTGGGATGGGAGCACGGGAATCATGGTTGGCAAGCGCAAGGTCGTCGTTTTCTCAGGTTCGGCCGCCGCCGTGGTCGTCGCCACCCCGTTCGTGGGTGTGGGCACGGCGTCCGCCGTGTCGTTCGAGGTCACGAACCTCAGCGACTCCGGCGCCGGCTCCCTGCGCCAAGCCATCGAGGACGCCAACAACGTCGCGGGTCCGGATGTCATCACGATCCAGTCCGGCTTGTCGGGCACGATCACGCTCTCGTCCGGCCATCTGAGCATCAACGACTCCGTCGAGATCCAGGGTTCCAGCGACGTCACGATCAGCGGTGGCAACGCGTCGCGCATCTTCTACCTCTACAACTCGACCGCCACCCCGATCGAGGTCACCATCAGCGGCTTCGCCCTCGAGGACGGTGCCGCGTCGGAAGGTGGTGCCGTGAAGGTGGCCGACGCTCACCTCTCGTTGAGCGCGGTGTCGATTGCCAACAACGCCGCCGACGGCGACGGCGGCGCCATCTGGATCGACGGTGACGACGGGTGGCTCGAGGTCGACGATTCCGTCATCGCGGACAACTCCGCCGGTGCCGCCGGTGGCGGCGTCTTCGTGGGCGAGGTGGCCGAAGTCAGCCTGCGGACCTCCACCGTGGAGGCGAACTATGCCGGCGATGACGGCGGTGGTGTCTACATCCGCTCCACCACCGACGGCTTCTCGCTCGCCGACAGCGAGCTGGCTGTCAACTCCGCGGCCCAGCAGGGCGGCGGCCTGTTCGTCGAAACGAGCGACGGCGACGAGATGGTCGTCCTCCGCTCGACCATCTCGGGGAACGTGGCCCGCGACGGTGGCGGCATCTACATCAACAGCCCCACCGACCCGCTCATCATCGACCAGTCCACCATCAGCGACAACACCGCCACCTTCGACGGTGGCGGGGTGTTCATCTACCTCGGCTACTACGCGGAGATCACCTCGAGCACGATCTCCGGCAACGAAGCCGGCGACCAAGGTGGCGGCGTCTACCTCAACGAGACCTTCTACTACGACAGCGGCGACGGCTTCTACGCGTCGCCGCTGAGGGTCGCGCACAGCACGATCACCGAGAACTACTCGGGGGATGGCGGCGGTGGCATCTACATCGCCGAAGGCTGGCTGGAGCTCGACCACTCGATCGTGTCCGGCAACGACAGCGACGGCGGCTACGAGGACATCGACTCGGCCTACTACCACAGCGCCTACCCGTACGCCCCGGTGTACAGCACGTGGTCGCTGGTGGGCGATGTGCGCGAGCTGTACTCGAGCAACGACGACGTGTACGACAGCAACCCGATGTTGGATTCGCTGGCCGACAACGGCGGCCCCACCGAGACCCACCTCCTGCTGCCCGGAAGCCCGGCCAGTGAAGCCGGCGACCCCGCGATCAGCGGTGCTCCCACGACCGACCAGCGTGGCCTTACCCGCATCGTCGGGGCCATCGACATCGGTGCGGTCGAGGCCCAGATCGTGCTCGAGGACGACGAGTTCTCCACCAACGAGGACACCGTGCTCACCGTCGCGGTGCCCGGCGTGCTGGACAACGACCAGGTGGACGTGCCGGCCGTGGCGTCGGTGGTGGCAACCCCCACCAGCGGCACGCTCGTCCTGAACGCGGACGGCTCGTTCACGTACACCCCGAACGCCAACTTCCACGGCTCGGACACCTTCCGCTACACGGTCACCGAAGCCGACGTCACCGCGTTGCAGGCGGAACCCGTGAGCGCCGAGGTCACGATCACCGTCAACCCGGTGAACGACCCGCCGGTGGCCCTGCCGGACACCGTGACGGCGATGGCCGGGGTGAACACTCCCGTCACCGTCGTGGTGAACGACTCGGACAGCGACGGCGACCCGATCTCGATCGTCGGGGTCACCCAGGGCGCCAAGGGAACCGTCGTCATCGACGGTAACCAGGTGCGCTACACGCCGAACGCCAACGCGTCGGGCACGGACTCGTTCACTTACACGATCAGCGACGGCACCACCACGGTCACCGCCACCGTCACCGTCACCATCCTTCGCGGGCGCATCCCCGAGACCGGTACGTCATCGTGGTCGCTGGTGTTCGGCGCGTTCGGCTTGCTCGGGGCGGGCATGGTGCTCACCGGTACCGCCCGCCGCCGCCCGCGCCGGGCGTAACCTCCATGGCATGATCGTCAACTGCGCGGCGTACTGCGAAGGACGGCGGACGGCCGCGTTCGACGACCTGTCCTCGTTGGAGGGCTGGCGCTCCGACTGCCCCGACTCGTACGTGTGGCTCGGCCTGCGGATGCCGACGGTGGAGGAGCTGGATGTCGCCTGCCGGCTGCTGGACCTGGACGACGTGCGCGCCGAGGATCTGCTCAAGCCGCACACCCGCCCCGTCCTCAGCCTGGACGGGCCGACCGCCTATCTGGTGCTGCGCACGGCGCGCTACGACGACCTCAACGAGAACATCACGCTCGGCGAGATGACCGTGCTGGTCGGGCCGGACGCGGTGCTCTCGCTGCGGCACGGCCAGGCGAGCCCGTTGTCCGCGATGCGGGCCGAGATGGAGCGCACCCACGAGCCGCTGGAGCACGGGCCGTGGGGCGTGTTCGCGGCCATCGTGGCCCGTGTGGTCGACGACTACTCACCGGCGCTCGACGGGTTCGAGAACGACGCCGTGGAGGCCGAGCGCGACGTGTTCAGCGAGACCCGGCATCAGCCGGTGAAGCGGCTCTATCGCCTGAAGCGTGAGGTGCGCGAGCTGCTGGTGGCGGTGGACGCGCTGCAAGACCCACTGGCGCGGCTCATCCGGGCCAAAGGCCCCGAGATGCCCGCCGAAGCACTGGCCGACGTGCACGAAGCGGCGGAGCGGCTGAGCCGTACCGTCTCCCGGATCCAGTCGCTGTCGGAGCTGCTCGATGCGGCCCTCACCGCCAGCACGGCGCAGATCACCATGCAGCAGAACGAGGACATGCGTGCCATCAGCGCGTGGGTGGCGATGGCCGCCGTGCCGACGTTGGTGGCCGGCATCTACGGCATGAACTTCGATCACCTGCCCGAGCTGCACTGGAAGTTCGGCTACCCGCTGGTGCTCTGTGGCATGGCCCTCGTGGCCGGTGCCATGTACCGCGGCTTCAAGAAGTCCGGCTGGTTCTAGCTGTACCCGGCCATCGGCGCTCAGCGCGCCATGCCGGCCGCGGCGAGCGCCATCTGCCGGGCTCGATCCAGGTCGTAGTGCTTGCGGGTCACGATGCGTTGGGCGTACAGGCCGCCGCCGGCCTGGATGGCGGTCACCGCCTGCCAACCGCCGTAGGCATCGGCGGTGAGGTCGCGGATGAGGTGGAACAGCCGGGTGCGGTACTCGCCGTCGCCCACCGCGCCGCCCATGTACTTGCGGGCCAATTCGCCGACCTCGGGGCTCTCCAGGTCGCTGATGGAGGGGGCGGTGACGATGGCCCCGCCGGCGATGTCGTGCAGGTGGCGGACCATCAGCGAGTAGTTCGCCGCACCGGTGTACTTGCCGGCGTTGGTGTACAGCTCGTCGGGGAAGGCCGCGCCGAACGGGCCGGTGCCGGCGTTCGCCAGGCAGGCCTCCAGGCAGGCGCGCACCACCGTGGCGTGGATGATCATCTCCGAGATCTTCTCCTTGATGTGCGCCTCGCCCGCCAGGCCGTTGCTCTCGGCCACCAGTTGCGCCAGGCCCACCAACAGGTCGGCGCCGTCGGCCATGCCGGAGAGCCCACCGAGGCGCTCCCACAGGCCGAGCGAGTGGGCGAACACCGCGGCAAGGGACACCTCGCCGTCGAGGAAGACGCGGTCGCGCGGCACGAACACGTCGTCGAAGATCACGAAGCCTTCGGGGGCGGCGTCCTTGCCGGAGATCGGGAAGTCCCGCGTATCGGCGTGGCGCGGGGCGTACGTGGTGTTGATGATCTTCACGCCGGGAGCGTTCACCGGCACTATGCAGGCAATGGCGTAGTCCTCCTCGCCGGCCTTCATCGCCTTGGTGGGGATGGTGAGCAGTTCGTGGCCCAACGATGCACCGGTGATGTGCAACTTGGCGCCGCGGAGGACGACCCCGTCGCTCTGGCGGGCCACCACGCGCACATACTGGTCGGGGTCCTCCTGCTTGCCGGGTGGGCGGGAGCGGTCGCCCTTGGCGTCGGTGATGCACTGGGTGATGCGCACGTCGCGGCGCTCGGCCTCGGCGATGAACGCCTGGATCGGCTCGATGTACTGCGGCGCCGCCTCGTGGATGCGCCCGGCCGCGGTGGCCAGCGTCATGATCGACGTGTAGGTGACGTGGGCCATCATGCCCGCGTGGTGCACGACGTCCACCTTGGCGCGCAGCTCGTCCGGTGTCGCGGGCACGCCGGCCAGCGGGCTCGTTCCGTCCACGGCGTTGGCGGCCAGCCAGTCGTAGCCGGCGGCCACGGCGTGCACCGCGGCACCGAGGACCGGATGGCCCGGCAGGTCGGTGACCCGTTGCCCTTCGAAGATGGTGACCCGGCCGTCGTCCAGCGACTGCAGGTACTCGGCTCCGCTCAGCATGGCTTGCCCCCTTGGCGTGTGTGAGCCCTGCGTAGTGGAGCGCCCGCCCCGCCGGCGAAGCGGAGCGACCGGAGGGCCGATCCCCGATGTGGCACCATCGGGTGGTGCGCCGTCCGCTGTTGCTCACTCCGCCGTGGCGCAGGGGGTGGTGGGCGCTGTGGAATCGGCCGGGGCTGCTGGCCGCCACCGTGCTGATCGGTGCCGTGATCGGGCTGGTGGCCGCGGCACCGGTGCTGTTCGTCTCCAGCGTCGGTGCCGGTGCCGTGCAGGTTCAGTACGCACGCCAGTGCCCCGCAACGCTGGCCCCGAACCTGAACATCCCCCTCGGCGTGAACGTCATCGATCAGCCGGTCGACGACCCCCTCGGGGCATTGACGGAAGCGGTGGGGGACGACCCATCCTTCGCCGCGCCGGAACGCATCCTGGCCAACTACAGCGCCAACCCGGTGGAGTTCGGTGCCGCCGAAGGGCATGTCGGCTTTCTCGCCCGGCCCGACGCGCTCGAACATGTGCAGCTGGTAGGCCCGCAGGTGGCCGGCGACCTGTGGCTGCCGGATTCGCTGCAGGAGCAGTTGGGTGCAGGCCCGGGCGACACCATCCATGTCACGGTCTCCGGCGGCAGGGAACTCGACCTCGTGGTGGCCGGCGTGTTTCGCGACCTGGCGCAGGAACCGCTCGACGCCTACTGGTGCGTGGCCACCAGAGCGATCATGCCCGAGGACATGTACGGCGAGGTCTTCCCCCCACCGATGGCCGTGGTCACCCCCGAACGTTTCGACGAACTCGACCTGCTGGCGGGGCTGCGGTTGACGCGCCTGGTCGCCGGCTTCGCCGCGCCGCCGCGCACGCTGGCCGACGCCGAGCGCCTGACCACCGCCACTGCGGGCGTCGCCGAGCGCATCGAGGCCTCCGGGGCCGGCAGCATCACGTCCGGGATCGATCGGCTCACCCAACGGGCCCGGCTGGTGCGGTCCGCGGTGCGGGACACCACGCTGCCGGTGGCCGGGCTGGCCGTCACCTGCGCCTTGGTCTTGGCGGCGGTGTTGGGTGTGTTGTGGCTGCGGGTCAGGAGGATGTCCTGCACGGCGTTGCTGACGGTCGGCGTCGCGCCGGGCTGGGTCGGTGCGAAGGCCGCGATCGAGACGTGCGCGGCGGTGGTCGGCGGTGCGGCGGGTGGCGTGTTGTCGGCCAGATGGTCCATGCGGGCGTGGGCGCCGGCGGATGTCGTGGAGCCGGGCGCGCTCGGGTGGGCGTTCCTTGCCGCGGGCGTTGCGGCCCTGGCAGGGGTGGCGCTCATCGGGCTCACGGTGGCGTGGTCGGCGCGATCGCTGCTCCGCGTCGCCGCGCCGGCGCGCCGCAGTTGGTGGCGCTTCGTGCCGTTCGAGGCCGGGCTGGCCCTCGCCGCGTGGTGGGCGGCGCGCGACGTGCGCCCCTCGGCGCTCGTGCCGGTGGAGGGCCGGCGCGTGGTGGACACCAGCGCCGCCGTCTTGCTGCTGCCTCTCGCTGTGCTGGCCTGCGGCGCCGCGGTGGCGAGCCGGGTGTGGTGGTGGTTCACCCGCCGCTGGCGTGGTGCCGGCCTGCCCACACATCTCACCTCGCGCCTGGCCGCACGGCGGCTGCAGCACGGGGCCCGCGCCGGCAGCGCCATTCTGGGTGCCGGCACGCTGGCCCTCGGTGTGTCGGTGTTCGGCCTGGCGATGAACGCGTCGCTGGCGCGCACGGGCGAGGCGAAGGCGGCGGTGTTCGTCGGTAGCGATGTCGCCCTGCTGGTGAGCGGGGAACTACCGGCCGGCACCCCCGGCGCCACTGAGGTCTGGCGCCGCGAATCGATGACCTACGAGGGCCTGGAAGTCGATGTGTTGGCCATCGACACCGAGACCTTCGCCTCCGTCGCCTTCTGGGACGATGCCTTCGCCGACGTTCCGCTGGCGGAACTGATGGACAGGTTGGCGGGCGCCAGCAGGGGCGGGACGGAGGAGCCCGCGTGGCCGGCGCTGCTCGTCGGCACGGCGCCACAGGAAGGGCTGCTCAGCAACCCGAACACCGATCGCGACCCGGTGCAGGTGAGGGTGGTGGGCGCCGCGTCGGCGTTCCCAGGCGCACCCCGAGAACGGCCGACGTTGGTCACGACCCTCGGCGCGGTGGCGGACGGCCCGATCGGCTTCCGCCACTTCGTGTGGGCACGGGGCGGGTACGAGGAGTGGCGCGCCACACTGTTCGACCTGGGGGCCGAGCCGCTCCTCGGCATCTCGCGCCACGACGCGGTGGATTCGTCGGTCCTGCGTTTCGCCGCGTGGTCGTTCGACTTCGTGCGTGCGCTCGGGGTCTTCGTCGGGCTGCTGGTGGTGGTGGCGCTGCTGCTGTACCTGTCGGCGCGTCAGCGCCAGCAGGCATTGGGGTTCGCCTTCCTGCGGCGAATGGGGTTCACCCACCGCCGGCACTGGTGGGCGCTCGTGTTGGAGGTCGGCGGGCTGATGTTGATGGTGCTCGGGCTCGGTACGGGGTTGGCGCTGTTCTCGGCGCGCCTGGTGAGCCCCAACGTCGATCCGCTGCCGTTGCTGGCTCCGCAGCCGCTCACCGTCGTGCCGTGGCTCGGAATGGCCGGCGCCGCGGTGGTGGGCGCGGTGGTGGCCCTGCTCGGCAGCGCCGCGGCGCAGGGGTTGGGCTCGCGGGTCGATGTGGCGGAGGTGCTCCGTGATGGCACCTGAAGCAGCCGTCCTCCAGGCGGTGGATCTCGGTGTGGACTATCGGGTCGGCGACCGCAGCGTCACGGCGCTGGACGGGGTGTCGTTGGTCGTGCCGCCGGGGAGTTTCACCGTGCTCGCCGGGCCGTCGGGCTCCGGCAAGTCGAGCCTGTTGCGCAGCCTCGGCCTGCTCGACCGACCGTCGCGTGGAGCGCTGCAGGTCGCGGGCGTCGACGTGCTGGCGCTCTCCGATCGCCGGCGCCGCGGGATGCGCCGCGCGCGGCTGGCCTATGTGCACCAGCGGCCGGTCGCCAACCTGGTGGACGACCTGACGGCGATGGAGCAGGTGGTGTTCGCCCGGGCATGCCGCGGGATGCCGCCGGGCGACCCCGAGGCGGTGCTGGCCCGGTTCGGGTTGGCCCATCGGGCGGCGGCGCCACCGGCCGCGCTGTCGGGTGGTGAGCAGCAGCGGTTGGCGGTGGCCATGGCGGCCGCGGCCTCGCCGGCGGTGCTGTTCGCGGACGAACCGACCGCGGAACTCGACCGGCGCCTCGCGGACGAGGTGGTGGCGGCACTCGTGGCCGCCGCAGATGGGGGCGGCGCGGTGGTGGCGGCCAGCCACGACCCGGCGTTGATCGGCGCGGCCACCCACGTCGTGCGGTTGCACGAGGGGAGGCGGGTCAATGAGTGACGCACTCGTGGCCGCTGGCCTGCGCAAGTGGTTCGGTTCGGGCGCAGGTCGGGTCGTCCCGATCGACGGGGTGGATCTGCTGATCTCCCGCGGCGAACTCGTGGTGCTCACCGGGCCGT
>JBPOIX010000277.1:0-6801 GCA_052034175.1 Actinomycetota bacterium
TCAGCGTCGGCCTGGAGACCATCGAGGACATCATCGCCGACCTCGACCTCGGCTTCGCCGCGGCGAAGTAGGTCAGCCGGCCTCGGCACGCGAGTCGTGCCGCAGCAGCGCGTTGAGCTCGCCCAGCGAGCGAGCGCTGCCCATCACCACCAGCACATCGTCGGCCTGGAGGGCTTCGTCGGCCTCGTGCCAGCGGCGGATCTCCGTTCCCCGCCGCAGGCCGAGGATGTGCACGTCCGCGGCCGCATGCATCAGGCCGCGCAGGTCCAGCCCGGCGGCGCGCGAGTTGGCGCCCACCTCCACTTCCTCCACCCGCATGTCGGTGCCCGCAATCGGCAGCACGGCCAGCACCTCGGCGTCGAGCGCGGTGGCGGCCAGGCTGGTGCCGACGCTTTCGTACACCGGCACGACGTGGGAGGCGCCGGCGCGCAGCAGCCGGTTGCGCCACGACAGGTCGGTGACGCGGGCCACGATCCGCAGGTCGGGTGCCAGCGAGCGTGCGGTGAGCGCGACGACGGCGTTGGACGGGTCGTCGAGGCTGGTGATCAGCGCCGCGGCGCGGCCCACGCCCGCACGGCGCAACACGGTGGCGTCGCGCGCGTCGCCCTGGAGGTAGACCGCGCCGAGCGTGGTGACGGCGTCCTCCACGGCCTCGTTGGCGTCCACCACCACGCAGGCGCGCCCGGTGCGGACGGCGGCCTCCGCCGCCGACCGCCCGACACGGCCGAAGCCGGTGATGACGACATGATCGTGCAGATGTGCGCGCACGCGGGACCTCCTCGATTCGCGGAGTGCTGCCGTGACCTCACCGGACAGGAAGATCGCGGTCAGCGAGGCTGCGGAGT
The DNA here is from genome assembly GCA_052034175.1 of Actinomycetota bacterium. Lineage (GTDB taxonomy): Bacteria > Actinomycetota > Acidimicrobiia > Acidimicrobiales > Ilumatobacteraceae > UBA668. Next base: position 846 of record JBPOIX010000277.1, read on the forward strand.
AGACGAAGACGGCGAAGCCGGCGAGGATCACGCCGATCGTCCACAGGCGGCCGCCGCCGGTGAGCGGGTTGACTTCCCCGTAGCCGACCTGGCCGAGCGTGATGATGGCCATGTAGACGGCGTCGAACCAGCCCCAGCCTTCGATCGCCACGTAACCGGTGGCAGCCACGGCCACGGCCACGGCGGCCGCAAGCAGCGGGCCGCGCAGGCGACGCAGCACCAGGCGTGCCGCGCCTACTGGCTGGGTGTCCGGCCCGTCCGCCTTCATACCCCCGAGTATGTCGCGCCGCCGGGGCGCGGCACAGGGTACGTTGGCCCGATGGCGCTCGCCGTCCGCACCGACCTCGTGGCCGCGCATCAGGCGTCGTGGCAGCACGTCGGCGCGCCCGGTGCCCGCTTCACCGCCGAGCAACGTGTGCGCATCGCCGAGGTGGCACGGCAGGCGTACCTGGCTGCCGAGCCGTCGCCACCGTGGGTGCGGCCCTTCGGCGACGCGCCGCTGGACGTGGCCTACCGCCTGGCCCGTCACGCGGGCACCGTGACGGCGGAGTTCTACGAACATGTGGTCAACGCCGAGCCGCCCGCCGGGATGCACCCGCTGGACTGGGTGGAGGTCGTGGGCGTGGTGATCGCCACCCTGCCGGTGGTGGCGTTCCACCGTGCGGCCGGCCTGCCCGTGCCGGCGCTGCCGCCGCCTCAGCCCGGCGCGCCGACGGGCCTGGAAGCAGCGGAGCTGGCCCCCGCGGGCCTGAACTGGGTGCCGGTGGCGGCCCCGGCGGACCGTGTGGCGTCGGTGGTGCAGGCGCTCAGCGCCTTGCCCGCGGAGCACGACAACCTGTGGCAACTGGCCGCTGCGCAGTACATGAGCGACGAGCAGATGGCCGACCCGTTGTGGAACCGGGGCACGCTCAGCCGAGCGCAGATGGAGCTGGTGGCAGGCCGCCTGAGCCTGATACGCGAGTGCTTCTTTTGAACGACCGCCCACGCCAGCATGCTCAGTTGGAGCAGCACCACCGAAGGCCACCCCGCCGACCTCGGCGCGATCGCGCGCGGTGAGGGCGACGGCGGCGTCGCTCACGGGCGCGAGCTGGTGGCGTTCGCCGAGGCCATCGGGGGGTTCGACGACGAGGTGCTGGCAGCCGCCCGGGCACGGTTGGTGGCCGTGGCCGGCGAGGCGTTCATGGTGGACGCCGCGGCCGTGGCCGCCAACTTCGAGATGATGACCCGGGTCGCCGACGGCACCGGGGCCCGCTTCCCGGACGACCCCGAGGGTTTCCGGGCGCCGCTGGACGCCGAGCTGGGCATCGGCCACTTCACCTCGGCCCGCTGAACCGCGCGCCGCGGCCTCCCCGCTGGCGCCGGTTGCCGGCTGAACGCCCCGGTATCGAGGTGGCGAAGGGCCCTAACCTGCACGACTGCACAAACGTATGGTCGAGACGGCTGCGCAATGCCGAGGAGGGCACACATCATGGGACGCTGGTGGCGACCGACAGGAACCTGGCTGAGCCGCAGGACCGGGGTGGTGCTGGTCGGCGTGCTCGCCGTCACGGCGGTGTTCGTGCTCGGGCTGAACAAGCTGGACTTCGCCACCGGCCAGGACAGCTACATCGACCCTGAATCTCAGGTGGCGAACGACAACCGCGAGTACCAGGAGCTGTTCGGCGGCGAGAACATGGTGGTGCTGTTGACGGCGCCGGAGGGCAAGACGGTGGCCGACGTGCTCACCGCGGCGAACATGGCGCAACTGGACGAGGTGCAGGCCGCGCTGAAGCCGGGCGAAGCGGGCAGCCCGGTGCGCCAGGTGGTGTCGCCGGTGGCGCTCCTGCAATGGAGCCACTCGATGATCGCCGACGGTGTGGCGTTGGAGATCCTCGGCCGGGCCACCGAACGCGACCCCAGCGAGGCCAGCAAGACGCTGCGCGAAGCGGATTCGGCGATCACCGCGGCGCGCCTCGGCACCGCCGGTGAACAGTCGTTGGACAACCCGGACTGGGTGGCGTTCCTGCTGTTCGACAACACGGGCTTCTCGCTGGACGATGGTGGTCAGCTCGTGGAGCCGGCGGCCGACGCGCTGGTCGTCCGCAAGCCCCTCCGGGCATTCATCCCGGACAATCGCCATGCGGTGTTTGCCGCAGTGCTCGAAGGCAACGCCCCGCTGGACGCGCTGGCCGAAGGGTCGGATGCGGTGACGGCGGCGTTCGCCGGGCGGGAACTGGCGGACACCGAGGTGACGATCACCGGAACGCCGACCTTCCTCACGGACATCAACGACTACCTGCAGGGCGGCATGATGACCCTCGGCGGGATCGCCGTCCTGGTGATGATGCTGATCCTGGTCGTGGCGTTCAAGGTGCGTTGGCGCCTGCTGCCCCTGCTCGGCATGGTGGTCGGGGTCATCTGGGGCTTCGGGGCCTTCGGCTTCAGCGGCACGATGCTGTCGCTGGTGACGATCGCCGGCCTGCCGATCCTCATCGGGTTGGGCATCGAGTTCTCCATCCAGGTGCAGAACCGGGTGGAGGAAGAACGCGCGCTGGACCACGAAGCCGACCCGTTCGGCGAGACCCTGCACCACATGGGGCCGCCGCTCCTCGCGGCCACGATCGCCGCAGTGATCGCCTTCCTGACGGTGAAGATCTCCAAGGTGCCGATGGTGCAGGACTTCGGTGTGCTGCTGTCGCTCGGCATCGTGGCGCTGCTGATCGCCGGTGTGGTGGTGCCGCTGGCCGTGATGGGCTGGCGCGAGCGCCGCTCGCCGACCACCAAGAACCCTGTGCCCGGCTGGGTGGAGGCCACGGTACGGCGCCTCGGCAGCCTGCCGAAGTGGGCCGTGCTGCCCCTCGTGCTGGTGGCCGTGGTCGTGCCGGTGGTGGGCCTGTCGTTGGAGACGGGCTCGCGCATCGAGAGCGACCCGATCAACTGGGCCGACCCGGACAGCACCGCCATCATCAACGCCCGGACCCTGGAGGAGGAAGCCGGCTTCGCGTCCACGCTCGGTGTGTTCGTCCGTGCGGCCGACGGGGTGGAGGCCAATGGCATCTTCACCGACCAGATGGGTGCGTTCCAGTTCCACCTGGTGGAGCAGTCGCTGGTCGGAAACGGCGATCTAGCCGAAGCCTCCAGCCTGGTCACCACTGTTGGCTGGCTGATGGAGGTGCCGGGTGCCACGCCGCTGCCGCCCACCGGGCTGGACCTGTTGCAGGCCTACAACGCCGCACCCACGTCGCTGCAGGAGCTGATGGTGGCCGACAACGGCAACGCGGCGAACATCCTGTTCCAGGTGGGCCCGTCGTCGCTGGAGGAGCGCTCGGTCGTGCTCGACAACGTGCAGCGCCTGATCGCCGACCCGGGTGATGGCGCGCCGCTGCCGCGCGGTGCCTCCGCCACACCCGGCGGCCTGGCGGTGGTCGGTGTCGGCCTGTTGGAGAACATCACCGCCAACCGCGCCGAGCTGACGATCGTGGCGCTGGTGTTGGTGGCCGCCTTCCTCATGCTGCGCTACCGCGACCTCGCCCGTGGCCTGCTGACGATGATCCCCGTGCTCTTGGCCGTCGGTGCCTCGGCCACCCTCGTGCGCCTGCTGGACATCACCCTCCGCCCGTTGACCACGGTGGGCGGCCCGCTGGTGGTCGCCACATGTGCCGAGTTCGCGGTGCTCCTGGTGGATCGTTACGCGGAGGAACGCGGCCGCGGGCTGGACCCCGAGGTCAGCACCACCGTGGCCGCGGAGCGCACGGGGCGGGCGTTCTTCACGTCGGCACTCACCACGCTCGGCGGGTTCGCCGTCCTGATCTTCTCGCCGCTGCCGCTGCTGGCGGACTTCGGCATGGTCGTCACGATCAACATCGCCGTCGCCCTGTTGGCTGCGCTGGTGGTGGTGCCGCCGCTGGTGAAGGCGGCCGACCATCTCGGATTCCTGGCGATGGGCGAGGTGGCCCGCACGGCACGTTCGAAGCGCACCCAGGCGATGGCCTGGGTGGCCGGTGCGGCGTTGCTGGCAGGCGGCCTGGTGATGGTGGTGCGGGCAACCGACGACGACGAGGCCGTCGCGGCCGCGCCGCTGATGACCGAGACCGAGGAGGCCCCGGCCACCCTGCCGCCGAGCACCACCGTCGCGCCGACCACGTCGTTGGCGCCCGACGCCACCCTGCCCCAGGGCCCGGCAGAGAAGCCCGACGGCCTGGTGGCCGGCACGTTCTACGACGCGCTGGTCGGCGCGGGAGTGGACCCCGGGATGGCCAACTGCGCTGCCGTCGACCTTGTCACCACCACGTCAGAGGCCGACCTGCTCGGGATGGGCATCGCCCTCTCGCCCCGTCCGCCGGAGGTGGACGCCCTGCTGGTTGCGGCCGCGACGCGTTGCGGCGTGACGCAGGAGCAGCTCGACGCCGCCTCGGGCGGCTGAGCAGGGCGGCCAAGGAGATCGCCGTCAGGCGGCCGTGAGCTGGAACACCGGGTAGCGGTCGGCCACCGCGGCGATCTCGCCGAGCGGCGCGCGGCGTTCGACCTCGATGTGCGGGCGGCCGCCGGGTGCGACGTCCAAATAGCGTCGCAGGATCGGCGCCCGCTCGGCGACGGGCACCTCCACCAGGCGCACCGGCCGGCGGTCGCCGTGGACGAGCACGGCCCGGCCGTCCGCGGCGCGCACGTTCGCCACCCACGACGCCTGCTCGCCGAGCATTGAGACCAGGTACTGCTCGCCGTCGAGGTCGGCCACGATCAGCGGGAAGGCGATGGCCCTGCCGCTGCGCCGCCCGGTGACCTCCAGGGTCACGCAGCGGTTGCGCCACCAACCCTGGGCGCCGATCGCCCGCCACACGCGGTTCATCGCCGACGCCATGCGGTTGGGGTGGCCACCGCGGTACATCCAGCGGGCAAGACGGCGGTGCGGGTTCATGAGGGGCTCCGGTGGTACCTTCGGTCGAAGAATAAGGACTTGGGACATTATGTCCTTAAAGGAGGAGAGATGTCCAGCGCGCTTCCCCCGCCGTCGGGTGTGGCCCGGCGGCGCACACGGATGGCGGACGCGGAGATGGCCGCGCGGATGCTCGCCACGGCGCGGGCGCGGGTGAATGCCACCGGGCTCACCGTCAGCCTCGAACACCTCAGCTTCGAGGAGATCATCCACGACGCCGGCGTCACCCGCTCGGCGGTCTATCGCCGTTGGCCGCACAAGGATCTGTTCGTCGCCGACCTCCTGCGTGAGCTCGCGAGTGGCACTGCGCCGTCGGCGGAGAGCAACGCCGGCATGGACGACCTGCTGGCCGAGGTGGTGCGCCCGCTGCGCCGCCGCCTCGGGACGGAGGAAGGGCGGCTGCACCTGGTGACCGAGTTGCTGCGCATCGGCACGGCACACGACGTGGCGGTGATGCACGGCTCGCGGGAGTGGCGTACCTACCTCGCGCTGCATGCCACGTTCGACGGCTTGGCGGACGGGGCCCTGCGCGACGACGTCGGGGCAGCGTTGGCGGCTTCGGAGGCCGGGTTCGTCGCCCGCGTCGCGGCCGTCCACCGACTGGTGGCCGGCATGGTGGGCTACCGGCTGCGGCCCGAACTGCATGCGTCGTTCGAGTTGTTGGCGCAACTCGCCGGCGGCCTCATCCGCGGGCTGGTGCTGATGGGCCTGCCCGCGCCCGCCGTCGTGCAGGCCACCGTGCGCGCCCGGCCGCTGGGCGCGGCAGCATCGGCGGACTGGACCGCCGCCGGCCTCGGCGTGGTGGCGCTGGCGCAGCTGTTCCTCGAGCCCGACCCGGACGTGGAGTGGACGCCGGCCCGAGTGCGGGCGCTGGGGACGGCGTTGGACGACCTGGTGCAGGGCGGCTGGCGCACGGCCGCCGCCGGCTGACGGCTACTCCTCGTCGCGCTGTTCGCGCAGGAACTGCTCGAACTGCGCGCCGAGGTCGTCGGCGCTGGGGAGGGCTGCTTCCTGGCGACGGTCGAACTCGCGCTCGAGCATGCT
>JBPOIX010000012.1:0-22669 GCA_052034175.1 Actinomycetota bacterium
ATGACACCGACACCGACTGGCGCAACTCGCCATCGTCGCTCTGGGTGAGCTCGACGTTGGTCATCGCTGTGCCGAACGTCAACCCTGCTTCTCCCTGCAACACGAACGTCGAGAATGCGTGAACGACGAACGTGCAGTTGATCACCTTCACGTCGACCGAGGCCTCGGGGACGGTCAGCACACCGGGCCAGCCAAGGTCGGACACCACGGCGGCCGAGGCTTCGAAGGTGAGCCGCGACTCGCCGACCTTCACTCCGGTGTAGTCGAACACCGCGTTCTCGGTGCCGGGCGTGCCGTCAAGGCCGGTGACGCGCACGGTCTCTGCCAGGCGGACGGCGTCGCCTTGCACGCGTGCCGTGATCAGGGCGCCCTCCATGTCCCCAGGTCCTGCCCTCGGCAGGACCACCCTGCCGCCACTGGAGAGACTGCCCGTCACGGTGGCACGGAGGCGGGCGTCGACCGCGCCATCCGCATCGAGGCAGATCGTCCGGGGGTAGGCGCGGGCGCTCACGGCATAAGCGGTGTGCAGCGCGTCGAACCCCGGTGGCGCCGAACCGAACGCTGTCGGGCCGGCCAGCTGCACGACGATCAACGCATAGGCAGCTGCGACGAGCCGCGGCGAGTTGCGCGAAGCAGTCACTCTCCACCGCACGTCGTCGGGTCGGGGAACAGCAGGATCGGGTCGCTCGATGCACCGTCGAAGTGGCCGCCGTCACCGACCGGTGCTTCGCCGATCGGCGCCGGGAACGTGGCGAAGAAGGACCCAGGGTCGAGAAGGATCGTCACCGGGTCGGCCCGCTCGTCGATCACCCCGCCGCCCGCGCCGCGTCCGGGGAACTGACCGCCGAACGTGCCGGAAAGGTCGTAGGACACGGCCCCGTCGCCGAGCGGGGTGATCGTCAACGGGCCGACGTAGGCAAACACCGCGCTCCCGTCCGCCTGGATCACGAACGGCATGCTCAGGTCGCACACCTCACCCGTGAGCGTGTAGCCGCCGATCCATTGCTGGTCGACGCGGTATCCGGTGGCGAAGTCGGTGAACGCGAACAGGTACTCACCGAGGTCGTAACGGAGGGTCTTGGCGATGTCGATGATCCCCGACGGCGCACCCGATCCGAGCGACAACCCGTCGATGAAGACGTTCAGGATGCTTTGCGAGGTCGTCTCCTCCACCTGCGACGCGAGATTCAGGCCGAACTCGTCCTGCTTCTCCCTGGCGGACTCGGGCAGCGTCGTGGGCCGGGCCTTGCCTTGCACCTCGATCAGCACGTAGCCGCTGCTGTCTGCCGTTCGTCTCGGGTCCGCGCCCTCGCCGAAGTACACCTTGGTGCCGAAGTTCTTTCCAGATGTGACCAGTAGCTCCACGCCCGGCAGCGGGGCGCCGTCGGCCGGGAACGACAGCCCCACTCCGAGGGCGTTGGACACCAGACTCAAGAGGCACAGGGCTCGGTCGTTCGAGTTGAGCGTCGCGGAGTTGAAGCTGAGCCCGATGCTGACGACGGCCTTCTTTCCGTCGGCGCGCTCGCGCCGGCGAATCAGAGGGTCGGGCTCCATCGACGGGTTCACCTGAACGGCGTTGACCTGAGCGATCAGCGATGCCACCGACGCCACGATGTTCAACCGGTTGACGATCCTTCCCGCCCTCGCGCCTGCGCGCTGGCCGGCCTCGACGCCTTCGGTGAGCCGGGTCGCCTGTGTCACGAACAGCTCCACAACCCCCGGCATGGACACGACGCCTTCAAGTCCTACGCCACCGCCGAGCTTGCCGATCACCCAGTTGATCCACGACGTCTGGTCGGCCGTCCCCAAAGCCTCCGAGCATGGCGTTGCACTGGCAGCCGATGGCAGCGCCAGTGGTGCGAAGCCGGCAACGATCCCCTGCGCGTCGGATGCCGCGGCGTCGGGCCCGATGATGGCCACGGCCGCCTCCCGGGTGATCACCCAGTCGAGCAGGTAGATCGTGGCGGCATCCATCGCCACCTGATCGGCGGTAACCGCCGGGTCGAGCGGGTCGCCGCCACCGTTGGCCAGTGCCTTGCCGGCCACGAACAGGCCGAGCGTCTGCACTCGCCGGTCGGCGCTGGCGACGGCGTTGCGCAGATCGTCCAGCAGCACCGCCGGATCGACCGGTGTGCTCTCGTCCCAGCCGACCACCTTGGCTGCATCGGCCAGTGAGATGGTCGCCGTACCCCGGCTGAGGCCACCGATCGCCCACACCACTTCCCATCGCGGCCCCACGGAGTCGCCTGCAATCGTCGACGTGCCGTCGAGGGCCACGACCGGCACGCCGAACTCTGCGTACGCGGCGAGCCAGCCGGCATCGATGCGATCGGCCGCATCGGCCGTCGCAGCGATGAGCTCTGCGCTTCGCGACTCAGGATCTGCCCCAGCGAGTGCAGTGGCCGCCGGTACGGGCGGGATCAGCGATGCGTCGAACGCAGGGATCGATGTACTCGAGGTCGTCGCGCCGCCGGTTGAAGGCGGTGACTCGGACGTGGGGGTCGAGCCGACCGGGGTGTGCGGTGGGTCGGCACCGGGCGTGTTGCCGCCCGCGCATGCCGAGGCAACCAGCGCGAGTGCCACAAGGTGCGGCCGAACGCTCACGCTCGAACCTGTCCCCTCATGCGGGCGATGGTACGGATCGGGCAGCAGCGCGTCGCCCGTGAAACTACCAGTTCGACCGATCTGACCCGGGGTGATCCGGGGTGTGACAAGCTCCTGCAATGCTGCTCGGGCGCGACCGCGAACGCACGCAGATCGCCGCCGCCCTGCAGCGCGCCTGCGCCGGTTCCAGCAGCACCGTCGTGATCCGCGGCGACGCCGGCATCGGCAAATCGGCCCTGCTGAGCGATGCCATCGAGCACTGCCCGCAGCCGATGACGGCGCTCTACGTGGCCGGCGTGGAGGCCGAGGCGGCTCTTCCCTTCGCCGCCTTGCACGCCCTGCTTCGCCCGTTGCTGCACCTGATCGGCGAGCTGCCCGCAGCGCACGCCGAGGCGATCGGCAACGCGTTGGCGATGACCGCCAACCCGACCAACCCGCTCGCCGTCGGCGCGGCCACGCTGGATCTGCTTGCCCACGCCGCCGAACGCCAACCGGTTCTGGTGGCCATCGACGACGCGCAGTGGATCGACGACCCGACCGCCCGCGCCCTGGGCTTCGCCCTCCACCGCCTGCACGCCGACCGGGTGGCTGGACTGGTGGCCGTTCGCAGTGGACTGCGGAGCCCGCTCGTGGAGATGGGCTTCGCCGAGCTCGACCTGGCCGGTCTGGACGTTGATTCCACCTACGAGCTGCTGTCGTCCAGTGCGCCGATCGCGCGCGAGGTGGCAGACCGCTGCCATGCCGCGGCGGCCGGCAACCCGCTGGCACTGATCGAGATCGGCACGGGCCTGGATCCCCAGCAACGTCACGGTGCCCGAGGGCTGGAGGACGCGTTGCCGATCGGCGACCGGCTGACGGAGGCCTTCGGCAGCCGCATCGCGGTGCTCGACACGCCCGCCCGGCAGGCCGTGCTGTTCGCCGCCCTCGCCGGCCGCCCGACGCTGGCCACCACGCTGGCCGCGCTCACGGCCTGCGGCATCGACCACGACGCACTGCTCGCCGCGGAGCAGGCGGGCATCATCACCATCGACGGCGGCGAGGCCGACTTCGTGCACCCACTGCTGCGCGCCGCGGCCGTCGGCCGGGCCTCCGCCGCCGAGCGTCGCGCCGCACACCGCCTGCTGGCCACCGTGTTGGCCGATCGCGCTGGCGACCACGATCGCCACAGCTGGCACCTGGCCGGGGCGGCCGTCGGTCCCGATGAGACCGCCGCTGCAGCGCTGGAGACCACCGCGGCCGCGGCCCGTTCGCGGGGCGCGCCCAGCAGTGCGGCCGTGGCGCTGGAGCGCGCCGCCCGGCTGTCGCCCGATGCGGCCGAATCCACCCGCCGGCTGGTGGCCGCGGGCGACGCCCACTGGGACGCGTCCGGCCCGCACCCGGCGCTCGCCTGCTGGCACGTTGCGCTGGACGCCACCGCCGACAGGTCGCTGCAGGCCGCCATCGCCGGACGGATCGGCGAGGCCAAGGCATGGTTCGCTGACAGCGCAGGCGCGGTCAACTTCCTGGTCGGCGAGAGCGCCCGCGTGCGCCCGTTCGACGTGCAGGGCAGCGTCGGGCTGCTGGTGCGAGCGTCGATGATCTCCGGCCTCGTCGGCGACATGGGCCACGCCGTCACGCTGGCCCAGGAAGCGGTGACGTTGGCGGAAGGCGATGACGGGCTGATGTTCGCCGCACGAGCAGCACGGGCCCTTGCCCTGGTGAACCACGGCGACGAGCGCCAGGCCACCGACGACCTGGCGCTGGTGGACCTGATGGCTGCCGGCGTGGAGCAGGCCGACGGCGCCGTGCTGATGTTCCTGCAGATCGCTGCCTTTTCGCAGATGATCCGCGAGGACTGGGGCCGTGCTCGCACCACCCTGGCCACCGTCATCGCCAACGCCCAGCGAACCGGTATGCACGCCATCGTCGCCTTCGCCTGCGCGCTGCGCGCCGAGATCGGCTGGCGCACCGGGCGCTGGGCAGAGGCGCGCAGCGACGCTGGCACCGCGATCGCGTTCAGCGACGCGGTGTCCAGCCCGAACGCATCGTTCGGCCATGCCGTGCTGGCGCGCATCGATGCCTGTACGGGTCACGACGATGCGTGCCGCCAGCGAGCCGGTGCCGCGCAGGTGATGGCCCGCCAGGTGGGCATGGCCTCGTTGCAGATGTGGGCCGACTCTGCCATCGGGCTGCTCGACCTCGGCCGCGGTCGGGCCGCGGCAGCAGTCACGTCGCTCAGTGCGGTGGCCGCCACCGCTGCTGCCGGCGAGATCTTCGAGCCCGGCTTCCTGTGGTGGCACGCCGATCTTGCCGAAGCCGCGATCGGCGCCGGTGTGCCCGAGATGGCCACGCACACGCTGGTGAACCTGCACGCCCAGCGGCCACGCACCGACCGTGCATGGACCTCCGTCGCCGCCGGGCGGGTGCAGGGGCTGCTCGACCCGGACCATGCCGACGAGCACTTCGAGTCGTCGCTCGCCGCCGCCGCATCGCTGGGCGCGCCGTTCGAGCGGTCCCGTAGCCAGCTGTGCAGGGCACTTGCCAACCGCACCCGCCGCCCGGCAGATGCGCGCCGCGACGCTGCCGCGGCGATGGAGACCTTCCGCTCGCTCGGCGCCGACCCCTGGGCGTCACGCTGTGAGCCCCTCTTGGGCCTCGAAGGCGCCGACCGTGCAGGTGCCGAGCGTGCAGGCGCCGACCGTGCAGGTGCCGACCGTGCTGTTTCGGGCTCGATCGCCTCCCAGCTCACCGCCGCCGAACTGCGCGTCGCTCTGGCCATCGGCACCGGTGTGTCCAGCCGTCAAGCCGCCGATCAGCTCTACGTCAGCGTGCGCACCGTGGAGTTCCACCTCAGCAGCATCTACCGCCGCCTCGGTGTGCGATCGCGTACCGAGCTGGCCCTGCTGGTCGCCCGCGAGCACGACGGGGTGCAGCCGTAACGGGCACGAAGCCTGCGTCGTGCCGCTGATCAGGGGCCGGTCGGGGATGGGCAGGTCGGCGGCCATCGCTCGCGCCGATCAAAGGGCGCGCATGGATCGGCTCAGACTATGAGTGATCTGTTGGAATTGAGAACGAACACATGTACGATATGAATATGGATCTACCGGAGATCGATCCGTGGGCAGAGATGCCGCTGACGGCCTCGGATCTGCTCGTAGCGCTTGCGGAGCACGAGCGTCGGGCCGCTGTCCTGGCCCTCGCCGTGCGACGCGTGGAAGCCACCGGGGCCTGGGCAGTCGACGGGTCGGAATCGATCACGGGCTGGCTGCGCTGCCACGGTCGCATGGCCCATCGCACGGCGCTGGGGTGGGTGCGCCGCGGCCGCTTCCTCGATACCCAGGCCGTCATCGCCGAAGCCGCGGCCGACGGCACCTTGTCCGAAGGCCAGGTCGATGCACTGCAGCGAGTGTGCGTGCGGCGCGTCGAACCGATCATGCGCGGTCAGCAGCGCGGCTTGGTGGACGCAGTGAAGGCGCTGTCCGTGGCGGACACGGAGAAGGCCTGCGCAGTCTGGAAGCAGCGTGCGGAGGCCATCGCCGACGGCGGCGCGCCGCCGGCCGAGGCGGAGCGCACCTTCACCATGGGGCGCGGCGCCGGAGGCGAGATGGTCGGCCGTTTCGTGCTCGGTGCCGCCGCCGGCACGGAACTGGAGCAAGCCATTCGCACGGCCATCACCTGGGAGGGCAGCGACGACAGCCGCACCCATCAGGAGCGTGCGGCCGACGCACTGCACGACATCGCCGCCTTCTGGAACCGCAACAACGAGCTACCCGGCACGCCTCGCCATCGCCCGCACATCGAGTTGTCGGTCACAGCGTCCAGCCTGAACCGCGAGCGCGGGGTGGAGGCGTTCGATGCCGACGGCAACCTCGTCGAAGCCCACACCGCAGACACGCTGCTGTGCGACTGCGTCCTGCACCGGGTGATGCGCGACCCGTTCAACCACCCCGTCGCCTACGGCCGCTCGCACTACACCGCGCCGCTGCCCCTGTTCCGCCTCGTCGCCGTCCGCGACGGCGGCTGCCGCTTTCCGGGGTGCAACCGCCCCGTCCGCCAGTGCGACGCCCACCATGTGCGTTACTGGCGCCATGGAGGCCAGACGGATGCGGACAACCTCCTCCTGCTCTGCAATCGCCATCACCACATGGTGCACCGGCTGGGCTTGGATCTGAAGTTGCGGCCGGATGGCGTGTTGCGGGTCACCTGGCCGGACGGGAGCCACCGGTCCAGCGTGCCCCGCGGGGCACCTCCCGATGCCCTGGCCGGCGCGCACCCTCACGCGCCGCCACTACGGTCGGCGAGATGATCACCTCGTTCGACGATGCGCGGGCGGCTGTCGGCCGCGGGATGAGCCCTGCGGCCGCGGCAGGCGAGCTGGTGTCCACACTCACCGACTACGAGCGCCTGTGGTGCCTCGATGGCGACGAGCCCACATGGGCCGGCCTCGGGTACCTCACTCGCGACGACGGCTACCACCGTGCGCCGTTCCCGGGTGCGCGCATCGAACGCATCGGCTTCCCGGGGTTCACGTTCGCCGATGGCCCACGCGGCGCGGTCATCGGCAACGGCACCGCCTTCCCTGTGTCGATGGCCCGCGGCGCCACCTGGGACCCTGCATTGGAGGAACGGGTGGGGGATGCCATCGGCCGCGAGCTCCGTGCCGCGGGCGCCACGCTCACCGGTGCGGTCTGCGTGAACGTGCTTCGCCACCCCGCCTGGGGGCGTGCCCAGGAGACGTACGGGGAAGACCCGCACCATGTGGCCGAGATGGGTGCCGCACTCACCCGCGGCCTGCAGCGGCACGTCATGGCGTGCGTGAAGCACTTCGCCTGCAACTCGATGGAGAACGCTCGCTTCAGCGTCGACATCGAGGTCGACGAGGTGGCGCTCCACGAGGTCTACCTGCCCCACTTCCGGCGGATCATCGACGAAGGTGTGGCCGCGGTGATGTCCGCCTACAACCAGGTGAACGGGGAGTGGTGTGGGGAGAGCCGTTCGTTGCTGACCGACGTGCTGCGCCGCGAGTGGGGCTTCGAACGGTTCGTGATCAGCGACTGGATCCTCGGCCTGCGCGATGCGGCCACGTCGTTGCACGGCGGGCTCGACGTGGAGATGCCGTATCGCATGGTGCGCGCACAGCACCTGCCTGCAGCGCTGCAGGACGGACGAGCCTCGTGGGAAGAGGTCGACGCCGCAGCAACACGTGTGATCGCCACCCTCCTGAGGTTCGATGCGGTGCTCTCGCAGCCCGCGCCCGACCGCGCTGCGCTGGGCTGCGCCGCCCACCGCGCCCTCGCCCGTGAGGTGGCTGCGCGTTCCGTCGTGCTCCTGCGCAACCAGGAGGTGGACGGCTGGCTTGCCCTGCCCCTGTCCGCGTCGAGCCGCCTCGCCGTGCTCGGCCGGCTGGCCGATCGGGTCAACCTCGGCGACGGCGGCTACAGCGACGGGTGGGACCTCGAGTGCGTCACTGTGCTCGCAGGGCTCCGGGCCCGGTTCGCGGACGCAACTCACGACGACGGAACGGACCCACAGCGTGCCGCCGCGCTGGCCGCCACCGCGGACGTGGCCGTCGTGGTCGTCGGCTACACCTTCGAGGACGAAGGGGAGTACATCGGCGAGACCGACGCATCGTTGCGGTTCCTGTTCCCACCCGGCGACGAGCCCGACGTGGTCGACCTGTTCGAGGAGTTCATCTCCGTGCAGCCGCCGACGGAGCGCCCGGCCCATCTGGCGGCGCGTGCCCGCGGCCTCGCCGTCGGCGGCGACCGCCAGTCGCTGCGCCTCCCCGCCGCGGACGTCGCCCTCATCCGGGCGGTTGCTGCCGTCAACCCGCGCACCGTCGTTGTGGTGCAGGCAGGCAGCGCGGTGGTGATGACGGAGTGGGTCGACGACGTGGCCGCCGTCGTGCAGCCCTTCTACGGCGGCGGCCAGGCGGGGCATGGGCTGGCGGATGTGCTGTGCGGCTCGGTGGCCCCTTCGGCCCGGCTGCCGTTCAGCGTGCCGCTCGACGAAGCGGACCTTCCGGGCTTCGACCGCAACGCCACGACCTTCCGCTACGACCGGTGGCACGGCTGGTGGCACCTGGCCCGCCACGAGCGGACGCCGCTGTTTCCGTTCGGCTTCGGCCTGTCGTACACCACCTTCACGCTCGCCGGTTGCGAGGTCCGGCACGCAGATGCCGCCTCCGGGCCGGATGGGTGGACTGTCCGGGTGCAGGTCCGCAACGACGGCGATGTCGACGGTGCCGACGTGGTGCAGATCTACGCCGCCCTGCGCGACCCCGAAGCGCCGCCACGGCTGGTCGGCTTCGCCCGCGTCGAGGTGGCCGCAGGGGCGTCGGCTGCGGCGGACATCAACGTGCCGTTCACCGCGCTCGCAACTCGCGACCCGCAGGCCCATCGGTGGGTGGCGGCCGCGGGCGAGTACACCCTGCGTGTCGCCCGGTTCGCTACCGATCCGGGCGCGCTCGCCCTGACGGTGGCGGTGCGGTAGGCCAGCGGCCCCCGCCTGCCCGCCGCCCCTTACGGCAGTTCGATCACCGTGACGGTGCCGGCAGCGCCGTCCACCTCGACGAGGGCGCCGTCGGGGATCTTGTACGTCGCGTCGGTGACCGACACGACGCACGGGATGCCCAACTCGCGGGACACGATGACGGCGTGCGTGATCTGCGCGCCCACGTCCACCACCACGGCGGCGGCGGGCACGAACAGTGGTGTCCACGCGGGGTCGGTGAGCGGAGCCACCAGGATGTCGCCCGGCTCCAGCGCGAACGGGTCGCTCGGGTCGGTGATGATGCGTGCCCGTCCGCGGGCCACGCCGGCGCAGCCGGGGATGCCCGTCAGCACCGTGCCGACCACTGCGGCCTCGGCCGTGTGATCGGCGCGCAGGGCGAACTGGGACAGCGGTGGCGGGTCGAGCACGACGATGAACGGCGGCTCGAGGTCCCACAGCGCGAGGTACTGCGGCTCGCGCTCCTCGACCGCTGCCCGCAGCGCCGCGGCCTCGGAACGGAAGCGGGGCAGCTCGGCGTCGGTGAGCATGAACACCTGCTCCACATGGTCCAGCAGGCCATCGGCCACCCACCGGCGGCCGAGCTCGCGGGCTGCCGTGCGCAACTCATGCACCACCAGGATGAGGGTTGTCTTGCATCGCTCGCGGGCCGCACCGAAGACCAGCGCCGAGCGCAGGCCGGCGTCGAACTGGGCCAGCGCCTCCGGGCTCTCCGCCAGGGCGGCGCGTACCGCGGCGGTGCCTGCTTCGCGCTCGGCGGCCCGCGCCGCATGGCTGGCGGCAGGCGATTCGCCGGCATCCATGCCGCGCATGCGATCCACCGCGGCCAACGCCACCTCCGGGTGGGTGCCCCACACCCGCGAGCGCAGCTCCCATTCGTTCGGGCCGCGGCTGCCGAAGCGCGCCAGGAAGTCCGCCAGCTGCGCCTGGAAGGTGGCGGCTGCCGGCGTGTCAAGCCTGGCCACGCGCTCCACCACGCCCGCCACGCCGGCATCGAAGGCGGCGGTGAGGCCGGCGTCGCCGTCGATGGTGCGGGCCATCTCCCACATCGCATGCGACGGCGCTGCGGAGTCCACATCGCCGACACCGGCGATCAGCGTCATCGCCAGCGACGGCTGGCCGATGGCCTCGCACACCCCATGCACCGTGCCGATGCCGAAGCCGACGGCCGCCGACACCAGGATGTGCAGGCAGAACATCTCGCGGTACAGCTCGTCGAAGGCGTGCATGTGCTCAGAGAGCTGCGCCTCGGTCTGGTCCTCGATCGGCGGACGGGAGGCGATGATCCGCTGCACCTCCGCCCGCTGCTGCAGGAGCTCCGGCACGTCCTCGCGCCCGAACACGAATGCGCCGATCCAGGCGCCGAGGCGCTCGCTGTGCGCCGGGCTCTCGTCGCCGGGGCGGGCCTCGCTGGCGTAGCTCGGGATGCCCGTGAGTTCCCCGTAGTACTGCTGGTCCACCATCTCCGGGGTCATGCCGGGGCAGCGCACGCCGAAGAGGCGGCTGATGGACATGTTGAGGTACAGGTAGCCGCCGAAGCTGGCCATGATGTTGTTCGCGGTGCCCTTGTCGAGCTCCTCGTAGTCCATCGTGCCGCCCTGGACCATCGCGTCCTGATAGCCGAGCTCGCCGGCGGTGAGGAACACGCTGGTGCCCGAGAGCGGGGAGATCGGGTCGGGGTAGATCTC
Source organism: Actinomycetota bacterium (assembly GCA_052034175.1). Lineage (GTDB taxonomy): Bacteria > Actinomycetota > Acidimicrobiia > Acidimicrobiales > Ilumatobacteraceae > UBA668. The sequence continues at coordinate 10,782 of JBPOIX010000012.1, forward strand.
GCCGGCGTTACCGCGGCTCCAGAGGGTGTAGATGCGGTTGGGCTCGGTGTCGGTGAGCCACCTCTCCGGCAGCGTCGTCATGGCGTCAGCGGACCTTGATCGCGTTCGTCAGCGGGTCGGCGGTCAGCAGGCGGCGGGCCTCGGCCGGGTTCGGGGTGAAGCCGGGCGTGTCGCGGCAGAACTCGACCATGATCCCGTTCGGGTCCACGTAGTACAGCGAGTGGCACCAGCCGTGGTCCATGTCCATCAGCGGCTTGATGCCCTCGGCGTCCATGCGCTCGCGCAGCCCGGCCTGCATCTCCTCGGTGGCGCGGAACGCCACATGGTTCACCCACACGGGCAGGCCAACACCGTCCGACACGTCGGTGGTGTAGCCCTCCTTCTCGCCCACGTTGTGCACCTCGAAGAAGGCCATCGCCTCCTTCTTGTCGGCCTCCTCCGGCCCGATGTCGAAGAACAGGTGACGGATCCACGAACCGGTCTCCGGGTGGACCGTGGTCTCCGTGTACAGCAGGGGAAAGCCCATCAGGTCCTCGTAGAAGTGGCGCGTGGCTTCGCAGTCCTTGGTGGCATAGGCGACATGGTGCAGCGGCATTTCGCGATGGTACGCCGCCCCGGCCGAACGGCCGAGACGGAGCGTCACACCGGTGGCGTGCGGATGACCGACGACTGGCTGGCCGTGCCGAGCAGGGTGCCGTCCTCGGCCCACAGGTGCACGCGGCCGTAACCGAACCCGTCCTGAATGGCGTGCACCTGCACGTCCGCCAGCACCCATTCGGTCTCGACGAGGTGGGCGGTGCGGATCGTGTTGTCCAGGCTGTTGCCGGTGATCGGTTCGCCGGCCACGTTGGCGAACGCGGCTGGCACCACGTCGCCGACCATCGCCAGGTCGGCGGCATCGGGCACCTTGCGCCCGCCGGGGATGCGCAGCCAGAACGCCGCCCGGCCGCTGGGGTCGCGGTGGGTGCGGCCCTTGATCAGCTGGCGGCGCGACACTCCGTGCACGATGCGCATGTCGATGGCCTCGTGCACCGTGCCGCGCACGGGGTCGGGCAGCTGCTCGCGGGTCTCCTGCCACGGTTTCACGTCCGGCCGCTTCGCCCACGTGCCCTGGACCGGCAGGTCCTTGCGGCCGAGCGTGGCCAGCGTCTGCAGGATCTCCTCCCCGTCCTGGGTGACGGCGCAGCGAGCCTGGGTGGTGTTGCGGCCGGCGACCGAGATGGTGACATCCACGTCGAGCGAGCCGGGCATGCGGGCATAGGACAGGTACTGGGCGGTGGCCCACACCACCGGACGCGCCGTGCTCATCTCCATCGCCGCGATGGCCGCCGCCAGGCCGGCGCCGCCGTAGAGGAAGCCGGCGCCGGTCATCAGCTCGCGCCGCAGGGGTAGGCGCCAGCGGAGCGGATCGTCGGTGGGGACGAGGCCGAGGAATGCCTTGGTGCCCGCCAGGCCGTCGGTGTGGTCGTCCATGACGAAGAAGGGTGGCCGACGCGGGTGGCTGCCGGCGAACGGAGCCCGGTCAGCGCTCCGGGCGGAGCGACGCCAGCAGCTCGCTGATCGACGCCGTCGCGAACCCGATCGCCTGGTCGCCGATGCCGAAGGGGACGACGAGCACGTCGCCGTGGGCCAGCGCGCCGCAGGAGTACACGACGTTCGGCACGTACCCGTTCTGGCGTGCACCGGCCGGCGACAGCAGGGGTTGGTCGGCGCGGGCGAGCACCCTCGACGGCACGTCGAGGTCCAGCAGCAGCGCGCCCATGTGGTAGGTGCGCATGGGGCCGACACCGTGGGTCAGCACCAGCCAGCCCGCCTCGGTCTCGATCGGCGAACCACAGTTGCCCAACTGCAGGATCTCCCACGAGCGCTCCGCCACCTGCACCACCTCCCGGTCGTGCCATGAGCGAAGGTCGTCGGAGAACGCCACCGCGTTGCTCTCGCGGTCCGAGCGGGACAACGCCGCGTAGCGGCCACCGATCATGCGCGGGAACAGCGCCAGGCCCTTGCCCGCGGCGGCCGGCCCGGCGATGGGGGAGACCTCGAACTCCGCGAAGTCCTCCGTCTGCAGCAGGTGCTGCGACACCTCCGTGCCGTTCCAGCCGGTGTAGGTGGCGAAGTAGGTGCTGGCGCCGTCGTCGCCGGTGAAGCGCACGAACCGGGCGTCCTCCATGCCGTACGCCTCCGCCGGCGCATGGGGCACCAGCACTCGGGAGGACAGCTCCGTGCCCGGCGCGAACGAGGTGCGGTAGGCGGAGGCCGCGTGGGCGCGGATGGAGGCCACGGTCGCGTCCAACCCGCGCCGGGTGGCGCGATCGGACTCCAACGCGGCGATCGCGTGGTCGAGAGCGTCGCCGTCGAACACCTCGGGAAGGTGGTCGAGCACGTAGCCGGCGTTCTCGAGGTCGTCGCCGAGTTCGGCCAGGTGCGAGTGGACGGATGCGCGGTGGTGCATGCCCGGGGACGGGGCCGATGCTACGAGGTGAGGGGCCGGCTGGTCGACGGTCACCGTCCTGTCGGCGGCCACGGTGCCCTCGCGGAACCCGATGGTGGAGCGGTGCCCCTCCCCGATGCCGCGCACGCTCAGTAGGAATCGGGCGCTGCCGTCCGGGGCGGGCGCCGGCCACGCCGGGTGCGGCACGATCGACGGGTTGCACAGGGCGGCCGCTTCGACGGCGATCTCCGCCGTGAAGCACGCGCCGAGCAGGTACCGCCGCGCCGGCGAGAGGGTGGGCACGGTGTCCAGCCGCGAGCCCAGCCGGCCGAGGTGGGTTTCGATGGTGTCGTCGAAGGCGTCGTGGCGCGGGCTGAACGTGGTGGTCACGAGCGCGGCGGCGTCGTCCACCTCGGCGTCGCTGAGTGCGAGGACGCGATCGATCACCACGTTCGCCCGCGAGTCGCCGGGGCCGACATCCTCCCGGCCGGGCACGAAGAAGCGGGCCAGCACCCGCGCAGGGTCCGGGCGGAGCACGATGCCCGTGTCGGTGAGGAGCTCGTGGTGGTTCACGCGGCACGCACCAGGGCAGCGGCGCGTTCGATCGTCGTGAGGAACGCCAGGGTGGATTCGGCCCCCTGGTTGAGGTTCACCCCGTCGCGGTGCAGGCCGTCGTACCCGCCGCAGGAGTCGGCGTCGAACATCGGCACCCCGGCGTCGTTGTCGCCCGTGAACCAGCGGGCGGCAGCGGTCACCCCGTCCGCCCAGCGAGCGTCGCCCGTCACCGTGCGGGCGCGGGTGCAGGCATCCGCCAGGGCCGCGGCCTCGATGGGCTGCTGGTCGAAGCCAGGGCCGCTGTCGCCGGGCCCGGCGCCGCCTGCGGGCGTGAGCGAGAGGTGGCCGGAGCGCGTCTCGCGTTCCAGCAGCCAGCCCAGCATCCGCAGGCCGCGATCGACGTCCCATGCGCTGTGGGTTGCCGTACCGGCGGCGATCAACGCCTCGGCGAGGGCGGCGTTGGCGTAGGCCAGGCGCGGTTCGGGCCATGTCCAGGCGCCGCTGGGCACCGGGCCGATGGTGGACTGGGTCTGCCGCATCAGGCGTTGGGCATGGCCCTGGCCGGATTCGACGGCGGCGATCTCCACCGCACCGAGCGTGGCGAAGGCCATCGTGCGCGGCGAACGGGCTGTCTGCGCGCCTGCCAGTGCGAAGCCTCGGGAGGCCTCCGCGCGAACCGCAGGGTCGGGGTGCTTGGCGGCGGCGGTGCCGAGTGCCCACAGGGCGCGGCCCCAGCAGTCGTCGGTGGTCGGCTGGTCCACCCAGGCGCCGGTGTCATCCAGGCGGTTGGCGCAGCGTCCATCGGGGGCGATGGAGGCCAGCACCACGTCCAGGGCCACTCGGCTGAGGCGAGCGGCCTCGGGCTGGTCGGCGTGTTGGGCGGTGAGCACCAGGAGGCGGGCGTTGTCGTCCGTGCAGTAGCCGTGCTCGACGCGTGGCGTCGTCAGCTCGGCGTGTTCGAAGAGGCCATGAGGGCCGAGTAGTTGGAGCAGGTGGCGGTAGGAGACTGTAGGGAGGTCGTTCACGCCGCGGTTCCCTGGCGTGCGAGGCACAGGTCGACCTGGGCGGAGTAGGAGCGCGCCACGGCGCTCCAGCTGAGGGTGGGTGCGATGCGCCGTGCGGCCGCACCCATCGCCTCCAACCGCATGGGGTCGTCCCACACGGTGCGAATGGCATCGGCCAGTGCCTGGGGGTTGTCGTGGGGAACCACCAGGCCTGCGCCGCCGGGCAGGAGCTCCATCGCATGCGGGAAGGCCGTGGCGATGACCGGCCGGCCGGCCGCAAGCGAATCGACCAGCACGCCGGAGGTGACCTGATCGTGGGAGTCGTACGGCAGGACCACCAGGGCCGCCGAGCCGATGAACCGGGTGAGCGACGCGACGTCGCGGTAGGTGGCGTCGAAGTGCACCGTGTGCGCCAGCCCTGCCGCCGCCGCGCGCTCGATGAGCGACTGGCGGTAGCGGTCGCCCGAGGTGGCCAGCACCTTCGGGTGGGTGACGCCGGCGATCGTGTAGCGCGGCGGCGTCGGCATGTCCTGCAGGAGGGCGAGTGCGTCGATGGCGTGCTCGATGCCCTTGCCCGGGCCGATCAGGCCCCAGGTGAGGAGTTGGGGTGCGACCTCTCCGTTGCCACGCGGGGCATGGGCGGGAGCGCTGGACGACAGGGCGGCGACTGCACCGTGGGGGATCACGACCACGCGCTCGACATTGCCCGCGGCGTGTGCGGCCAGGCGTTGCCTGGCGGTCTCCGACATCACCACCACACCCGCGGAGCGGTCGCACAACTCGGTCAGGATGCGCAGTTGCCCCGGCGTGGGAAGGGACGGCACGGTGTGCAGCACGGTGATCACCGGCGCCGTGATGGCGCCCACCAGGTCGAGGGCTTCCGCGCCGTCATCGCCGCCGAAGATGCCGAACTCGTGTTGCAGGATCACCGCGTCGCACAGCGACAGCCGCCCGGCCGCCCGATGGATCGATCGCGAGTCGCCGTTGACGATCTCGCCCACCACCGGCTGGCGGGGTGGGGTGGTCGCAGGTGTATCGCGCACGCGCACGATCTCCACGGTGTGGCCGCGACGGGCCAGCCCGCCGCCGAGTGCGGCGGCGAACGTGGCCAGGCCGCACACCTGCGGTGGGTAGGTGCTGACGATGCCGATGCGCGAGCGGTGAGCGGGCGCTGGTGGCCGGAAGTAGGTGGACGGCACGATGCCTCCTCGAGATGGGAGGAGGCGTCGGGCCTGCACGGGGCGACAGCGCTACTGGCCGTCCTGCCCAAACGAGGCGACTCCACAGGGGGAGTTCATCCTACCTGGCGCATGCCCGCCCCCAGACCGGCTGTATGGTGACGGTGCGTACTCGCCTTGGTCGGTGCGCCGCACGTCCCGCATGTTCGGTGGAAGCGGCTCGCCCAGCGTCCCTGCTGAAGCACCGCAGCTTCGATCCCGCGCCCCGCGTGGATCGACCGAGAGGAGCGTCCATGGGCGGCAAGACACCACAGAAGTCGTCGGCGAAGAAGGTCGGCAAGACCCTGAAGGAAAAGCGCGCCGACAAGAAGGACAAGAAGGACTCCCGCCGAGGCACCGGCCTGGTGTAAGGAGGGCGCCAACCCGCGGCCGGAAACTGGGGTAGACCGGTGCCCGTGCACCCGTTCCACCTTCACATCGCCGACGACGTCCTCACCGAACTGCGCGGCCGCTTGGCGAGCACTCGCTACGTGCCCACGCTCGGCTCGGTCGACAGGCCGGGCGGGCTGGGTGGCGCCCGTCTGCGTGCCATGGTGGAGCGCTGGCACCAGTTCGATTGGCGGGTCGAGGAGGCGCGGCTCAACGCGGTGGAGCAGTACACCGCCGAGGTGAACGGCCATCGCCTCCACTTCGCCCGGGTGCGGGCCACGGGTTCGGCGCAGCGCACCGTGCCGCTGCTGCTGGCGCACGGCTGGCCGAGCGCGTTCACCGAGTACCTGCCGCTGGCCGCACTTCTGGCCGCCGGCGACGGCGAGGTCGGGTTCGAGGTCGTCGTTCCGTCGTTGCCAGGGTTCGTGTTCTCCGACCTTCCCGACTCGTTGCTGCCACGGCGGGCGATCGCCGCCGACCTGCACTCGCTGATGACCGACGTGCTCGGCTTCGAGCGCTATGGGGTGTTCGGGGGCGACATCGGGGGCGGCGCCGCGATGTGGATCGGGGTGGACCATCCCGAGTCGCTGATCGGGCTGCAGCTGATCCATGCGCCGATCCCCGCGGGCGGCGTCCCGTCCACCGCGGACGAACAGGCCTACCTCGAGTCGGTCGAGGCCTACGATCGCCGCGACAGCGGCTACAGCGAGATCATGGTGACACGGCCGGACACGATCGCCGCCGCCCTCGCCGACTCGCCGGCGGGCCTGCTGGCATGGATCGTCGACAAGTGGCACGACTGGGTGGACGGCGACCTCCACGCGGTCGTCGACGACTCGGTGCTCTTCGGGCTCGCCACGCTGTACTGGGCGACCGGCACCATCGGCACCTCGTTCCGCCAGTACTTCGATTGGGAGGAGAACCCGCCACGCCCGCCGATCACCGCGCCGCTCGGTGTGCTCCTCAGCCGGGAGCCGGCCATGCGCGGGTTCCCGCGCTCGCTGGTGGAACGCGCGGCCACGGACCTACGCCGCTTCGAGCCCGCCGCCGCGGGCGGGCATTTCATGGGGATCGAACAGCCGGCGCGAACTGCGGCGGCCATCCGTTCGTTCTTCGCCACGCTTGCCTGAAGGCGCGGTCGCGCCCACCACTACAGTGCCCAATCGGGGGTGGTGTGCGTGATCACGGAAGGTGCGTGCGCGGAGCCGTCGGCCATCGACGGTCGGTGGATGACGGAGGCGCTGGAGGCTGCGGGGGTGGCCCGCGGTGCCACGGTCAGCGAGGTGGAGCTGGTGCGCTTCATCGGCACCGGGCAGATGGGTCGCAACGCCCGCTTCCGCCTCCGCTGGGATCATCCGGAGGGCCGCCCGGCCACGGTGGTCGGCAAGTTCCCCACGGACGACGTGAATGCCCGCACCGGTGCGTTTGCCAACGGCTCGTACCTCAAGGAGTGGGCGTTCTACACCCACCTCAAGCCAACGGTGGGCATCCGCACGCCGGAGGTGTGGGTGGCCCGCTTCGACGAGGTCGGGCAGAACTTCACGTTCATCATGGAAGATGTGGCCGGCTCCGCTCAGGGGGACCAGATGCGCGGCCTCACGGTGGCGGAGGCAGAACTGGCGGTGGAGCAGTTGGTGCATTTGCACGCACCTCACTGGGGCAACGAATCGCTGCTGGACGTGCTCGGTGGTGGGCTGACGAAGCAGGAGCACGCCGAACGCCTCGGCATGTTCTACGGGCTGACGGTGGATGGCACCTTGGCCCGGCTGGGCCCGCGGCTCACGCCGGAGGCGGTGCAGTTCGTCCGCGACCTCACGCCGCTGGTGGCGGTGTGGTTGCTGCGGTCGGAGACCCCTCTCACGCTGGCGCACATGGACTACCGACCGGACAACTTCCTGTTCGCGGTGGACCACGATGCCCCGCCGCTGGTGGTGGTGGACTGGCAGACCATCGGTTACGCGCTCGGTGCGAACGACCTGGCCTACATGATCGGTGGCGGTTTCGAGCCGGCCGAGCGGCGTGCCGTGGAACGTGGCCTGGTGGAGCAGTACCGCACCCTGTTGGCCGGGCTGGGGGTGGAGTACGACGCCGACGCCTGCTGGGCGGACTACCGCCTCGGCAGCGTGTGGGGTGTGGTGATGAGCGTGCTGGCCACGATGATGGCTGAGCAGACCGAGCGTGGCGACGAGATGCTGTTCACGATGCTGCGTCGCCACGCCCAACACGCCATCGATCTCGACGCGCTGTCGTTGCTGCGGTAGGGCTCCGCTCGCCCTACGGCTCGTTGGGGCCGCCGGCGGGCACGGTCGCCGCGGGGGTCTCGGGCGTGCCCATGGTGATGATCCCGCCGGGGAGCCACGTCGTGGTCACCGTGCCGAGCCCGACCGCCCCGCCACCACTGGTGAGGAGGTACAGGCTGTAGGCCGGCTGGACGCCGGACGTGGCTGGCACCGTCAGCGTGATGCATCCGGCGGCCGTGCGGTCGGTGTTGTCCGCCACCAGCGAGATGGCGGGCGGGTCGGCCCACACCTCGATGCGGTCGACCACCGAGCCCATGGCGATCGAGTAGATGCAGTAGCTCACGGTGACCAGCCGGTAGCTGGTGCCGCCGACCGTCGCCGGCGACGTCAGCGGCATCACCATGTAGCCGTCGGCGTTGAAGAACGTGCGGGTGACGCGCCGGTCGATCCCGGTGGGGCCGTCCGCATAGGCGATCCACTCCAGGCCGGACTGGCTGATCACGAGCGGCTCGGCCGACTCCAGGTACCGCTCGTCGTGGTGGTGCGCCGCGTAGTAGCCGACGATGTCGACCACCAGGTCGGTCGTCTTGGCTGCCACGTTGTGGGCGTTGAACGTGAACTCGAGCTTGCCGGTGTCGCCACCGGTGGTCGGCACCTTCACAGTCACCGCGTTCGCCACGACCTGGCCGGCCACGGCGATGTTGAGGTTGGAGGTCGTCGGCGAGCCCGAAGCGTCCGCGGGACGCACCGAGACGTAGCCGGTGGCGTTGGAGCGCACTGCGGTGAGGTTGAGCACGACACCGCTCGCCCCAGCCGGGACGACGGTCTGGACTCCGTTGGCCGTCGGGATGTTGCCCGTGACGGTGAGGTCGCGGGCGGTCATCGAGACGAACGGCCCGCTCAGGCCGAGGTTGCTACGCGTGTCCAGCACGCGGGTGGGGGAGACGGCGACGAAGGCTGTCTCGCCCCCGGTGGGCCCGACGGCGGCTGCCCTCCAGGCGGTGGACACGTAGAGCGTGGTGACGGCGAGCACCGAACCGAGCAGTGCTCCGAGTACGGGATGGCGGCGAAGCGTCGTGGACATGACGACTCCTTTCTGCCGTCTTCCACGATGCTCCCGCCGGTGCGGGTCTGCAAGCGGCGGACGGTGGTCGGGGCCGCCCTGTGACCGATGGCTCAGTCGAGCCGGCTGCCGACCACGCTGACGAAGCTGACACACGCCCCGGGGCTGCCACCGAGGTTGTGGGTGAGCGCCTTCGTCTTGCCGGCGGCGATCGAGGCGATCTGGCGCGGCCCGGCCTCGCCACGCAGCTGCAGCCAGCACTCGAAGAGCATGCGCAGGCCGCTGGCGCCGATCGGGTGACCGAACGACTTCAGGCCCCCGTCGGGGTTCACCGGCAGCTCGCCGTCGAGGTCGAACGTGCCGGCCAGCACTTCCTTCCAGCCCATGCCGCGCTCGGCGAAGCCGAGGTCCTCCATCAGCACCAGCTCGGTGGGCGTGAAGCAGTCGTGCACCTCGGCCATCGCCAGCTCGGCGCGCGGGTTGGTGATGCCGGCCTGGGCGTAGGCGTCCTCCGCCGAGTGCACGACCTCCTCGAACGAGGTGTAGTCGTACGACGGGTCGATCGGGCCCGACGCCGGGCCGGCCACGAACGACAGCGCCTTCACGTAGATCGGCGTATCGGTGTACTTGTGGGCGTCCTCGGCGCGCACGATGATCGCCGCCGCGGAGCCGTCGCTGACGCCGCTGCAGTCGAAGATGCCGAGCGGGCCGGCCACCAGCGGGCTGCAGGCGATCGTCTCCTTCGACACCTCCTTGCGGAACTGGGCCCTGGGGTTGAGAGCGCCGTTCTTGTGGTTCTTCCACGCGATGCGCGTCATCACGTCCTTGAGCTCCTGGTTGTCCACGCCGTACTTCTTGGCGTAGGCCGGGGCGAGCAGGCTGAACGACGCCGGGGCCGTGACCGTGGCGCCCGTGCCGTCGTTGGCGGGCGCGCTGATCACGAGGCCGGAGTAGCCGCTGTCCTTCAGCTTCTCCACGCCGATCGCCATCGCCATGTCGTAGGCGCCGCTGGCCACCGCGTAGCAGGCGTTGCGGAACGCCTCGCTGCCGGTGGCGCAGTAGTTCTCCACATGGGTGACCGGCTTGTGCTGGATCTTCAGCGGGCGGCTGAGCGTCAGGCCCGACAGGCCCGAACCCATCGTGCCCAGCCAGAACGCGTCGATGTCGTCGAGGCTCACCCCGGCACTGGCGAGCGCGGCCGATGACGACTCGATGAGCATGTCGTCGGTGCTCTTGTCCCAGTGCTCGCCGAAGTTGGTGCAGCCCATCCCGACGATGGCCACCTTGTCCTTGATGCCGTGACTAGCCATGGATGGGCCTCGCCTTCCAGAAGTAGTTGTGGATGCCGTCCTGGGTGTACAGGCGGCGGAACGTCATCTCGACCCGGTCGCCGATCTTCACGGTCGACGGGTCGACGTCGGTGAGTTCGCACTGGAACCGCCCGCCACCGTCGAAGTCGATGATGGCCGCCACCACGGGCGGGCTGAGGCTGTAGGCCAGCCGATCCACCGTGAACGTGGCGATGGTGGCCCGCACGTCGGCCATGCGCACCATCTCCATGCGGTCGATCTCGCCGCTGCCCATGCTGACCCGGGCGGGAGGCAGGTGCACGAAGCCCTGCTCGTCGCGCGAGCCGAACAGGCCGTACTTCCAGGCGGTGCCGCGCAGCGACGGCGGGCCGGCCGGGCGCTCGGGCTCCGGGCGGCGCGGTGGCTCGCGGTGGATCTGGCCGCGCCACGTGAGGAAGCTGCTGTAGGAGAGGTCGTCGCGGGTGGCGGCGATGCGGTCGCGGACGCTCACCGCCGGCCGGCGGCGGGGGAGGGCGTCGGTGGTGCGCAGGAGTTGGGTGCTGCACCCGTCGGCCAGGGTGACGATCATGATCGTCTGGCCGGGCAGAGCCCTGTCGAGCACGTCGGCCAGCAGCAGCGCCGGGTGGGCCGTGCCGGTGTTGCCGATCAGGTCGGTGAGGTCGTGCGCCAGGGAATCCGGCACGGCCCCGATGGCCTTGCGTGCCCCCTGCACGGCGCGGGTGTGCAGGCCGGTGACGATCACATGGTCGACCTCGGCCATCGTCAGGCCGGTGGCCTTCAACGCGTCGGCGACCGACTGCTCGGCCAGCGGCACGTAGGCGAACTCGCCGAAGCGCTCCTCCCACTGCTTGGAGTGGGCGTCGCCAGGAGTGCGCCAGCGGTCGACGAACTCGGCCGTGACGTCGGCCCCGCCGATCGGCGTGGCGAGCACGTCGGGCCCGTCGCCGAACAGCACGGCCACCGCGGCGTCGCCGCCCGCGGCTTCGTCGGCCCCGCCGGGCAGCCCGGTGCGGATGTCGGCCAGCACCGCCAGCCCCTTGCCGGCCGACGCCACGGCTACCGCCGCCGCGCCCGATCGCACCGAGCCGATCGTGTCCATCGCGCCCACCGACGACGGCAGGGCGAGGGCCGCGTGGATGGTGGTGGCATTCGTCTTGTCCAGGTACGCCGGGGCGGTGGTGGCGAAGGCGAGCACACCCGGCTGCGCGCCCGCGGGCGCGTTGGCGAGGGCGATGCGTGCGGCCTCCACGCCCATCGAGGTGGTGTCCTCGTCGTAGCTGGCCACGGCACGAGTGCCCTTGCCCCCGCCCGACCCGAGCGCCGCGGTGATGGCGCCGCGCTGCAGCCGCCAGTAGGGCAGGTACACGCCGTAGCTGATGATGCCGACCATGGAGCGCGACCATACGCCCATGCGCGATCCCAGGGCGAGTGCGTAGGCTGCTGCCCACGTTTCGCCTCCGTAGCTCAGTGGATAGAGCAACGGTTTCCTAAACCGCAGGTCGTAGGTTCGATTCCTACCGGGGGCGCTTTGCAAATCGGCTCTCTACCAGGGGATATTACCTGGTAGGGAGCCAGACGCAAGGTACCCGGGCTTGCTCGGATTGACCTCCAGTGACCCTGAGAGACCGCCATTTGCCGGTGTCATTGGGAGGAGATTGGGAGGAGACGTGAAGACCGC
>JBPOIX010000425.1:0-3137 GCA_052034175.1 Actinomycetota bacterium
GGTGCTGCCGAAGACGGTGATGTTGCTCCGCCTCAGCGGCGGCGCGACACCAACGGTGCCATCCGGCGTGGCCGAGTGGCCAGCCACAGGGCGCCGCCGAGCAGGAGCAGCAGTGTGGCCCACTGCAGCGGTGTCTCGGTGGACGAACCGGTGGCCGGCAGGCCGCGACGGACGACTGGCATGCCGGGGTCGGTGGCCACGCCAGGCGTCGGGTCGCTGTCGCCGCGACCGTTGTCCTGGATGGTCACCGTCACCGTGTTGCCGTTGAACTGGGCGCCCGTGCTGCCGTCCCAGGTGAACGTCACCCAGGTGTTTCCTGCCAGCTTCAGGTAGTCCACCACCGGTGCCGGGAGGGTGAGCGTGAACGTCACGAACCCGCCCGGGGAGGTGGTGGCGCTGAAGCTCAGTGCGCCGTAGGGGGCGGTGAAGCCCGGGGGCACCGGCGGGTTCGGGGTCGTCGACGTGAACGTCGTCAGCTGCCCACCCGCGGCGGACACTGAGACCGGCCCGCCGGGAGTGTTGATCGTCACCGTGTACACAGAGTTGACGGTGTTGTCCACCGACGTGGACGCCATGTTGCCGTTGAGCGCGGCATCGAAGGCGACATCGGCGGCGATCGACGCCGTCACCGTGCCCGTCTGCGACATCCCGGCCACCGACACCGTGTAGGAGGCGCCGGAGCCGGAGACCTGCGCCGTGGTGGCGCCGGCCGTCCCGCCGAGCGTGACGTCGTTGGAGGCGAACCCGGCCACCGGCTCGGAGAACACGACAGTGAACAGCACCGGTGAGCTCCCTGTGGGGTCGGCCTGGCCCGCCGCCTGGTTGATGGTCACCGTGGGGTGGACCACGTCGCCGACCGGCTGGTTGAACTGCACCGTATTGTCGGTGAAGGTGGACGCGAGGCTGGCGTTGTTCGATGCGTCGAACGCGGCCCCGGCCATGACCCCAGCGGTGACGGCGCCGGTCTGCTGCATCCCGCTGACCGTGACGGTGTACGTGGTGCCGCTGCCGGAGATCACCGCGGTGTCCGCACTGGCGGAGCCGGAGAGCACGACGTCGTTCGGCTGGAAGCCGGTGACCGGCTCGGAGAACACCACCGTGAACAGGATCGTCGGCGAACTCGTCGGGTCGGTCTGGCCGGCAGCCTGGTTGATGGTGACCGTGGGTGGCACGTTGTCGCCGACGGGCTGGTTGAACTGCACGCTGGCGTCACTGGACGTGGAAGCCAGGCTGAGGTTGTTGGCCGCGTCCTGTGCCGCGCCGGCGGCGACGGCGGCCGTGACGGTGCCGCTCTGCGTCATCCCGGTGACCTCCACGGTGTAGGTGGTGGGCCCGCCGGTGACCGTGGCCGTGGTGGCACCCGCCGTGCCGCCGAGCACCACGTCGCCCGCGGCGACCCCGGTGACCGGCTCGGAGAACACCACGGTGAACGTGATCGGCGACGCGCTCGTCGGGTCTGCCTGGGCCACCGCCTGGTTGATGGTGACCGTCGGGGCCACGTTGTCGACCGGTGGCTGGTTCCACGTCACGGTGTGGTCCGAGGCCCCGGAGGCGGTGTTCAGGTTGGCCGCAGCGTCCTGCGCCACGCCGGCGCCGATGGTGGCGATGACGGTGCCGCTCTGGGTCATGCCCGTCACCGACACCGTGTAGTTCATCGGGCCGCCGGTCACCGTGGCGGTCGTGGCCCCGGCGGTGCCGCCGAGCGTCACGTCGCCGGTGGTGAAGCCGGTGACGTTCTCGGTGAACACCACGTCGAACACGATCGGGCTGGTGGAGGTGGGGTCGAGTTGGCTGCCGCCCTGGGTGATTGTCACCCCGGGCTGGATGTTGTCCACCACCGGCGCGATCCACTCGACGGCGTTGTCGGTGCTGGTGGACGCCTGGCTGACGTTGCCCCCGCCGTCCTGTGCCGCACTCCCGACGATCGTGGCGATGACATCGCCGCTGGTGGTCATGCCGCTGACGGTGACGGTGTAGGCGGCCGGCCCGCCGCTGATGCTGGCCACGAGCGGGCCTCCCGCGGTCGACGAAGCGAGGCTCACGTCGGCCGCGGTGAAGCCGGTGACGGCGTCGGAGAACACCACGTCGAACGTGATCGGCGATGTGCTGGTGGGGTCTTGCTGCGCGCTGCTCTCGTTGATCGTCACCGTGGGAGCGGTGACGTCGTAGGCGACCGTCGGGTCGGTGGACGTGCTCGCATCGCTCATGTTGGTGGCCGCGTCCTGCGCGGCATTGGCGGGGATCGCCACCGTGACGTTGCCGCTGCCGCCCATGCCGCTGACGGCCACGTTGTACACCGACGGGCCACCCGTGACGGTGGCGCTCAACGAGCCGCCGGTGGTGGAGCCGGTGAAGCTGATGTCGCTGCCGTCGAAGCCGCTGACTGGCTCGGAGAACGTGGCCGTGAAGTTGATCGGCGAGGCGTTCGTCGGGTCGGCCTGGGCCACCGCCTGATCGATCGTCACGGTCGGCGCCGTGTTGTCCACGACCTGTGCCCAGGTGACGATGTTGACGGTGAACGTGGAGGGCTCGCTGCCGTTCATCGCTGCGTCGAACGCGGCGCCCGGCTTGACGGTCGCGATGACGTCGCCGGAGGTGGTCATCCCGGACACCTCGACCGTGTAGTCGGTGGAGCTGATGGGGGTGATGTTGGCCACCAAGGTGCCGCCCGCGGTGCTGGCGGAGAAGTCGATGTCGTTGCCGGCGAAACCCGTGACCGGCTCGCTGAACACCACGTCGTAGACGATCGGGGACACGCTCGTGTTCGCAGGCTGCGACGCACCCCGGTTCATGGTGACGGTCGGCTGCGTGGTGTCGGGCAACGTGTAGCCGACCCCGTACGTGCCGCTGATGGTGTTGCCGTTCAGCGCGGTGTCGAGCACCGAGTTGGCCTTCACCTGCAGGGTGACGGTGCCATCGCCGGTCATGCCGCTGACGGCCGCCTGGAACACGGTGTCGTCCAACAGGTCGGGCTGGGTGACCACCACGGTCGTGGCGCCCGCGGTGCCACCGATGTTGAAGTCGCTGGCGTTGAGGTCGAGCGCGGCGGTGGTGAAGTGCTCGCCGATCTCGACCCTGAACAGGATCGTGGGGTCGGAGGTGGGGTCGCCCTGCCCGGGCATCACGCCCACGCTGAC
>JBPOIX010000318.1:0-29589 GCA_052034175.1 Actinomycetota bacterium
GCCGCGATGGCGCCCCTGGCCGAGCCGGGGGGCCAGCAGATGGTCACCCTGCTGCAGGCTGCCGAGCAGGTGAGCGAGACCGTGATCCTCGGGCAGGGTGCGGAAGCTGCACCCGCGGTCGTGGACCTGTTGGAAGAACTGGGGTTGTTGAAGTGAACGTGCTCGTGGTTGTCGAACACGACAGGGGCAACCTGTCGCCGGCGTCGTTGGAGGCATTGACGTTCGCCCGCTCCCTGGGTTCGGAAGTGCACGCGCTCACACTCGGCGCCGCAGCGGACGCCGCCTCCGGCGCGCTCGGGGCCTACGGCGCGGCAGTCGTGCATCAGGTGCATCACGACCTGCTGGCCGACTACGGCCCCGAGGCCTGGGGTGAGGCTGTCGCCCAGGCCGTGCGGGCACTTGCCCCAGAGGCTGTGGTGGCGTGCGGCACCGACCGCGGCAACGAGGTGATGGCGCAGGCGGCCGCGCGGCTGGACCTGCCGTTCGCGGCCAACGTCACCGAGGTCGAGCAGGGCGACGGCTGGTCAATCGTCCGAGTGCGATGGGGTGGCTCGCTGCTGGAGCGTTGCACTCTGTCGGCAGCCACCAAGCTGGTCTCCGTGGCCCTTCATGCCGTGGAAGCCTCCGAGGCTCCGGCCGCCGGCGCCGCCCAGCCGCTCGCGCTGGAGCTCGCTCCGTCGCTCGCCCGTACCACCGTGGTCGATCGCGTGGAGCGCGCTGCAGGCGTCACGCTGGCCACGGCTCCGTTGGTGGTCGGCGGCGGGCGTGGTGTGGGCTCGGCGGAGGCGTTCGCCCCGCTGGAGGAGCTTGCCGGCAGCCTCGGTGGTGTCGTCGGGTGTTCCCGCGCGGTCACCAACAACGGCTGGCGCAACCACACCGACCAGGTCGGCCAGACCGGCACGCGCATCGCCCCGGACCTCTACATCGCGTGTGGCATCTCCGGTGCCATCCAACACTGGGTGGGGGCGATGGCCTCCAAGAAGATCCTGGCGATCAACACCGACAAGGACGCCAACATGGTCACCAAGGCCGACTACGCGGTCATCGGCGACCTGCACAAAGTGGTCCCGGCGATCACTGCGGAGATCCGTCGCCGTCGCAGCGGCTCAAGCTGACTAGTCTCGCGTTGATGGGAACGAACGAGCCTCCGTACATGCCGCCCCCTGGAGAGCCGGGTGCAGTGCCCCCGCCGCCGCCGACGCCGGGGCAGCAGTACCCGCCGACGCAGCAGATGCCTCCTCAGTATCCGCCGGCACAGCAGTATCCGCCCACCCAGCAGATGCCACCTCAGTATCCGCCGGCACAGCAGTACCCGCCGACGCAGCAGATGCCACCCCAGTACGCCCCCACGCAGGGCTACCCGCCGGCGGGTTACGGCGCGCCCGGCGCGCCGGCGGCCCCGCCTGCCAAGAAGAAGACCGGCCTCATCGTCGGTGGCGGGTTGGCTGCGGCGGCCCTGGTCGCCGGCGGCGTCGTCCTGTTCACGGGTGGCGACGATGACCCTGCGGTCACCGGTGCCAGCACCACCGCTCCGGTCGTCGCCATCTCCACCACCCTGCCGGGCGCCAGCACCACCCTGGGGACCACCCCCAGCTCGGTGGTCCTCACCCTTCCGGAGGACACTGACCCGATCGTCGTCGACCCCACCTCGCCGCCGAACACCGACGGGGGGTCCGACCTCGTCGAGGTCAGCGACGATCTCGATGCCTTCAGCGTGCTGGTGCCGGGCAACCTCGAACTGGACACCGCACCGCTCACCTCGTCGGACGGGATCACCATTGCCTCCGTCATCGCCGCCGAGAGCGTGAACGGGTTCCTGAACGACCACACGACGCTGGGCTTCCAGTTCTACGCTGCGCGGTCGGCAGACAGTGTCGATGCCGCCTCCTTGCTCAGCGCGATTTCGCCGGGCGAGGGGGAGTGCACGAGCAGCCAGCCGAACATCGGGTTCCCGACGGCCTTCGGCGGCGCCTCGATGGTCAAGTACGACGGGTGCGGGTCGGACGGCGCCGGCGGCAAGGTCCTGATCACGGTGGAAGTCCCTGATCGCGGCGCCGTCATCGGGCTGTACCTCCAGTTCATCGGCCCGTCGGACGAATGGGTCGAGACCGCGAAGCTCGCACTCGAGACGATGCGTCCGGCCTGATGCCTTCCCGGCGATGACCTCTGACGCGCGCGCCTCGGATGGGCCGGCGCTGCGGCGGGACCTCGCTCTCGCCACGTGGGGGTTGTTCGTCGGCCTGGCGCTGCTGATGGTGGCGGCGGGCCTGTTCGGCACCGCGCTCGGCGTGAGGTCGGAACGGGCAGGTTTGCCGACGGCGGTCAGCAGCGCCATCTCGGCCTGCTACTACGTCGGCTTCCTCGTCGGCTCCAAGCTCACCCTGTCCGCGCTCGGGCGGGTTGGGCACATTCGGGTCTACGCCGCGCTGTCGTCCACCCTGGCCGCGGCCATGGTGGCCGTCGCCGTCGTGGAATCGTCGCTGGCCTGGGCGGCGCTCCGCTTGGTCACCGGCATCTGCACCGCTGGGGTGTACGTGATCGCCGAGTCCTGGCTGAACGACCTGGCCACGAACGACAACCGTGGCCGCCTGCTGGCGCTGTACAGCCTGGTCACCATCCTGTTCTTCGGGCTCGGGCAGATCCTGATCGCGCCATTCGACCAGCGGCTGACGATGGCCTTCGCCGTCGCCGGGATCATCACGTCGTTGGCCGTGGCACCGGTGGCGTTGTCCGAGGAGGCGGTGGCCCCCGAAGTGGCCCGGCGGGATCGCATCTCGCTGCGGGATCTCGCGCGGCTGGTGCCGACCGGTGTCTTCTCCTGCGTGCTGATCGGTGTGGCGCATGGCGCCATGTCCGGTATGGCGGCGGTGTACGCAACCCGCGTCGGGTTCTCCGTCGCCGAGATCGGCCTGTTCGTCGCGCTACCGAGCCTGGGCGGCGTGTTGCTGCAATGGCCGATCGCGTCGGCCAGCGACGACCTGGACCGTCGTGCGGTCGGCTTCGCCGCGGCCACCCTGGCCGTGGGCGTGTCCGTCCTGTTGCTGCTCGGCCCTGCGGAGCATCCGATGGTGTTCGTCCTGGTCGCCATCCTGGGCGGCTTCAGCTGGCCGCTGTACTCGATCGCCGCGGCCTACACCAACGACTGGATCGAGCCGGAACATCTCAACTCGGCGGCGTCGCAGCTGGTGTCGCTGTACGGCATCGGCGCGGTGGCGGGGCCGTTCGTGGCCGCTGGCACGATGATCGTGGCCGGTCCCGATGGGTACTACTGGTCGCTCGTCGGCCTGCACGCGTTGATCGCGGTGTTCTTCTTCTATCGCCTGCTGGCCTGGCGGGCGCCGCTGACGAAGCGGCCGTGGAGCGAGGTGTCGTTGCCGGCACGGGCGTTCTTCGTGCCGGCCACGATCATCTCCATGACCCGCCGCCGGCGGAGAGGCTGACGGCGACACCACGCCGCAGGCACGTCAGCGGGTGCGTGCTTCCAGCTTCTGCTGCCACGCCGCCGTTGCCTGCACATTGTTGAACGTGAACAGGTGGAGGCCCTCCAGCTGCAGCCGGTCGCTGTGCTTGGCCAGCGGTGCCACAAGCTTCATCGGGTCGTACCCGCCCGGCCGGAACAGGCGGCCCAACACCCCGCCCTGCTTCTGCACGAAACGCATGCTGGCGCCGATGCCCAGGCGCATGCCCATGGTCAGCAGCTTGGCCCGGTCGATCGCGCCTGGAACACCGATGTGCAGCGGCAGGGTGAAGCCTGCGGCCCGTTCGGCTTCCGCCCAGCGGGTCCAGCGGGCGACGTCGAAGCACATCTGGGTACTGGCGAACCCTGGCACCCGGGCCTCGTCCAGCAGTGCCTGCTTGGTGTGCAGCGCGTCGTGTACCACCTCGTCGGGGATGAGCGCATGCCCGTCGGGGTAGGCCGTCACCCCGATGCGGTGCAGCCCGTGGTCGTGGGCCAGGAAGTCCCGCAGGAAGGCCACTACGCCGTCGTAGGGGCCGGCCGGTTCGGGTGGGTCGCCGGCCACGAGGAAGACCTCGCGGACGCCGTGGGTTCGGCAGAACTCCGCCATCCGCTTCACCGCCACGTCGTCCTCGGCCATGCGGGCCGACAGGTGTGGCACCGCCATGTGGCCGAGGTCCAGCAGGCGGGCCGTGAGGTCCAGCGTGGCCTGCTGGCCCTTGGTGGGGCTGCACGTGACCGAGACGGCACACCCGGCGGGCAGGTGGGGGATCTGCGGCTCGACGTTCTTCATCGGGATGACCTCGTAGCGGGCCTCGGCGATGAGCTGGTGGAGGTTCGGCATGGCGATGTCCTTGGCAGTCCGTGCGGTGCGTCCGGTCAGGCGAACTCGTCGGGCAGTTCGGCTTTGCGGCGGGCGATGAACTCCTGCATCGCGGCGTCGACAGCTTCGTCGAGTGCCGGCGGCTCGTACTCAGCCAGTCGCCGCTTCCACAGCGCGTTTGCCCGGCGGGCCGCGTCGAGCCCGCCCTCCTCGGTCCATTGCTCGAAGCTGGCGTTGTCCGCGGTGTCGCTGCGGTAGAACGCGGTCTCGAAGTTGGCCAGGGTGTGCGCCGTTCCGAGGAAGTGGTTTCCCGGCGGGTTGTCGCGGATGGCATCCAGCGCCAGCCCGTTGTCCGAGACGTCGAGCCCTTTGGCGAAGGTGTGCATCATGCCCAGCTGGTCGCAGTCGAGGACGAACTTCTCGTAGCCGATGGCCAGCCCGCCTTCCAACCAGCCCGCGGCATGCAGGACGAAGTTGACGCCACCGAGCACGGTCGGCTGCAGGGTGTTGGCGCTCTCGTAGGCGGCCTGGGCATCCGGCAGCTTGGAGGCGGTCAGCGAGCCGCCGGAACGGAAGGGCACGCCGAGGCGGCGGGCCAGCGCAGCCACGGTGTACAGGACCAGGGCGGGCTCCGGCGTGCCGAAGGTCGGGGCGCCGGTTTGCATGCTCATGCTGCTGGCGAAGCTGCCGAACACCACGGGGGCACCCGGGCGGACGAGCTGCACGAACGTCATCCCGGCCAGTGCTTCGGCCAGGGTCTGCACCGCCACGCCGGCGCTGGTGGCGGGGGCCATGGCCCCGGCGAGAATGAACGGGGTGATGATCGTGGCCTGGTTGTGTTCGGCGTAGCACTGGGCCGCGGCCAGCATCGTGCCGTCCCACACGAGCGGCGACGAGGCATTGATCAGGCTGGTCATCACGGTGCGGTCTTGCAGGTCGCCGCCGAAGCCGATGCGGGCCAGCTCCACGCTGTCGGCAGCCCGCGAGCCGGCGGTGACGGACCCCATGAACGGCGTGTCGCTGTACTTCAGGTGGGCGTACACCAGGTCCAGGTGGCGCTTGCTGACGGGCACATCGACCGGTTCGCACACGGTGCCGCCGCTGTGGTGCAGCCATGGGTTGGCGTAGGTGAGCTTGACGAAGTTCTGGAAGTCCTGCAGCGTCGCGTAGCGGCGGCCGTTGTCCAGGTCGTGCACGAACGGGCTGCCGTAGTTGGGGGCGAACACGGTGTGGTTGCCGCCGATCACCACGTTGCGTTCCGGGTTGCGTGCGTGCTGCACATAGGTGGCGGGGGCATGGGTGCTGACGATCTCGCGGCACATCCCGCGAGGGAACCGAACCCGCGTGCCCTCGACCAGCGCGCCGCCGGCGGCGAAGATCGGGAGCGCCTCGGGGTAGTCGCGGACCTCGATGCCGACTTCCTCGAGCACCGTGTCGGCCGCGTACTCGATGGCGGCGAGTGCCTCCTCGGACAGGATCTCGAACGGGCGCATCGTCCGTGTGAGATAGGGCACGCGCTCCATCACGTTGGCTGCTCTCGCTGCGGCCCGCGCCGCGCGCCCACCACTGCGGCGGCCGCCGCTGCTTGCTGTGTCGGTCATGACGAGGCTTCCTCCGGGTCGGGGCGGCGCCGGCGTCGGCCCTGGCGGCCGCCCTCGACGGGGGCGGTGCGCTCTGGCAGGGCGACGATGGCGGCGAGGTGGGGGGACGATGCGGTGGCGTGCGGGAACGCCATCGCGTTGACGAACTCGGCTTGGAACTCGGGCTCGGTAGCGGTCTCGATCTTGACGACGGAACGCACCGCGGCCTCCATCTCCCGGCGGGCGGCGACCGACAGCAGCGCTCGAACTGCCCCGGCTCCGGCGGCGTTGCCCACCGAGCGCACATGCTCCACAGGGCAGTCCGGCACGAGGCCGAGCACGAGGGCGTAGACGGGGTCGATGTGGCTGCCGAACGCGCCTGCCAGGCGGATGTCGGTGAACTCGCTGACACCCGCGTGGCGGCCGAGCAGTTCGATGCCGGCGCGCAGGGCGGCCTTGGCCAACTGGATGGCGCGGATGTCGTTCTGGGTGATGGTGAGCCGGACGCCCGCCGCCTCGTGCAGCACATAGCTGAACGTGCGGCCTTCGGGCACAATGCGCGACGACCGCTCGGCCAGTCGCCCCTGCACCACCCCGTCCTGGTCGATGATGCCGGCGAGGTACATCTCGCCGACGACCTCGATGATGCCGCTGCCGCACACCCCGGTCGGCCCGAGGCCCTCTGCTGCGTCAGCGAAGCCGGGGTCGTCGCTCCAGAGATCGCAGCCGATGATCTTGAAGCGGGGTTCCAGCGTGCGCCGGTCGATGCGCACCCGCTCGATGGCGCCGGCAGTGGCGCGTTGGCCGCACGTCAGCTGGGCACCCTCGAAAGCCGGGCCGGTGGGGCTGCTGGCCGCGAACTGGCGCGTCTGATCGCCGACGACGATCTCGGCGTTTGTGCCGACGTCCACCAGGAGCTGGGTGGTGGGGGAGCGGTGCGGCCCCTCGTTGAGGATGACGGCCGCGGTGTCCGCCCCGACATGCCCGGCGATGCAGGGGGCGAGGTAGACCCTGCCCAGGGGGCAGGGGAGGCCGAACTGTTCGGCGGGCACCTCGATGGCATCGGCCGTGGCCAGGGTGAAGGGTGCCTGACCGAGCGGTGTGGGGTCGATGCCGGCCACGATGTGATGCATCACCGGGTTGCCGACGAGCACGATCTCGAGCAGGTCGCCGACGTCGACGCCGGCGTCCGCGCAGAGCTCGGTGAGGAGGCCGTGCAGCGCGCCGCGCACCGCGTCGGTGAGCTGGCGATCGCCGCCCGGGTTCATCATCACGTACGAGACCCGGCTCATCAGGTCGTCGCCGAAGCGGATCTGCGGGTTCATCCTGCCGGCCGAGCCGAGGACCTCCCCGCTCCCGAGGTCGCACAGGTGGCCGGCGATCGTGGTGCTGCCGATGTCCACTGCGACACCGAGGGCCCGGTCCACGAAGCCGGGCCAGGCGGCGATGACCGTGCTGTCGCGGACGGCGACCGTGGCTGCCCGGCCCTGCCCGGCGAAGGCGTGGTGCACGCGCTGCAACGCCGACAGCTCGAAATGGGTGACCGTGCGGGCGAACTCGGCCTGCAACTCGGCGGCGACGAGCTCGGCCATCGAGGCGGCATCGCCCAGGAGCGACGGCGGCAGCTCGAGGTAGCACAGCGCCACCGCAGGGTCGAGGACGACACCGTCGAGGTCCAGCCGCTTGCGCACCACGGGGCGATGCACCTGGCTCTCGGGTGGTACGTCGATGACCACGTCGCCCTGCACGGTGGCGCAGCAACCCAACCGTCGCTGCGGGGCCAGGCCGCGGCGCTCCGCGTAGGCGGCCTCAGTGGCGGTCCAGGGGCTCAGCGACGCCTCACTGTTCTCGATGGCGAACTTGGGAAAGGCTCCTGGCTCGCAGGACACCTGGCAGCGCCCGCAGATGCCACGCCCCCCGCACACGGAGTCGATGTCCACCCCGAGGGCGCGCGCCGCCTGCAGCACCGTGGTGCCGGGAGCGACATCGGAATCGAGGCCGGACGGGGTGAAGACGATTCGGGGCATGTGGTGCGGTGGGTCGGTTCGGGCCGGGCCGGGGTCAGCCGCGACGGCGGCCGCCGCGGCGCTCGCGGGCGCCGCCGTCGGCGTTGGGGTCGCGGTTGGCGCGGATCCAGGCCATGCAGTCCCGGTCGTTGCCGGCCAGCACGTCGGCGGCCATCACCATCGTCTTCACCTCGGGGTGGAGCGGGTTCATGATCGCCGAGGTCATCCCGTTGGAGATCGCCATCGCCAGGAAGGTGCCGGTGATGTGGTTGCGCGTCGGCAGGCCGAAGCTGACATTCGACGCGCCGCAGGTGGTGTTCACCTTGAGCTCGTTGCGCAGGCGGCGCAGGAGGTGGAACACCTGCTGGCCAGCGGTGCCCATGGCCCCGATCGGCATGACCAGCGGGTCGACCACGATGTCGCTGGCGGGAATGCCGTAGTCGCTGGCTCGGCGGACGATCTTCTGGGCCACGGCGAAGCGCACATCGGGGTCCTCACTGATGCCCGTCTCGTCGTTGCTGATGGCCACCACGGCGGCGCCGTACTTGGCGACGAGTGGCAGCACCCGCTCCATCTGCTCGTCCTCACCGGTGACGGAGTTCACCAGTGGCTTGCCCTGGTACACCGCCAGGCCTGCCTCGAGTGCCTCGATGATCGACGAGTCGATGCTCAACGGCACGTCGGTGACGCCCTGCACCAGCTGGACCGCGCGCGCCAGGAGCGCCGGCTCGTCGGCCAACGGGATGCCGGCGTTGACGTCCAGCATGTGCGCCCCGGCTTCCACCTGGGCCAGCGCGTCGGCCTCGACCCGGCTGAAGTCGCCGTTCTTCATCTCCTCCGCCAGCAGCTTGCGGCCGGTGGGGTTGATGCGCTCGCCGATCATCACGAACGGGCGGTCGAAACCGATGACGACCTCCTTGGTGGCGGAGCTGATGACCGTATGCGTCATGCGGGTGTCCCTTCCTGGGGATGCGAGTCGGGTGAGGCGGGGTCCCAGCCTCCGTGTTCGATCAGTTGGTGCAGCCGCTCGTTGGTGAACTCGCGCTCGATCGAGGCGGCCAGCGCATCCACGGTGGCGACGAGCTCGCCGGTGAGCGGGTGCGTGGTGCGGCGCATCTCGGCGACGTATTCCTGCGCCGTCTTGCGCTCGGCCACCATGGCAGCCCGGTCGATGGCCTTCTGGAAGCGATGGGGCAGCACCACCGAGTGCTTGTCGTCGCCCTGACGGCCCGTGACCTGGGCCGGGATGTCGCGCCACAGGATGAGCACGATCTCGTTGCTTGCCCGCCTGCCCATCAGGCTGCAACCCGTGCTCGCAGCGTGACAGCGGTGCTGAAGGGTTCAAGGCCGGTGTGCACGTGCTCGAACTGCAGGCCGAGCCGGGTGGCCGCAGCCTGGCCGGCGGCCACGATGTCGGCCCGGGCGGTCTGCGACAGCAGGACCAGCCGGCGGTAGTTGCCGAAGTACGCGGGGAGGAGCTCGGGGTGGCGATCCAGCCCGAGGCCCTGCCACAGCAGCGGCTCGAAGTGCTTCGCCAGGTAGTCCGTGAGATACAGGGTGCCGGGCTCCGCGTCGTGCAGCCGGGCGAACAGGGGCGACCCGGCGAAGAACTCGTAGCAGTGGTCGCCGGGCAGGCGACGCAGGTTGGGGTGTTCCGCCAGCAGCGCGTCGAGCAGGCCTCCGGTGCCGCAGTCGGCGTAGCCGATGAGCACGTCGCGATCACCGGCGGGGTCGGCTTCGGCGAGCAGGGCGCGCAGTGCAGGCACGATCCGCTCCGGGCGGTTGTGCAGGTTGGCCGGCAGGTAGCGGACCTCGACCTCCGCCGCCAACCCGGCCGCGGCCAGCACGGCGCGCAGCTCCGTGGTGAGGGCGCCGCAGGCGAGGACGAGGGGGCGGCTCATCTGCCGGTGGCCTTCAGACGGACGGGCCGGGCGGCTCGGGGTTGCCACGGCGGGCGGCAACCAACTGCTTGGCGGTCTCCGCGGCCACGGCGGCGTCGCGGCAGTAGGCGTCCGCACCGATGGCCTGACCGAACTCTTCGTTCAGCGGCGCGCCGCCCACGAGCACCACGTACTTGTCCCGCAGGCCGCGCTCTTTCAGGGTGTCGATGACCACCTTCATGTAGGGCATCGTGGTGGTGAGCAGGGCCGACATCCCGATGATGTCCGGCTGGTGTTCCTCCAACGCGGCCAGGAAGGCATCAACGTCGGTGTTGATGCCCAGGTCGACGACCTCGAAGCCGGCGCCCTCGAGCATCATCGCCACGAGGTTCTTGCCGATGTCGTGGATGTCGCCCTTGACGGTGCCCATCACGACCTTGCCGATCGGCTCCGCCCCGGTCTCGGCCAGGAGGGGGCGGAGGATCTCCATCCCGGACTTCATGGCGTTGGCGCTGAGCAGGACCTCGGGCACGAAGAGGATGCCGTCGCGGAAGTCGATGCCGACGATGCGCATGCCTTCGACGAGCGCATCGTTGAGCACCTTCTCCGGCGACCAGCCGCGATCCAACAGGATCAAGGTGCCCTCGGCGATTTCCGGGCCGAGGCCGTCGTACAGGTCTTCCTGCATCTGGGTGACGAGTTCGTCGTCGGGGAGGGAAGCCAGATCAAGATCGTCGCCGTCGCTCATCGCGCGCCTTTCGTGAACGAAGCCGAGCTGTTCCGTATGGTGGAACCAGCCCGCATGGTGGAATCGTAGCAGAGCCTCACGGTGGCATGTGGCTCGTGTGGGCAAGGGTACGGCTTCGCGGACCCAAGTCCGCGGCCGACGCGCAGGCCTACGCCTTGACCCGGGCGTTGGCGGGGTCGTACAGGGGTTGGAGCGAGACCGCGGCGGCCACGCGCTCGCCCGCAACCTCCAACTCGTAGGCGCCGGCCAGCAGCCAGTCCGCGGTGACCCCGGAGATGTTGCGGACGTAGCCGTAGCCGATGCTGCGCCCGATCGTGTAGCCGTAGCCGCCGCTGGTGAGCCAGCCGACCCGCTCGCCGTCGCGGAAGATGGTCTCCCGCCCGAGCAGGATGGCCTCTGCCGGAGCGGTGAACGCGGCCAGCATCTTGCGCACCCCGTGCTCGCGCTGGGCGGCGATGGCCTCGCGGCCGCGGAACGCGATGCCGCTCTTCAGCTTCACCGCCCAACCCAGGCCGGCTTCCAGCGGTGTGTGGTCCGGCCCGATGTCGCTGCCCCAGGCGCGATAGCCCTTCTCCAGGCGGGTGCTCTCGATGGCCCGGTAGCCGGCGTTCGTCAGGCCCAAAGGCGCGCCCGCAGCCATCACGGTGTCGTAGACCTTCGGGGCGTACTCGACGGGCAGGTGCAACTCCCAGCCCAGCTCGCCCATGTAGGTGATACGCAGCGCCCTCACCGGGCAGCCGGCGATGCCGATGGTCTGCATGGTGGCGAACGGGAAGGCGTCGTTGGACAGGTCGGCTCGGGTGACCGCGGAGAGGATCGCTCGCGCCTGCGGCCCCATCAGCGTCAGCACGGAGTAGGCGGAGGTGATGTCGAACAGCTGGCAGTTGGCGTCGGCCGGGATGTTCCGGCGAATCCAGTCCAGGTCGTGGGTGGCGAAGCCGGTGCCCGTGACGATGTAGAACTCGTCGTCCGCTACCCGCGCCACGGTGAGATCGGCTTCGATCCCGCCGTGGTCGTTGAGCATCTGGGTGTAGGTGAGGCTGCCGACCGGCTTGCGGACGTGGTTGGCGCAGATCCAGTCCAGCGCGGCCAGTGCGTACGGCCCTTGCAACGCGTACTTGGCGAAGCTCGTCTGGTCGATCAGCACCGCGGCCTCCCGGCAGGCGCGGTGCTCGCGCCCGACGGCCGCGAACCAGTTCTGCCGCCCGTAGGTGTACTCGTCGTGGTCGGCCTCGCCGAGGGTGGGGGAGTGGAACCAGTTCGGCCGCTCCCAGCCGAGCTTCTCGCCGAACACCGCGCCGCCCGCGAGCAGCCGGTCGTACAGCGGCGAGGTGCGCGCCGGGCGGCCGCTGTGGTGTTCCTCGAAGGGCCAGGCCATCGTGTAGTGCTTCGAGTACGCCTCCAGCGTGCGGGTGCGCACCCAGTCCGTGTCGGTGTGTGGGCGGCCGAAGCGGCGGATGTCCGCCACCCACAGGTCGTAGGGCGGCTGGCCGGCATGCACCCACTCGGCCAGGGCTTGCCCGGCTCCGCCACCTGCAGCGATGCCGAAGGCGTTGAACCCGGCGCCGACGTAGAAGTTCTTCAGCTCGGGTGCCTCGCCGAGGATGAAGTTGCCGTCCGGGGTGAAGCTCTCCGGCCCATTGATCAGCTGGCGGATGCCTGCGCTGGCCAGCTGTGGCACGCGGCCGATGGCGAGCTCCATGGTGGGGGCGAAGTGGTCCCAGTCGCTGTCCAGCAGTTGGAACTGGAACGGGCGCGGGATGCCGCCGACGGCCCAGGGCACTGGGTTGGGCTCGTAGCCACCCATCACCAGGCCGCCGACCTCTTCCTTGTAGTAGGTCAGGCGGTCGGGGTCCCGCAGCGTCGGCAGGTTGCGCGGCACCTCCGGGGTGAACGGCTCGGTGATGATGTACTGGTGCTCCACCGGCACGAGAGGGACGTTGACCCCCACCGTGGCAGCCAGGGCGCGGGTCCATTGGCCGCCGCACACCACGACCTTCTCGCACTCGATGCGACCGGCGCTCGTGACGACGGCGCGGATGACCCCGGAGTCCACCTCGATGCGCTCGACCTCGGTGTCCTCGCAGATCGTCGCACCCGCCATGCGGGCGCCGCGGGCGAGGGCCATGGTGATGTCGCTGGGGTTGGCCTGGCCGTCCGTGGGCAGGAAGGCGGCCCCCACCAGGTCGTCGATCTCCATCAGCGGCCACAGATCCTGGGCCTCCTGCGGGGAGAGCAGGTGCATCTCCAGCCCGAAGCTCTTCGCCGTCGTGGCCTGGCGCTTCACCTCCGTCCACCGTTCCTGGTTGCACGCCAGGCGCAGGCCACCGTTCATCTTCCAACCGGTGGCCTGGCCGGTCTCGGCCTCCAGGGTCTTGTACAGCTCCACCGAGTTGCCGAGGAGTTGGGTGATGTTGGCGCTGGTGCGCAGCTGGCCCACCAACCCGGCGGCGTGGAACGTGCTGCCCGAGGTGAGCATGTGCTTCTCCACGAGCACGGTGTCCGTCCAGCCGAGCTTGGCCAGGTGGTAGGCGACGGAGCAGCCGACGATGCCGCCGCCGATGACGACGACGACGGCGTGCGAAGCAAGAGCAGTCACGGCTTCATACTCGCGGACGGCAGGACGCGAACGGGGGAGGGCCGCAGCCCTCCCCCGTGCATCACTTCAGCTGGTCGGTGAGTTGCCGATCAGGCGAACCAGGCGCTCCAGACGGCCTGGTTGGCGATGATCCACTCTTCGGCGACATCGGCAGCGTCACGCTGCTCGATCTCGATCGCCGGCAGCAGCTCGAGCTGGATCTCGTTGGTGATCTGCACCTTCTGCAGCATCGCCCACACCTTCGGGTTCTTGGCCTCCAACTTCGCGGAGGCCAGCTTCATCAGCGGGTCCGAGGGGTAGCCGCAGGCCACGGTGGCGGGGTCGTCGGCGCAGCCGTCGGTGTACTCCGGCAGCTTGACTTCCTGCAGCTTGTACTTGCCGACTGCGGCGGTGGGCGTCCACCAGTACATGATCACGGGCTTCTTGGCGGCCACGGCGCTGTCCAGCTCGGCCACCGTGGCGGCCTCGGAACCGGAGAAGATGACCTCCAGCGGCAGCTGCAGGTTGGTGATCAGCTGGCCGTCGAGCTGGGAGTACGACGGGTCGGTGCCCAGGAAGCGACCGAGGTCGCCGGTCTCGGCGGTGGCGAAGATCGAGGCCACCGCAGGGTCCTTGAGGCCTTCCCAGGTGGCGAGCTCGGGATGGTCGGCGACCACATAATCGGGCACGAACCAGCCGATCTGGCCGGTGGTGCCGAGTTGACCCATGTCCACCACGGTGCCGTCCTCGATGAACGCCTGCTCGTCCTCGACGATGCCCGACGGCCAGATCTCGGTGACGAAGTCCACCGAACCGTCGGCCATGCCGGTGAACATCGAGTTCTCGTCGATGTCGATGATCTCGGCCGGAACACACAGCTGCGTCTCGATCAGCGCCTTCATGATCTCGGCCTCGACGGCGGACGCGGTCCATGCGTTGCGAACGACGCGAATGGGGTCGCCACTCAGCCCGCTGCAGGAGCTCGGAATGCCGCCCTCCGTGCCGCCTGAGGTTGCTTCCTCGTCGTCACCACATGCCACCATCAACAGGCTCGCGGCCGTCAGGCCGGCGAGGAGGCGGACTCCCTTTGACTTCATGCTGTCCCCCATACGGTTCGCATTGCCGCGCCGTGCGGCTGGAGGGGATCGTAGCCGAGTGAACACGCCGCGTGGAAGGATCGCGCCCACCTGCCGGGACGGTTCCACGATGCGGAACTCTCGGGTGGGGCATGGACACGCGTGTAGGGTCAGCGCCCGAGCGTCGAACCAAGGGGGTACGGACGGGCGATGAGTGCAGACGAGACGGCTGGAACGCCGGCGGTGGATGTGCGTGGCGTGTGGAAGGTGTTCGGGCCGCGGCCGGCCGATGCAGTCGCGCTGGCCCAGGACGGCGCCAGCCGAGGTGAGGTGCTGGCGGCCACCGGCTGCACCCTCGGCGTGCGCGATGTCAGCTTCTCCGTTGCCCGTGGCGAGACCTTCGTCGTGATGGGCTTGTCCGGAAGCGGCAAGTCGACCCTGGTGCGGTGCCTTTCGCGCCTCGTCGAGCCCACGGCCGGCTCAGTGTTGATCGATGGCCACGACCTGTTGGCGATGGGGCCGGCAGAACTGAGGGAGTTGCGCCGAACCTCGATGGCGATGGTCTTCCAGCACTTCGGCCTGTTTCCACATCGTCGTGTCATCGACAATGTCGCCTACGGCCTGGAAGTGCAGCGCCGTCCCAAGGCCGAGCGTCGCGAGGTCGCCCGTGGCGTGTTGGAGAAGGTGGGCCTGGCGGAGTGGGGGATGCACTTTCCGCAGCAGCTCTCCGGCGGCATGCAGCAGCGGGTCGGCCTGGCCCGGGCGCTGGCCCTAGACCCCGGCATCCTGTTCTTCGACGAGCCGTTCTCCGCGCTCGACCCACTGATCCGCAGAGATATGCAGGACGAGCTGATCCGGCTGCAGCGCGAGGAGCAGCGCACGATCGTGTTCATCACCCACGACTTCGCCGAGGCCATCCGCCTCGGCGATCGGATCGCGATCATGAAGGATGGTGCACTCGACCAGATCGGCACCCCCGCCGACCTCGTGCTCCATCCCGCCACGGAGTACGTGCGCGAGTTCGTCAAGGACATTCCGCGTGAACGGGTGCTGCCGGTCACCACGGTTGCCACCGGTGAACCGTCCGGGTCTGGGCGGACCGTCGCCGCATCGGCGAAGGTGGCCGACGTGCTGCCCCAGTTGCTCGTCGAGGATGTCGCCGTGGATGTGGTTGCCGCCGACGGGCGTGTCATCGGCAGTGTGAGTAGGGAGGCTGTGGCCGCGATGCTCGGGACAGTGCGCGCGTGATCCGTAGTCATGACGCCAGCTCGCCCGCTGCGCCCCCGTGGTACCGGCGGCGGAAGGTGCATATCGCGGGTGCCGTCCTGGTGGCACTCGTCGTCGGTCAGATCGTGCTGCGCGGCACCACGATCTTTCCCGCCAACTGGTACCTCACGCTGGGCGAACGGATGCGCGAACTGCGCTCGTGGATCCAGCGCAACCGGGACACCAACTTCCTGATCGCCGACGTGCTGCGGCCGTCGGGCGACCTCCTGCTGTGGATGTACAACCATGTGGTCGAGGTACTCGCGGACCTGCCCTGGTTCTGGTTGCCG
Organism: Actinomycetota bacterium; assembly: GCA_052034175.1. Taxonomy (GTDB): domain Bacteria; phylum Actinomycetota; class Acidimicrobiia; order Acidimicrobiales; family Ilumatobacteraceae; genus UBA668. The sequence goes on from JBPOIX010000318.1 coordinate 15,705, forward strand.
CTTCTCGTCGGCGTGGTGATCGCCCGCTCGGGTCAATGGGCGAATGCCGTCGGCGCTGCGGCCGGTCTGAGCCTCGTGGAGCTGTTCGGCTTCCACGAGGAAGGGACGCAGACGATGTCGCTGATGCTGATCTGCGTCGTCATGTGCGTCGTCATCGGGGCTCCATTGGGGGTGCTCGTCGGCCTCTCTCCGAGGGCCGAGCGCGTCATGCGGCCGGTCCTTGATGCGCTGCAGAGCCTGCCCACCACCCTGTACCTGCTGTTCGGATTGGTCCTGTTCGGAATCCTGCAGACGCCGGCCGCTGTCGCCACGGTGGCCTTCGGAGTGCCCCCGATGATCCGCATCGTCGCCGCCGGTATTCGCCAGGTCCCTCCCGCCTCGGTCGAGGCAGGAGTGATCTTCGGTTCCAGCCCGTGGCAGCTGTTGTGGAAGGTGCAGGTGCCCCAAGCGCGGCGCTCGTTCCTCACTGCGGTCAACCAGACGGTGATGATGTGTCTGAGCATGGTGGTCGTCGGTGCGCTCATCGGCGCCGGGGGGCTTGGCGGCGAGCTGATGCAGACGCTGAAGCTCCGCAGCCCCGGACGCGGGTTCATCATCGGCACGGCGGTGTTCTCGATTGCGTTCGCCTTCGATCGCCTCAGCCGGTCGTTCATCGAGGAGCGCCACAAAGGCCGGCGGTTCACGAATCGGCAGTACTGGACAGGGGTGGCGGTGGTGCTCGGGGCCGGCTACGCGGTCGGCAAAGCGGTCGACCACGGCAGGGCACCGTGGCTGATCGGCCGCAGTGTGGCGCAACCGATCGACGACTTCGTCACCTGGGTCCGCGACGAGTTCGGCAGGTTCCTCGAGTCTCTCAGCGACTGGGTGGTCATCAACCTCGTCCTGCGGATCCGCGACCTGCTCGGCGAGACCTTGGCCTGGCCGGTGCTCATCACTGCCGTCGTGGCGCTCGCATGGTCGCTGCGCGGGGTGTTGTTCGCGGCGTTCTGCGCGGGTGGCCTGGTGCTGATCGGCCTGATGGGCATGTGGGAGCACGGCCTGCTGACGCTCTCGCAGATCCTCGTGGCCGTGGTCGGCGGTGCGTTGATCGCCTTGCCGCTCGGCGTCTTCATCGGGCGTCGACGGCGCCTCGAACGAGTCGTCGAACCGATCCTCGACCTGATGCAGACGTTGCCGAGCCTGATCTACGCCATTCCGTTCGTGATGCTGTTCACCGGCGGGTACCTCACGCCGATTCTGACGACGATGGTGTTCGCCATGCCGGCGGGCATCCGCCTGGCTGCACTGGCGGTGCGCGAGGTGCCGCCGGAGCCGTTGGAGGCCGCCGTCACCTTCGGTGCCACGAAACGCCAGGTGCTCTGGGGCGTGCAGCTGCCGCTGGCGATGCGCGGTCTGGTGCTTGCTGTCAACCAGCTGCTCATGATGTCGATCTCGATGGCCATCATCGCCGGCATGGTCGGAGAGAACGGTCTCGGCTACAAGTCGGTCGAGGGATTGACGAAGCCCGACGTCGGAGTGGCGGTGGAGGCCGGGCTGTCACTGCTGATCATGGCGATCATCCTCGACCGGCTGATGGAAGGCCTGGCGCGGCGGTTCGAGAGCGGCAACCTGGCAGGCGTCCCGGCATAGCCGCAGCAGAGTCCGCGGCGGCAATGGCAGCGGTCGCCGCTACTTCGCGTGGTGGAACGGAGCCGGCTCCGGGGCCAGCGGCGTGTTCCCGAGGATGAGGTCCGCAGCCTTCTCGGCCATCATCATCACCGGGGCGTAGATGTTGCCGTTGGTGACGTAGCGCATGGCCGAGGCGTCGCAGACACGCACCCCGTCCACACCCCACACCTTCATCGTCAACGGGTCGACCACGCTGTCGTCGTCCTCCGCCCCCATGCGCGCCGTGCAGCTGGGGTGCAGCGCCGTCTCGCCGTCCTTGCGCACCCCCTCGCGGATCTGCTCGTCGGTCTCGACCACCGGCCCGGGGGAGATCTCGCCGCCGTTGTAGGCGTTCATCCCCGGCTGGCGCAGGATCTCCCGGGCGGTGCGGATGGCCTCCACCCACTCGCGGCGGTCCTGATCCGTGCTCAGGTAGTTGAACCGCAAGGCCGGCTTCACGGTCGGGTCGGCGGAGGTGATCTTCACCGAACCACGCGCGTCGCTGTACATCGGGCCGATGTGCACCTGGTATCCGTGGCCACCGGCGGGTGCGGAGCCGTCGTAGCGCACGGCAATCGGGAGGAAGTGGACCATCAGGTTCGGGTAGGCGACGTCGTCGTTGCTGCGCACGAACCCGCCGGACTCGAAGGGGTTCGAGGCGCCCGGACCCTTGCGGAACAACCATTGGAGGCCGATGAACGGGCGGCGCCACAGCTGCAGGTTCGGCTGCAGCGATACGGGCTGGCTGCACGCGTGCTGCACATAGACCTCGAGGTGGTCCTGCATGTGCTCGCCAACCGCAGGGAGGTCGTGCACCATCGGGATGCCGAGCGGGCCGAGCTCGGCCGCGTTGCCCACGCCGCTGAGCTGGAGGAGTTGCGGTGTGTTGAACGCGCCGCCGCACAGCACCACCTCGTTGCCCTCAGCAGACTGCACCTTGCCGCGCACGGCGTACTGCACGCCGGTGGCGCGGGTGCCGTCGAAGTTGATGCGATGGACAAGAGCGCGGGTGACGACCTTCAGGTTGGGGCGCTTCATCACCGGGTGCAGGTAGGCGCGCGCCGCGCTGAGGCGTCGGCCGCGGTGCACGTTGCGGTCGAAGCGGGCGAAGCCTTCCTGCTGGTACCCGTTGACGTCCGAGGTCAGCGGGTAGCCGGCGTCCTGGCAGGCGGTGAAGAAGGCCTCGATGAGCGGGTTCTGCGACGGGCCGCGCTCGAGCACGAGGGGGCCGCTGCCGCCACGCCACTCGTCGACGCCGGCCAGGCAGTTCTCCATCTTCTTGAAGTAGGGCAGGCAGTGGGCGTAGCCCCAGGTGCCCATGCCCTTGTCCGCGGCCCAGCGCTCGTAGTCCAACGGGTTGCCGCGTTGGAAGATCATCCCGTTGATGCTGCTGCTGCCGCCCAGCAGCTTGCCGCGAGCGTGGTACACCCGGCGGCCGTTCATGAACGGCTCCGGCTCGCTCTCGTACTTCCAGTCGTAGAAGCGACTGCCGATCGGGAACATCAGTGCCGCGGGCATGTGGATGAAGACGTCCCACTTGTAGTCCGGCCGGCCGGCCTCGAGCACGAGCACCTTGTTGCCAGGGTCGGCGCTGAGCCGGTTGGCCAGGGCCGACCCGGCGGACCCGCCGCCGACGATGATGTAGTCGTAACGCTCCACGATGGTCCTTCGCTGCTCAGTCGATGCGGATGCGGGCCGCGCTCGCGGCCACCAGTCTGCCCAGGTCGATGCGGCCCTTGCCACCGGGCAGGCGGGAGGATGGGCCGTACACGTGCAGGGCGGCCACCACGCGCCCGCTGCCGTTGCGAATCGCTGCTGCCACCGAGCTGAGCCCGTCGGCGTATTCGTCCACTGCCCATGCACAGCCCTCGGATCGCACGATGGCCAGGCGCTCGCGCAGCGCAGCAGCGGTGGTCAGCGTGTTGCTCGTGAACCCGGGGAGGCCGGCCGCAACCCGCCGTTCGAGCAGCCCGTCGTCGGCCGCCAGCACCACATGACCGGACGGCACGGCGTGCATCGGGATGCGGTAGCCCGTCCAGTCCCGTACCTGCAGTTCGCTGTCCGGGGTGATCTGGTCCAGGTACAGCATGTCCAGGCCGTCGGGGATGGATAGGCCGGTTGCCTCGCCGGTCTGCTGGTTGAGCTCGGCCAGGTGAGGACGGGCCAGCGCCACGAGCGACCGGCCGGGCACGGCCGACGCGCCGAGGTGGGCGATGGCGGCCCCGATGCGGTACTCGCCGCCGGCCGTCAACTGCTCCACCGCGCCCAGCTCTTCCAGGGTGGAGAGCAGGCGGGAAACTGTGCTCTTCGGAAGGCCGACCCGCTCGCCGAGATCGGTGACACCCGCCGGCCCGCCGGCGAGGACACGCAGGATGGCGAAGGCGCGCTCGACGGACTGGACCGTGGACATCAGGCCCCGGCGGGGAACGCCCCGAGCATGCGTGCTGCGGACAGGGTGTTCTCCAGCAAGCAGGCGATGGTCATCGGCCCGGTGCCCCGCGGCATCGGCGTGATGGCGCCGGCGATGGCCTGGACGGCGTCGAAATCCACGTCGCCGACGATGCCGGCCTCGGTGCGCGAGACACCGACGTCGACCACCGCGGCGCCGGGCTTGACATGGGCAGCAGTGATCATCCGCGCCTGGCCGGCGCAGGCGACGATGATGTCGGCCTGACGGCAGACCTCGATCATGTCCGCGCCGGACGTGCGGGAATGGGCCAGGGTGACTGTGCAGTCCACCCCCTTGCGCCCGAGCAGGAGCACCTGGGGGAGGCCGGTGAGCGTGCTGCGCCCGATGACGGTGGCCCGCTTGCCGCTGGTGGCCACGCCGTAGCGCTCCAGCAGGCGCATGACGCCGAGCGGGGTGCAGCCGACATGGCCGGGCAGGCCGCGGACGAGGCGCCCCATCGAGCGTTCCGTGAGCCCGTCGACGTCCTTCTCCGGAGGAATCAGCGCCAGCACGGGCTCGGGGTCGAGGCCGGCGGGGAGGGGCAGCTGGCAGAGAATGCCGTGCACCGCAGGGTCCGCCGCCAGTTCGGCGACCGCAGCCTCGACAGCTGCTTGCGACGCCGTGGCCGGCAGCTCCACATGACGGCTGACCATGCCGGCCTCGCCCGCCAGCTTGCGCTTGCTGGCGACGTACAGCTGGCTCGGCCGGTCGTCGCCGACGAGCACGGTGGCGAGGCATACGGGTGGGCTGCCCGCGGCGTCGATGGTGGCACGCAATCCGGCGATGATCTCCCCGCGTAGGCGGATGCCGTCCATCAGCACGGCGCCGCCCGCAGTGCGCTCGAATTCACCTTGGGGGCTGATCATGTTGGCGCTCCTTCCGGCGGCGTTCAGGACAGTCCGACGATCTCGCCGTTGTCGTCGAAGTCGATGATGCTCGCCGCGGGCGCGGAACCCAAGCCGGGCATCGTGGTCATGTCGCCGCAGATGGGGTAGACGAAGCCGGCGCCGACGCTGGCGCGCGCCTCGCGAACGTTCACCGTGTGCCCGGTGGGCGCGCCCTTGAGGGTGGCATCGGCGCTGATGCTGAGGTGCGTCTTGGCGATGCACACCGGCAGGTTGCCGAAACCGTTGTGCTCGTAGCGCTCCAGCTGGGTCTTCGCCGCGGCGGAGTAGGTGACCTTGGCAGCGCCGTAGATCTTCGTCGCCACCTTCTCGATCTTCGTGGTCAGGCTGTCCGCGGCGTCGTAGCAGTACTGGAAGCTGCTCGGCTCGTCGCAGGCCTCGACCACTGCCTGGGCCAGTTCGGTGGCGCCGCGGCCGCCGTGGGAGAAGTGGGTGCTGACGGCGACGCGGGCACCGACGCTCTCGGCGATCTCGCGAATGGCCGCGTGCTCGGAGTCGAAGTCGCCGGGGAACGCGTTGATGGCCACCACCGGCGATACCCCGTGGACCTTGACGTTCTCGATCTGCTTGATCAGGTTGGCCGCGCCGGCGCGCACGTCGTCCGGGTTCTCGGCCAGCAGGGCCGGCGGCAGCGGCTTGCCGGCGACGATCTTGAACTTGCCGCTGTGGGCCTTGAGGGCACGCACGGTGGCCACCAGCACGGCCGCGTCGGGCACCATGCCGGAGGCGCGGCACTTGATGTTGAAGAAGCGCTCGGCGCCCATGTCCGCGCCGAAGCCCGCCTCGGTGATCAGGTAGTCGCCACCGCGGATGCCGATCAGGTCGCCGACGATGGAGCTGTTGCCATGGGCGATGTTGCCGAACGGGCCGGCGTGCACGATGACCGGCGTGTGTTCGAGCGTCTGCAGCAGGTTGGGCTTCAGCGCCTCGCGCATGATCACGGCCATCGAGCCGGCTGCCTTGAGCTGCTCGGCCGTGACCGGCTCGCCGGACTTGGTGTAGCCGACCACGATGCGGCCGAGCCGGGCACGCATGTCCGCCACCGAGGTGCTCAGCGCGAGGATGGCCATCACCTCGCTGGCGGCCGTGATGTCGAAACCGGTCTGCCGAGTGACGCCGTCCATCTTCCCGCCGAGGCCGACGATGATGTTGCGCAAGCTGCGATCGTTGACGTCGAGCACGCGACGCCAGGTGATGTTGTGCAGGTCGAGACCGAGGTCGTTGCCCTGATGCAGATGGTTGTCCACCATCGCCGAGAGCAGGTTGTGCGCCGCGGTGACGGCGTGGAAGTCCCCCGTGAGGTGCAGGTTGAGCAGCTCCATCGGGATCACCTGGCTGTACCCGCCGCCCGCAGCGCCGCCCTTGATGCCGAACGTGGGGCCCATGCTCGGCTGGCGCAGACTGATGACTGCCTTCTTGCCGATGTGCTTCATTGCCTGGCCGAGGCCGACGGTCGTGGTGGTCTTGCCCTCACCGAGCGGGGTGGGGGTGATCGCGGTGACCACCACGTACTTCGCCGCGGGCCGATCGGCAAGCTCGTCGATGGCTTCCAGACGGATCTTGGCCAGGTCGTCGCCGTGGTGTTCGAGCAGGTGCGGGCCGATGCCCATCTGGGCGGCGATGTCCTGCAATGGCGCCAGTTTCGCCGCGCGAGCAATCTCCAGATCGGACGGAAAGGACACGGTTACCCCCTGAGACGAGTCGGTCCGGACTGTAGCACTCGGGTCCGCTCTGTGGAACTGGTCCACCATGTGGAACGATCGGCCGGGTCAGTGGCGAGATCTGTGCCGGCGCACGTCGCCGACGATCAGCGCCCCGACGGCGAGCACCGCCGCGCCCAGCACGAACGGCCGGGGAGAGTGCCCCACCGTCGTGGACTCGTCCGTGAGGAAGTCGTAGACGGCGAAGATCACCTGGCCGACGCCGAGCATCGCCAGGATGAACAGCAGCACGTTGCGCCGCGCTTCGCGGTCGGATCGCTGGCGATCCAGCACGGCGTCGACGATGCGCACGCAGGCGTCCACGCGATCCGTGACTTCGTTGAGCTCCGAGCCGACGCCCCACGTGTGGATGGTGGCTTCGAACGCCACACCTCGTGCGTCCTGAAGGGACACTCGAAGGCGGCGGGCGAACTCGGCGATGTGGCGCACCCGGACGATGAGTGCACCCGCGCGGCGAGCCAGTGCATTCGCCGCCGCCTCCGTCGGGGTGTGGCCGGGCTCGACTTCGGTGAGCAGCGAGGCGGCCTCGCGGGAGGCGGTATCGACCATCATGTGGACCTGGGTGGCAGAGACCAGCCCGAGTTCGACGGCGTCGATCTGGTCGTCGTGGCGGGTGAAGACCGCCGAGTACCCGCGGCCCATCACACACGCACCTCCCCGGCTGAGCGGTTGGGGTGGGTGGTAGGCCAGCGGCAGGACCGCCTCCTGGACGTCGGCGACCGCGTCGCTGTCGGCGACGATCAGACGGTGCACCCACTGCAACTCGGGGGCCTCCGCCGCGCCCACCCGAGTGGCCACGAAGTCGACGATGTCCGCGGTGCGGTCCTGCTCCGTCTGCAACAGGTCAGCGGTGTCCACCTCGGCCGCGGCGGACACGACGGTGAGCCCGGAGTAGCGGCCGCGGTGCACGATCAGATCGGGCCGGTCGGGGTACCTCGCCGTCTCCAAGTCGGTGAACGCATCGGCTCCGGAATCGCCGAGTCGCTCCGTCTGCAGGTCGTAGGCCACGTTGGTGATCGCCGTGGCACCCTGCGCCAGGGCTGCGGCAAGGGCGCCGGCAGGTGCCTTGAACGTGTACAGATATCGCACGCGCACTCGCACGTTCCATCGCCGCCTTCCGCTCCGAGCGAGCGAACCCTATCGGGGTGGAGTTGTGGCCGAGGCGTTGCCGCGCCGGTGAGTGGTGCTGCGCCGAGCCGACCGGCTAGGAAGATGTCGAACCGCGTCCACCGGCTGGGGGCGCGAGGAAGGTACGGAGGGTCGAGCATGCAGGCATTGAACGTCGACGGGGACTTCTGGCGCGACGGAGTGTGCTGTGTGCGCGGCGCGTTCACCGCAGAGCAGATGGGGTGGGCACGCGACGGGATCGACGCCAACCTTGCCGACCTGTCGCCCCTGGCGAAGCGCGCCAGCGAGATGAGCGACGGCGCCTTCGTCGAGGACTTCTGCAGTTGGCAGCGCATCCCCGCGCTGGAGCGCTTCATTCGGGAGACCGACGCGGCCGCGATCGCCGGCACCCTGATGGGTGCGCAGACCGTACGGCTCTACCACGACCATGTGCTCAACAAGGAGCCCGGCACCCGCCAGCGCACCCCGTGGCATCAGGACCTGCCGTACTACAACGTGGACGGCCGGCTGAACATCAGCATGTGGATTCCTGTCGACCCGGTGCCTCGGGAGAGCACCTTGGAGTTCATCAAGGGCTCGCACCTGGGGCCGTGGTACATGCCGCGCACCTTCAAGGACGGGCAGGCCAAGTGGTTCCCCGAAGGCACCCTGCGGGATCTCCCCGATGTCGAGGCGGATCACGAGCGCTTCCCTCAGGTCGGGTGGGCATTGGAGCCGGGCGACGCGGTGTGCTTCCACATGCTCACCCTCCATGCAGCCGGTGGGGTCAGCGGTCCGAGTCACCGGCGGGTGCTCTCGCTGCGTTTCCTCGGAGAGGACATGGTGCACGCGGTGCGGCCATGGGTGACGTCGCCTCCGTTTGCCGGCCTGGAGTCCGAATTGGCGGATGGGGCGCCGCTCGACCACCCACTCTTCCCGGTGCTGTGGAACGCAGGGTGACGCGATGAGCGAGTTGCTGCCCGCGCTCACCGGGCGCCTCGGCGACCTCGCCGATGCGGTGCGGGTCGGCGACCAGGCGTCGTCGTGGGCCGACCTCGCCCGCCGGGCGGACGCGATGGCCGGGCAGATGGCTGGTCTGCCAGCCGTGGCGGTGGAGGCCGTCTCGTCGATGGAGACCGTGGTCGCGATCGTGGCCGCTCTGCGCGCCGGGGTGCCGGTGGTGCCGGTGCCGCACGACGCGGGTGTCGCCGAGCGCGCCCATGTGCTGCGCGACTCGGGCGCGGTGGCGGTTCTCGGAACGCCTGACTGGGCCGACGTGACGCTGCCTCGTCTCCTGCCCGGCGGGTCGCACGCCACCTCCCTCACGCTGCCGGAGCCCTCGGCCGAGGCGGCCGCGTTGGTCATCTACACCTCCGGTACGACTGGGCCCCCCAAGGGCGTCGTGCTGTCTCGTCGCGCCGTCGCCGCCGGTCTGGATGGCGTGGCGGAGGCCTGGGGCTGGACGCCGGCGGACACGCTGGTGCACGGGCTGCCGCTGTTCCACGTGCACGGGCTGGTCCTCGGTGTGCTGGGCGCCCTGCGCGTAGGGAGCCGCGTGTGGCACACGGTGCGGCCGACGCCCGGCGCCTACGCGCAGGCGGCCGAGGCCGGTGGGTCGCTGTTCTTCGGCGTGCCCACGGTGTGGAGCCGCGTGTGCGCCGATCCGGGCGCTGCCGCTGCCCTCAGGCGCGCCCGGCTGCTGGTGTCCGGAAGTGCGCCGCTTCCGGTCCCGGTGTTCGAGGCGCTGCAGCAGCTGGCCGGGCATGCGCCGGTGGAGCGGTACGGCATGACCGAAACGCTGATCACGCTCTCGACGCGGGCGGGCGGCGAGCGCAGGCCGGGCTGGGTGGGGCTGCCGGTCGCCGGTGTGCGCACGCGTCTGGTCGGTGAGGACGGAGACGTCATCGCCCACGACGGTGCCACCCTGGGCGAGTTGCAGGTGGCCGGGGCGACGATGTTCGACGGCTACCACGGCCGGCTCGACGCCACCGCCGCCGCGTTCGACGGGGAGTGGTTCCGCACGGGAGACGCCGCGGTCGTCGACGCCGGAGGCTTTCACCGCATCGTCGGGCGGATGTCGATGGACATCATCAAGACGGGCGGCTTCAAGGTCGGCGCGGGTGAGGTGGAGACCGCACTGTTGGCGCACCCGGCGGTGGAGGAGGCAGCCGTGGTCGGCCTGGCGGACGCCGACCTCGGGCAGCGGATCGTGGCCTACGTGGTGGGGGAGGGCATCGACCCCGCGGCGCTCAGCCAGTTCGTGGCCGAGCAGTTGTCGGTCCACAAACGCCCACGTGAGGTGCGCATCGTTGCAGCGCTGCCGCGCAACGCAATGGGCAAGGTGCAGAAGCACGCGCTCGGGTGACCCGAGGCCAAGTTGCTGATACCCATAGGGGTATGTAGGGTATACCCCTATGGGTATCCACACCGACGAGCATGTCATCGCCGAACCGCATCCGGACCTGGAGCGTGGGCATCATCACGAGGGCAAGCCGGGCCTGTTGTCGCGCATCGCGCGGTTCAGTGCGGTGCATCGCAAGGCGGTGATGCTCGTGTGGTTGCTGGTGGCTCTTGCTGCCGCACCACTGGCCATCACCCTCACGGGCGCACTCTCCGGCGCCGGCTGGGAGGCCCAGGGCAGCACGTCGCAGGAGGTGCGCGACGAGCTGCGGAGCGACTTTGCGGCCTTGGGCGCCGAGGCGGCGTTCGTGGTCTACCAGCAGGAGGCGCCGCTGGCCGACGACCCTGCCGGCCTGCAGGCGCTGGTCACATCGCTGGCGGACGCCCCGGGGGCAGTGCAGGTGGTGGACCCGCTGCAGATGCCCCTGGAGGCCGGCTTGCTCTCCCAGGACGGCCGCACGGCGCTGATCCCGGTGGCACTGGAAGCCCAAGAGGACGCCGACCTGCCGGAGTCCGCCGGGGAGCTCGGTGACTTCGTCGGCGACCTCACGCTCGCCGACGGAACGACGGCTGATGTGACCGGCGAATGGGCGGTGTGGAGCGACTTCAACCGCAGCAACGAGGAGGCGCTCCACAAGGCCGAGTTGCTGTCCGGCCTGCCGAGCATGATCCTGCTGCTGGTGGCGTTCGGCAGCCTGTTGGCCGCCGGTCTGCCGCTGCTGCTGGCCGTCGCCGGCATTGCCGTCGGCTTCGCCTCGCTGCACCTGCTCGGCATGCAGATGCCGCTGTCCGTGTGGTCGATGAACTTCTCGATGATGATCGGCCTGGCCGTGGGCATCGACTACAGCCTGTTCATCGTCAGCCGTTACCGGGAAGAACGCGCCGAAGGTGCGGACATCACGGACGCCATTGCCAACACGCTGGGCACCGCCGGCAAGGCGGTCTTCCTCTCTGCGCTCACCGTGGTGTTCTCCCTCGCCGCGGTGTTCGTGGTGCCGGTGATGGTCTTCCGTTCGATGGCGTTGGGCATGATCCTGTCGGTCGTGGCCGTGGCCATGGCATCACTGACGTTGCTGCCCGCCGTGCTGGTGGCGCTGGGGGACCGTGTGCTGCACACACGGAAGTCGAAGCACCCGCACCACGATGAGGACCCGGACATCGCCGCCGAGGGCCGCTGGGCGCGCCTCACTGCGGCCTCGCTGCGCCGCCCGAAGCTGACGCTGCTGGTCGGCGTCGCCCTCCTGCTGGCACTGGCTGCGCCGGCCATCGGGATGAAGCTCGGCATGCCCGGCCCGCGGGTGGTGGATGAAGGCCGCACGAGCCGCGACGGCTACGAGACTCTGGTTGCGTCCTACGGTGAAGGCGCCGCAGCCCCGGCGTTCATCACGGTGGACGCCGCGGAAGCGCAGGCGGTGGTCGAGGCCGCAACGGGTGTCGCCGGCGTGGTCGACGCTCGGGTCGTGGCGGAACCGGCTGCCAGCGGCCGGACCGTGGTGCGCGTCACCGGTTCCACCGCAGTGGACGACGACGCCACCGCGGCGATGGTGCAGGACCTGAGGGCGGTGATGGCCGATGCCGCACCGTCGGCCAAGGTCGGCGGGCCGGCGGCCCAGAACCACGACCTCTCCGAAACCCTCACGGGCAAGGCCCCGCTGGCGATCGGGCTGATCCTGCTGGTGGCCTTCCTGCTGCTGCTGGTCGTGTTCCGCAGCCTCGTGGTCGCCGTGTTCTCCGTGCTGATGAACCTCCTCACAGTGGGCGCAGCGTTCGGGTTCGCCACCATCGTGTTCCAGCACGGCATCGGTGCCGGGCTGATCGGCATCGAGTCGCAGGGCTTCATCGATGCCTGGGCACCGTTGTTCTTCTTCGCCCTGCTGTTCGGCTTGTCGATGGACTACCAGCTCTTCCTGCTGGCGGCCATCCGCGAGCGGTTCGAGGCCACGGGCGACACCAACACCGCGGTGCGCGAAGGCATCGCCCGCACCGGCCGGCCGATCACCAACGCGGCCCTGATCATGATCGTGGTCTTCGTGGCATTCGGCGTCACGGGGCCGATCCCGCCGACCGAGCTCGGCATCACGCTGGCGCTGGCCGTGCTGCTCGACGCCACCGTGGTCCGGGTGCTCATCGTGCCCGCCACGATGGCCATGCTCGGCGACCGCAACTGGTACCTGCCGAAGTGGCTCGGCAAGGTGCTGCCGAACGTCTCGTTCACCCACTAGGACACCATGGGGGGTATTGTGTTTGCCATGCAGTTGCCCGACGACACCACCGCTGATCTGTGCCGGCGTCTGGCCCGAATCGAGGGTCAGGTTCGCGGTTTGCAGGCGATGATCAAAGACGGCCGCGAGTGCCGCGAGATCGTGGCCCAGCTGTCCGCGGCCGGCAAGGCACTGGACCAAGTGGGCTTCAAGCTGCTCGCCACCGGCATGGTGACCTGCCTGAACAACCCGGAGAAGGCCGCCGAAGCAGGCTTCGACCCCGCTGAGGTCGAGAAGCTCTTCCTCAAGCTCGCCTGAGCGAACCACAAGGTCGCCTCAGGCGACGATGTTCACCATGCGGCCGGGCACCACGATGACCTTCTTCGGCGTGCCGCCGGCCAGTGCGGCCTGGACCTTGTCGTCCGCCATGGCCGCGGCTTCGACGGTGGCGTTGTCGGCGTCCGCCGCAACCGTGATGCGGCCTCGCACCTTGCCGTTGACCTGAACGGGGTACTCCACGGTGTCGGCCACCAGCAGTGCGGGGTCGGCGACGGGGAAGGGCGCGTAGGTGACGGATTCGGTGTGGCCGAGGCGGGACCACAGCTCTTCGGCGATGTGCGGGGCGAACGGGGCCACCATGGTGACGAACGCGTCGGCCATCGTGGCGGGGCAGCCGCCCAGTTTGGTGAGGTGGTTGTTGAGCTCGATCAGCTTGGCGATGGCCGTGTTGAAGCGCAGGTTGTCCAGTTCCTCGCGCACGGCGGCGATGGTGCGATGCAGGACGCGCTCGGTCTCGGTGGCGGGGGCGTCGGCCAGGGTGCGCACGGCGCCGGTGTCCTCGTCGATGATGTTGCGCCACACCCGCTGCAGGAAGCGGTGCACGCCGACGACGTCCTTGCTCTCCCAGGGGCGGCTGGCGTCCAGCGGACCCATGCTCTCCAGGTACAGGCGCAGGGTGTCCGCGCCCAGTTCCCCGCACAGGTCCATCGGGTCGAGCGCGTTCTTCAGGCTCTTGCCCATCTTGCCGTACTCGCGGGTGACTGGCTGGCCCTCGTAGGCGTAGCCGGCGTCGGTGGCCTCCACCGCGTGTGCGTCGACGTACATGCCGCGCTCGTCGGTGTAGGCGGCGGCCAGGATGTAGCCCTGGTTGAACAGCTTGTGGAACGGCTCGACGGAGCTGACGTGGCCCAGGTCGTAGAGCACCTTGTGCCAGAAGCGGGAGTACAGCAGGTGCAGCACGGCGTGCTCCACGCCGCCGACATAGAGGTCGGCGCCACCGGGGTGGGCGGTGCCGTCGGCCTTGGTGCCCTGCGGGCCCATCCAGTAGGCCTCGTTCTCGGGGGCGACGAATGCGTTCTCGTTGGTGGGGTCGAGGTAGCGCAGCTCGTACCAGCAGGAGCCGGCCCATTGGGGCATGACGTTGGTGTCCCGGCGGTAGGTCTGCGGGCCGTCGCC
>JBPOIX010000260.1:0-5581 GCA_052034175.1 Actinomycetota bacterium
TCGAGCAGGTCGCACAACAGCGGCGTGGCCACGTTGTACGGCAGGTTCGCCACGAGCACCCAGTCGTCGTGCTCGCCGAGGAGCGCGGCCCAGTCCAGGCTGGTGGCGTCGGCTTCCACCACGCGCACGTTGGCGCAGGGGGCGACGATCTCGCGCAGCAAGGGCACCACTCCGCGGTCGACTTCCACGGCCAACACGTCGGCGCCGGTCTCGGCCAACGCCAGCGTCAACGAGCCGAGCCCGGCTCCGATCTCGACGACCCTGGAACCCGGGCCGACCTCCGCGAGGCGGGCGATGCGGCGCACGGTGTTCGGGTCGGCGACGAAGTTCTGGCCCAGGTCGCGCCGGGGTGCCAGGCCCCCACGCGTCAGCAGTTCATTGATGTCGCCGCGGTTGTGCACGCGCTACCAGGTGATGCGTACGGGGACGGGGGCGTCGGCGAGGTTGGCGATCTCGTTGTAGATCGCTGTATCGAGCACCATGTCCGCCCCAGGCGGAATGGCCTTGCCGAGGGTATTGGTGCACGTGGTGCTCTGCCCGTTGTCCACGTTGAGCACGGTGATCGTGACCCCGTCCGGCGCGAGCAGGGTGGTGCACGGCCGGCCGGCCGAGTTGTACCGGCTGTAGCTGGCGCGGGCGGTGGTTTCGTTGACGCCCGGGCCGGGTGGCACGGCCACATCGATCACGGCCGGCGGCACGGGTACGTCGTCGCCGCCCACGAAGGCCGGGAGCTCCGGTGAGTACGCGGAGGTGGAGGGTGCGCTGTTGTCGCCCACCGGGCCGCCCACGCCGGCGGTGGCCGTGGTCCCGGCCGTGCCGGGCTCGCGGTTGAGCACCCACAGGGCCGGCAACGCCACGAAGGTGACGATGGAGGCGAGGGCCACTCGGCGGCGGTCGAAGGTGTTCATTCGTGGATGGGCGGGTGCCAGCGGACGCCCGCCGAAACACCCGTCAGGAAAAGGCTAGGGACGCAGCGCCGGAAAGGCAAGGCAGGCGTTCGCCGTGGTCTCGGCCGCGACGGCCTCTGCGCTCGTGTGACGCAGCGCCGCGAGGTGCTCCACGACGTGAGCGACGTAGGCCGGCTGGTTCGTCCGCCCCCGGTGAGGTACGGGCGCGAGGTACGGGCTGTCGGTCTCCGCCAGCAGGCGATCGGTGGGGCACAACACCGCCGCCGCGTGGAGGTCCACGGCTGTCTTGAACGTGACGATGCCGCTGAAGCTGAGAAACGCGCCGAGGGCGAGGCAGCGGCGCGCTTCGTCCGGCCCGCCGGTGAAGCAGTGGAACACCGTTCGCTCCGGGGTGCCCTCGGCGGCGAGCACGTCGAAGGTGTCCTCCCAGGCGTCGCGGGTGTGGATGATCAGCGGCAGCTGGCGTTCGTGCGCCAGCTGGATCTGCGCGGCGAACGCGGCCCGCTGCTCGGCCCGCGGCGAGTGGTCGTAGTAGTAGTCCAGCCCGGCCTCGCCGACGGCGATGACCTTCGGGTGGTCGAGGAACGGCACGATGGTTTCCACACCGTGCTTCGCTTCGTGCGGATGCAGGCCGGCGGTGGCCCAGATGTGGTCGTGCTGCTCGGCCACATCGATGGCCGACGCGGTGGTGGCGGCGTCGCAGCCGACGTTCACCATCGTTGCCACGCCGGCCGCCTGGGCGGCCGCCAGCACATCGGCCAGCGGCACGCCCCGCGTGTCGTAGAGGTGGCAGTGGGTGTCCACCAGGCCCTGCAGCGCCATCGCCCGTTGCCCCGCTCAGCGCCTCGGGAACAGGGGGTCGCCCTTGGTAACCGTGAGGCCGCCCGGGTAGCCGCCCCACGCCGCGGCGTGCGGCAGGCGCTGATCCGTCACCTGACCGGGCAGGCCAAGGCGCTCCCACACCGCTTGCGCGGAGCCGGGCACGGCGGGGGAGGCCAGGACGGCCACGATGCGCAGCGCCTCCAGCGCGTCGCCCATCACGGCATCGACCGCGGGGCCGGGCTCCGCCTTCCACGGTTCGTTCGCCTCGAGGTAGGCGTTCGTCGCGCGGATCAATTGCCAGGTGGCGTCCAGCGCACGGCTAGGGGCGAATTCGTCCCACGCGGCGGCGGTGGCCTCGTAGGCGGTGACCGCCGCGGCGGCGAGCGGGGAATCCGCCCTCGGGGCCGGGCCGACGCCGTCGCACTTCTTGCCGACCACGGTGGCCACGCGGGCTGCGAGGTTGCCGAGGTTGTTCGCCAGGTCGCTGTTGTAGCGGCCGATGAGGCCCTCGTAGGTGAAATCGCCGTCCTGCCCGAACGGCGTCTCGGCCAGCACGTAGTAGCGGAAGCCGTCGACGCCGATGTCGTCGATGAGGTCGAGCGGGTTCACCACGTTGCCGCTGGTCTTGCTCATCTTCTCGCCGCCCACGAGCAGCCAGCCGCCCACACCCCATGCGGTGGGCGGCTCCAGGCCGGCGCTCATCAGCATCGCCGGCCAGTACACGCAGTGGTGACGGATGATGTCCTTGCCGATGAGGTGGATGCCCGGCCACCACTCGTTGAAGCGGTCAGTGTCGCTGCCGTAGCCGACGGCGGTGATGTAGTTGCTCAGCGCGTCGAACCACACGTAGGCGACATGCTTCGGGTCCCACGGCAGCGGGATGCCCCACTTGAGGGTGGTGCGGCTGACGCTGAAGTCCCGCAGCCCACCGCGGATCAAGCCGAGCGCCTCGTTGCCGCGGAACTCGGGCTGGATGGCGCCCGGGTGGTCCGCGTACCACTGCAACAGGCGGTCCTGGAAGCGGCTGAGACGGAAGAAGTAGTTCTCCTCCTCGTAGTACTCCACGGGCCGCTTGTGGATCTTGCACAGGTCGCCCGGGTCGAGCTCTTCGTCGGTGTAGTACTCCTCGCAGGGCACGCAGTACTTGCCCTTGTACACGTCGAGCTCGATGTCGCCGGCGTCGTAGCAGCGCTGCAGCAGTTCGGCCACGCCGATCTTGTGGCGTTCCTCGGTGGTGCGGATGAAGTCGTCGTTGGTGATGCCCAACCGCCGCCACGCCTCGGCGTACAGGGGGGCGATCTCGTCGACGAACTCCTGCGGGCTCTTGCCCGCGGCGTCGGCGTACTCCTGCACCTTCTGGCCGTGCTCGTCGGTGCCGGTGAGGAAGTGGACGTCGTCGCCGAGCAGGCGATGCCAGCGGGCGAGGGCGTCGCCGATGATCGTGGTGTAGGCGTGCCCCAGGTGGGGTTTGGCCGTGACGTAGTAGATGGGGGTGGTGACGTAGAAGCGGCTCATGGGAGGACCTTTCGAGGAATGGCGGACAACGACTGGGTCAGCAGCCGGTGCACATTCGGCGAGGGAAGGCCTGGTTCGTCACGGGGGAAAGCCTACGCCCGCCCTCCCGGTGAGGGGCAAGCGCGTTTCCCTTGCGACCATGTCACCCCCGTACGCGCCGTTTCGGCGCGTCACCGGGTGACGACGAGCCGAGTGCGGCGGGTCGGGTGGGTTACCGTCGCCACCATGACGGCACCAGCCCCGAGCCAGACGCGAGCGCTGGGCCCGCACACCACCGTCCTGTTCGGGGCAGAGCAGGGCAAGTACCCGGATGGCAACACCGTGCTCGTGCGCGGCCGGGCCGGCTCGGTGGCGATCGACCCCGCCCTCTCCGCCCGGGGCGCCGGGTTGAAGGTGGACCGGGTGTTGCTCACCCACGCCCACGAGGACCATGTGGCCGGCGTTTCGGCTGTGGAGTGGGCCGAGCTGAGCGTGCACGAGGCAGACCTGGAGGCCTTGCACAGCGTGGAAGGGCTGATGCGGCTGTACGGGCTGGCCGGCGCCGCTGCGGAGGAGATGACGCGCATCGTGTGCGAGCGGTTCTTCTTCGTCGGTTGGCCCCAGGCCACCGGGTTGCAGGATGGGGACGTCGTCGACCTCGGCGGGGCGACGGTGCGGCTCGTCCATGCACCCGGCCACACCGGCGGCCACAGCGTGTACCTCATCGAGCCGGACGGGGTGCTGGTGATCGGCGACATCGACCTCACCGGTTTCGGCCCCTACTACGGGGATGCCGTGAGCAGCCTGGAGGAGTTCGACGCCACGCTGAAGATGGTGCGCGAGATCGAGGCGCAGCACTATGTGACGTTCCACCACAAGGGCGTGATCGACGGCCACGCCACCTTCGCGACCGCGATGGACGCCTTCGCCGGCGCCATCGACCGGCGCACCCGCGCCCTAATCGACCTGCTCGCGGGCGGGCCGCGTTCGTTCGCCCAACTCCACGAGCACGGAATCGTGTACCGCGCCGGCACGCGGCCGGCCGGCTTCGGGGACTCGGTGGAGCGCTACTCGATCGAGCGCCATCTCGCTCGCCTGCTGGCCGATGGTGCAGTGGCCGCAGACGGCCAGCAGTATTGGCTGCCATGAGCGGGCCGGAGACGATGTACGAGTTCGACACGGCAACCGAGGTTGGTGCGGACGGCGGCACCACCATTCACGACGGTTGGGACATCAACGGCAACGCCAACGGCGGCTACCTGATGGCGCTCGCCGCCCGCGGCATGCTGGCCGCTGCCGGCCGCCCCGACCCCATCACCGTCACCGGCCACTACCTGGCGCCGGGGAAGCCCGGACCAGCTCGGATCGACACCCATGTGGTGAAGCAGGGTCGCCGTTTCACGACGGTCACGGGCCAGGTCGTGGCAGGGGACCGTACCGTGCTGCAGTTGGTGGGTGCGTTCGGTGATCTGGCCTCGGCGCCCGCCGGCTACGAGCACATCGACGTCGGCCCGCCCGACCTGCCCTCGTTCGAGGAGTGCACGCCGCGCAGCCCGCAGCAGGGGGCGGTGCCGCTTGGGCTCACCCAGCACCTCGACATCCGCATCCACCCGGATCAGAGCGGTTGGGTCCGCGGCGATCGCAACGGGGTGCCGGAGATGGCGGGCTGGTTCTCCTTCCGCGACGGCCGTCCGATCGACACGCTCGCCCTCCTGCTGATCTGCGACGCCTTCCCGCCCGCCGTGTTCCACCTCGACATGCCGCCCGGCTGGGTGCCCACGGTGGAGTACACCGTGCACGTCCGCGGCGTCCCCGCGCCCGGCCCGGTGCGCTGCGTGTTCCGCAGCCACTTCGTGCAGGGCGGCTTCCTCAACGAGGACGGCGAGGTGTGGGACTCGACCGGCCGCCTCGTGGCCCAGTCCCGCCAACTCGGCCTCACGCCGCTGACGTAGGACCATGAGAAGCAACGCACGACTCACGCTCACCGGACTTCTGCTCGTCACGGCAGGCGCATGTGGCGGCAACGACACCACCGCCCCGCCAGGCAGCACCATCGATGCGACCGTGCCGGTCACCCAAGCCCAGCCCACACTGCCCAGCGTCGAAGGCCCGCTCATTCGTGAAACCCGCCCTCGCCCGGAAGGCAACTACGACACCCTCCTCTCCGAGCTTGCCGGCACGGTGGTGCTGCGCAACAACTGTGTATACATCGAGCACCCCGACGGTGACCTCACGACACTGCTCATCTACCTCTACGGCACCACGTGGGATCCCGCCACGCAGGCCATTGGGACCTTCACGCACGTCGGCGACACCTGGGTGACGGGAGGCGTTTCGTACGACCCGGACCGGGAGTG
>JBPOIX010000116.1:0-3120 GCA_052034175.1 Actinomycetota bacterium
GATGGGCGGCTCGGCCGATGACCAGGCCGCCCAGGCCGCCCAGGCCGCCGCGGCCGCCGACGGCAACCTCGCCACCGCCACCACGGCGGCCGCAGGTGCGACGCCGGCTGCCACCGCTGCCACCGCCACGGCCGCAACCACCGCCGCGCCCGCGACCACGGCGGGCCCGACCACCACCGTGCCCTGCACGAACTGGTACACCGTGCTGGCGGGGGACTCGTGGTACGGCATCGCCGCCGCCTCCAGCAGCGATGTGTCCGCGCTGTTCGGCCTCAACGGTGCCGACGCCACCTCCGTGCTGCAGCCTGGCGACGCGGTGTGCCTTCCGGCCGGGGCCACGATCACCACGACCACGGCGCCCGTCACCACGGCCGCGCCAGCAGCCACGGCAGCGCCGACCCCCGCCACCGCAGCCCCGACTCCGGCCACCCCCGCGCCGCAGCCGACCACGGTGAGTACGCACAGCTGACCCTCGGCACCCCTCGGCGCACTACGCTGCGGCCCGATGCGAGGGGCCGCTGCGATTGTCCGCCTGGCGTGCGCCCTCAGCCCCATCGTGGTGCTCGGGTGCAGCGAGGAGCGAACCACAACGGTCGTGCGCGGCGCCGACGAGGTGCAGGTGATGTCGCCCGACGAGGTGTTGGAGCAGCGCCTGCCGATCGTGCCGACCACCACCACCCCCGGTGACGGGTCCGTACCCGCCGGGGCCCCCACCGCCACCGACGCGGTTGGTGGCGAGCCCGCCGAGACCATCCCCCTCAACCAGGACGACCGCCCGCCCGAGGTGAAGCTGTTCGCCGCCTTCGGTGAGTTCCGCGGCTGCCTGGAGGACAAGGGCTACCAGATCGAGGGCAACCTGCTGGACCCGAACAACCCCGCCATGCAGGACAGCGCGTACCGGGACACCGTCATCACCTGCGCGGCCCGCACCGACATCGTCAGCATCCTGCAAGAAGTGCAATCCACCCGGGCCAACCTCACGCCGGAGCAGGTGGAGCAGCGCAACGAGGTGTTCATCGGGCTGCGCGACTGCCTGGAGGACAAGGGCTGGACGGTGGAGACCACCACCAGCGAGATCGGCCTCCTGGAACCGGCGGTGTTCCAGAATGCGGAGGGCGAGCTGGACGAGCGGGACATCAACCAGTGCCTGTCGGAGCAGAACATCGGATGATGGGCACACACAGTCGCCGGGCCGTGCGGCGGTCGGGGAGGAACGGGACATGAGGGTCGGTGCAGTGGCGATGGGCGTGGTCGGGGCCGCGGCCCTGGCCGTGGGGGGCCTGGCGATCGGCAGGTGGACCTCGGACGACGAGACGACCCGGGAGCTGTTGATCGTGCCCCGCCCGGTGGAGCGCCGCGACCTCGACGATGTGCTCACCGTCGGCGGCGAGGTGCGCCGCGACGAGATCCAGACGATCAACCTGCCCGTCGACGGCAAGGTCAGCAGCCTGGCCGTCGAGGATGGCGACACGATCGAGGTGGGCGACCCTCTGTTCGCGCTGGACGGCCGCACGGCGGTGGCAGTGGCGGGCGACTTCGCCTTCTACCGCACCCTGGACGTGGGCAGCGACGGGCCGGATGTGCACCAGCTGGAGAGCATCCTGGCAGCCGACGGCTACCCGATCTCCTCGGTCGACTCCCTGTTCACGGAGGAGACCAGGGCTGCGCTCACCCGCTGGCAGGCCGACCACGGCTACGGCGGCGCCACCCCCGAGACCACCGAAACCCTGACCATCGGCCTGTCGCCGAACCAGGCGGGCTACACGATCGGCACGGCGAACACGGTGGCGTTCTCCATCGTGCCCAGTGCGTCCAGCGCCGGCGCAACCCGCGCGCTGCACCAGCCGCAAGGCACCCCGCAGAAGCCGATCATCACCATCGCCGCCGACCTCGCCGCCGTCAACGAGGGTGGGCAGGTGGTGTTCACCGTCACCTCGTCGCCGGCACCGGCGGCGAACCTCACGGTGGACCTGACGATCGGTGGCGACGCCAACGGTGGCGACAACCCGGACGACGGTGACGACTACGACGACTTCGACAACACCCTCGTCGTGCCTGCCGGGCAGACCACGGCGACGATCACCGTGCCCGTGTTCGTGGACCAGGTGAGGGAGGGCGACGAGGAGATCGTCGTCTCGCTCACCGACCAGTTCGGCAACGACCCCACCTATGTGGTCGGCCCGTCGAACCAGGCGCGCGTCACGATCCTCGCCAACGGCGACGACCTCGTGCCGGTGATCACCGTCCGCTCGTCGGCCAGTGTGGTGCGCGAAGGCGGCGCGGTCACCTTCACGTTCACCTCCACCGTGGAGTCCAACGAGGACCTCGACCTGGTGATCGCCCTCGGTGGTGGCGCCGGCAACGGCAACGACTACGAGCGGATCGAGACCGATGACGTCACCATCGCCGCCGGGGCCACCACCGCCACCCTGCAGGTGCAGGTGCGCGACGACGCGTTGGTGGAGGGCGACGAGCGGATCGTGGTGGCCGTGGTGCCCAACCCGGACGACCCGCCGCTGGAGCCCACCTACACCGTCGGCAGCCCGGGCCAGGCCGCATCCACCATCGAGAGCGACGACCTGCCGGAGCTGACCCTGCGCGGCGGTGGCGACATCGGCGAGGGTGGCGCCACGTCGTTCACGATCGTGGCCGATGCGCCGGTGGCTTCCGACACGTCGGTGAACTACCAGGTCGGCGGTACCGCCCAGCCGGGGTCGGACTACGAGACGCTCACGGGCACGGTCATCCTCCCCGCCGGCCACTCCAAGGTCACCGTCGAGCTGCGGACCATCGACGACGACGTGCTGTTCCTGCCGAGCGACATGGTGGTGGCCGAATGGCCGGCCCGCGTCGGCACGGTGGACGTGGACGAAGGGGAGTTCGTGCTGCAGGGCGCGCCGATCCTCACGCTCACCGAGCCCGTGTTCACGATCACCCAGCAGGTCAGCGCGTCCGATCGGGCCGAGCTGGAGGTCGGCCAGACGGTGCTCGTGGACATGGACTCCGCGGCCACCGAACTGGAGGGCGTGATCGCCACCCTCGAAGCCACCGCCACGGTCGATCAGGCCGGCGCCGAGACCTATGAGGGCACCGTGCAGGTCACCGGAGACTTCGACGCGG
>JBPOIX010000049.1:0-18100 GCA_052034175.1 Actinomycetota bacterium
ATGGGCCATGTCCACCCGCTACCTCTTGGCGGCGCACTACGACTTCTTCGCCGAGCACGGCTACAAGGTGGGCCGGCTCTACGCGGAGGGGGTCGAGTTTCGCGACCACTCGACGCGCTTCGAGGACTTCCGCCTCGCCAACTATGTCGCAGTGCGACGCACCGACTCCGAGGCCATCCGCGCCGTCAGCGTGAGCTGAGCCCGGCCCGAACGCGCGGGCCCGAACCCTCGGCCCCGGTGCCGTCAGTGGACCTGGCGGTCCATGCTGGCCCAGTAGGGCTCGCGCAGCTTGAACTTCTGCAGCTTGCCGGTGGCGGTGCGGGCCAGGCTGTCCCGCAGCTCCACCCGCTTGGGGCACTTGTAGTGCGCCAGTTTGGTGCGGGCGTAGTCGATCACGGCCTGCTCGCTGAGAGCCGAGCCTGGGGTCGGGACCACCAGCGCCATCACCAGCTCGCCCCACTTGTCGTCCGGCACGCCGATCACGGCCACCTCGGCCACTTCGGGGTGGCTGAAGATCACGTCTTCGACCTCGATGCTGCTGACGTTCTCGCCGCCGGAGATGATGACGTCCTTCTTGCGGTCGCTGATGGTGACGTAGTACTCGTCGTCGAGGAAGCCGCCGTCGCCCGTGTGGAACCACTGGGGGCCGTCGGGCAGGTCGCCGGCGGCGTGGATGGCATCCGCGGTGGCCTCCGGCTGCGCCCAGTAGCCGCCCATGGTGTGGTTGCCGCGGGCCAGCACCTCGCCGTCGGGGCTGATGCGCACCTCCACACCGATGGCGGGTGCGCCGGCCCGGCTGAGCTTGACGGCGCGCTCGGCGGGCGAGAGCGAGTCGTACTCGGCCTTGGTGCGGTTCATCGTGAGCAGGGGAGTGGTCTCGGTGAGGCCGTAGATCTGGATGAACTCCCACCCCAGCTCCGTCTCCATCCGCTCGATCGTCTTCGTGGGCGGGGGAGCGCCGGCGCACACCATGCGTACCCGGTTGCGGCCAGGGATCTCGCCCTCCCAGTTGGCAGCGGCGTCGAGGATGGCGTTGGCCACCGCTGGCGCGCCGCACAGCACCGTCACCCCGTGCTGCTCGATGCGCCGCAGGATCTCGGCCCCGTCCACCTTGCGCAGCATGATGTGCCGGCCGCCCATGCCGGTGACGGCGTACAGCACGCCCCACCCGTTGCAGTGGAACTGGGGGAGCGTGTGCAGGTACACGTCGCGGTCGTTGATGCCCAGCTGCCAGCCGAACGTGGTGGCGTTGAGCCAGATGTTGCGATGAGTGAGCTGCACGCCCTTCGGCCGGGCCGTGGTGCCGCTCGTGTAGTTGATCGTGGCCGTGGCGTCCTCGTCGTACTCCCACGCCTGGGGCTCCGCGTCGAAGCGCATCAGCGCGTCGTCCGCATCGGCGCCGATGGTGAACTTGAACTCGCACTCCACGTCGGCCATCTCGGCCTCGAGCTCGGGGTCCACCAGCAGCACCCTGGCGCCGGAGTGGGCCACGATGTACTTGACCTCTTCGGCCACCAGGCGGAAGTTGATCGGCACCAGCACCCGGCCGGAACCGCTGACGCCGAACAGGTAGGTGAGCAGGCGGGCCGAGTTGTGGCTGACCATCGCCACCCGTTCGCCCTCGCCGATGCCCAGGGCGTCGAGCCCGGCGGCGATGGCGCGGGCCTTGCGCGCCATCTCCCCGTAGGTGTACTCGCCCCAGCTCGCGGCCGGCTGGACGGGCTCGTCCACCACCCCGACCCGGTTCGGATACACCTGCTCGGCACGGCGGAGGAAGTCGTTGACAGTGAGGGCGACCTTCATGGCGTTCATCTTGGCGCACGCCATGCGGGTGGCTCGACCGGGAGATGCGCGGCTCGCGAAGCGGCCCGGCCTACAGTCGCCGTGACGGGCCCCCGCCACCCGTCGCACCTGCTCATGAACCCATCGACACGCTCGATTTTCTCCACACTTCTGCTCGGTCATCGGGTGCGTCTGGCCTTCCTTGCCGCCGCCGCCGTGGTCGGCGGTTTCGCCGAAGCCGTGTTCCTGGTGGTGCTCACCCGCGCCGCGTTCGCCATCACCAACGGCAAGAAGGAGATCGGCACGGTGGCCGGTGTGCGCTTCTCCGTCGGCGGCACCGTCGCCTTGGCGCTCGGCCTGGTGGTGGTGCGGATCGTGATGTCGGTGGTGGCCAACTGGCTCAGCGCCACGCTCAATGCCGAGGTCACCCGGGACATTCGGCAGCGCCTCAGCCGTGCGTTCCTGCGGGCCAGTTGGCCGGCGCAGCAGGCCAGCCGCACCGGCAAGTTGCAGGAGCTGGTGATGAACTACTCCCATGCCGGTTCGTCGCTGGTCGGCAGCGTGGCCGGTGGCCTTGCCGCGGCCTGCAGCCTGGCGGCGCTGCTGGTGCTCGCCGCCGGGGTGGACCCCATGGGCACCGTCATCGCCGTGCTCACGCTCATCGTGCTCGGAGTGTTGTTGCGCCCCCTGCGGCGGGCCGTGCATCGGCGCGCTCGCGCCGCAGCCGACGACGGCATGAGCGTCTCTCTGGCCGTGGCCGAAGCCTCCGGGCTGGGCATGGCGGTGCACGTGTTCGACGTCGGCCCCGCGGTGGAGGCGCGCCTCGCGGCCCTGCACGAGCACGGTGTGGAATCGGCACGGCGCCTTGCGCTCTCGCGCGGGCTGGTGCCGGCGCTGTACACGGGCCTGGCGTACATCGCCCTGGTCGGCGCCGTCGGCCTGGCCAGCGTGTGGAACACCGCCAGCCTCACCTCGCTCGGCGCGGTGATGTTGGTGATGTTGCGCTCCCTCGGGTACGGCCAGCAGGTGCAGCAGGCCTATTCCGGCATCTCCGCCTCGCTACCGCACGTGGTCGACGTGTTCGCCGAGGTGGAGCGCTACTCCGCCAGCGAGTACGGCACCGCGGGCGACCCGGTGGACCGTGTCGGCACCCTGCGCCTCGATGGCATCGGCTTCGAGTACGAGCCCGGCCAGCCCGTGCTGCACTCCATCGACGCCGAGATCGCGCCCGGCGAACTGGTGGGCATCGTCGGCCCGTCCGGCGGTGGGAAGAGCACGATGGTGCAACTTCTCCTCGGTCTGCGCGAGCCCACCGTCGGGCAGGTGCTGGCCGACGGGCGGGACATCCGCACCCTCCGCCGTGCGGACTGGGTGCGGCACGTGACCTTCGTGCCGCAGACACCGGCGTTGGTGCACGGCACGGTGGCGGACAACATCCGCTTCTTCCGCGAGGGTGTCCGCCAGGAGCAGGTGGAGGCCGCCGCCCGCGAAGCCGGCCTGCACGACGAGATCATGGCCTTCCCCGAGGGCTACGCGCATCAGGTGGGCGATCGGGGGAGCAGCCTCAGCGGCGGCCAACAGCAACGGGTGTGCATCGCCAGGGCCCTCGTGGGCGACCCGCAGGTGGTGATCCTCGACGAACCGACCAGCGCGCTCGACGCGCAGAGCGAGACCGTCGTCCGCGACTCCCTCAACCGCCTGCGCGGCCGCAAGACCGTGCTCGTCATCGCCCACCGCTTGAGCACGCTGGAGCAGTGCGACCGGATCATGGTGTTGCAGGACGGTGGCATCGCCGCCTTCGCCAGCCCGGCCGTGCTGCGCGAGTCGTCCAACTTCTACACCGAGGCCGTGAAGCTGTCGGGGTTGGCGTAGGCCCCATGGCGTCGGCGCACGACGTGCTCCAGCACGGCGACGTGGCGTGGGCCCTCGCCGGCACCGAGGCGGTCGTCTTCCACCCGGCGCTCCGTGCCGCCCACGTGCTGGACCCGACGGCAACCCTGCTGTGGCAGTGCCTCGACGGGAAGAGCCCGCTCGCCGAGATCTTCGCCGACCTCGCCGATGCGTTCTGCGTGCCTCTGGCGCGGGTGGAGGCGGACTGCCTGCCGGTGATCGAGGCCTGGCAGTCCACCTGGATGGTGGTGCCCCCTGCCGACCTGATCGGGCATGAGGCGGCGCCCGCATTGCCGCGGAGCCCGAGCCCGCCGCGCTTCCTCCTGCCTCCCCCGGACACTTGAGGCGGGTGCCGGCAGCCCGTGTGGCCGCACTCCCTCACACTCCTCGTTCACGACACCGTGGTCGCTGTGGGCACCGACGACCCCACTGTCGCCGCCCTGCTGCAGCCGTGGCGTACCGACCTCCCGCACCCTGGCCCCGCCGACTTCGGCTTGGCCCTGCACCCGCCTGCTCCGATGGGACGGGGCGAGCCCAGGGCGCTCCCCACGCTGCAGCACGGCACTCGGGTCCTCGGCCGCTCCGCTGACCCCGACGCCCTGGTGGACGGCCTGCTGCGTACCCTCGCCACCGCCACCGCCACCGCCACCGCCACCGCGCCTGCCGGTGTCCTCTGGTTGAGCGGCCTTCCGCTCGTCCGGGACGGGCAGCTGGCGATCGCCGCGGCCAACACGCTGGACCGCACCTCGGCCCGAGCCCTGGCCCGTCTCGGGTGGCAGCCACTGTTCGTGCCGGCGGTGTTGGTCGACCCCGCGGCGTTGACAGCCACCGTGCCCGCCCCGCTCGGCGACGGACGTCGGCCCCTCACCCTTCCTCTCGGCGGCTGGTGGCTGGACGGCGAGCTGCCGGCCCGCGCCGACGTGGCACGGACGGTGGCCCACGCCGCGCCGCTCCTGGCCGGGGCGTGGCACGCCGACGCCGGGCTCTCGGTGGGCAGCGACGAGCTGGGCGCCCTCGTGGCGTTGGTGCAACGGTTGCCACCGTGGCCGGGGCGGGTGGGGCAGTGACCGGGCCGCACTCCCGCCGCGCCCCCCAGGCCGTGTGGCGGGCCACTGGCTCCTTCGTGGTCGCGGCGGTGCCGCCGAACGAACCGACCACGATCGGCGGGTCGGCGCCACTGGTATGGGCAGCCCTCGCGGCCCCGCAGTCGATCGACCAGCTGGCTGCGGAACTCGCCGCCGCGACCGGTGCTTCACCGGCGGACGTGCGCCGCGACCTCACCGACCTGATCGCCGCACTCGTTCCCCTCGGCCTCGTCGAGGTGGTGGCATGACGGCGGATGCGCATCTCCACCGGCTCACGGCGCTCGGGCTGATGGACCCCGGCGAACCCGGGCAACTCGACGACGCGCTGGTCGATGCCCTGCTGGCCCTACCGGACCACGAGGGCGCGGCATGCCTCCTCGGCGCGGCAGCCGAGCGCGGGCATGTGCTCCTCAGCCCCGCGTCTCAGCAGCGAGTCACCACTCGCTGGGCCGCGCTGATGGCTCGTGTCGTCCACCTGGATGCCGTGCTGTTGGAGATCTGGGGAGCGCTCGACGACGCCGGCATTCCCACCCGGGTGTTGAAGGGGGCGGCCATCGCCTCGCTGGACGAGCCCGACCCGGCGTGGCGGGCCTACAGCGACGTCGACCTTCTCGTCCCGGCCGACCGGTTGATGGAGGCGGCCCGTGTGGTGGCTGCCCGCTGCGGCACGCACCCCGTCGTTCCGCCGGTGCGCGGCTGGTGGGCGGATCGTTTCGCTCAGGGCATCACGTTGGCGCACCCGTCCGGCATCCAGGTCGACCTGCACCGCCTGCTGGCCGCCGGGCCGATCGGCGCCCGCCTGCGCCCGGCCTGCCTGTTCCAGGCCGGCCGCCCGTTCCGGGTGGGTGGGCACGACCTTGTGGCGCTGGCGGACGCACACCGCTTTCTGCACGCCTGCGTCCACGCGGTGCTCGGGGCCACCCGGGGCGGCCGGCACCGGCGAGACGTGTTGTTGCTGGCCTCGCAGGTGAAACCCAGCGACCTCGCGCCCCACTGGGTGGACGGCTGGAGCCCGGCGGTGGTGGACGCCGCACTGCGTTGGGCCGCCCCCGACGGAGCCTGCCTTCCCGACGCCTGGCGTGCCTGGGACCCTGCCGGCTCCGCGCAGCCCAAGGAGCTCCAGGCGGACCAGGCGTGGCTGGCCCGGGACGAGCGTGCCTACCGCCGTCAGGCGGGGAGCCAGCTCAGCCTGCGCCGACCCCTGCGTTCGGCCGGCTTCGCGGCGGGCTTGCTGTGGCCCTCCAGGGCACATCTGCAGGCCCGAGGCCTGACTCGGCGCAGCTATCTAGCCCGACTGGCAGCCCGTCGCTGAGAAACTAAATACACTATCAGTTGTGTCGGAGCATCACAATTCTTGAAGAATCTCGCCAGTAGGCTCCAGGAAATTGCGTTCGCAACCGATGCCTAGTGTTATTCGGGCCGGTAACGGGAGGAGTTGCGGTGACGCGCAGACAAGGGAACGACCGGCGCATCGGCGCCGGTGTGGTCGCGGCGCTCATCGCGGGCGCCTGCACATGGACGACGCTGGGCGTCGTCGCGCCCGTTCACGCCGCTGGTGAGACGATCATCAGCACCTTCTACGTCCCCCTGTTCGAGGACAACGCCCGCGCCGCACTGTTTGCCGTGAACAGCGGAACGGGCACCAACCTGTCGTCCACCACGTCGGTCACCATCGGCGCCGAGGGTGCGATCATCTATTACGACCACTGGGAAGACGGCTACGAGCCGCTGGCGAACGATCGCACCCAGGCGACCACCCTGCTGCTCGGCGACGGCAACACCGCCAACGGCGACGCCGCCACCTACTGCGTGCCCGCTCGCTGTGCCGGGGACTACCTCCCCGCAGGTGCGGTACTGCGGCTCAACAACTCGACGACTGTCGTTCCGGGCGTCGTTGCCACCCCGCGCACCACGGGCATAGTGGTGTTCGACGGTCGGGACAAGCTGTCCTCCACCGAGGGCCTGGCCGTCACCCACGCCACCTGGCCGACGGCCATCGACGCGCTGCACAGCGAGATGGCTGCCGCGTTCGACACATCGCGCTGGGGTGTCAACTTCAGCGCCCCCGTGGGTGTGAACACCCCCGCCCAGGGCAGTGGTACCACCAGCTTCAACTACACCGGCATGGAAGTGATGGCCGCCGAGGCCGGAACGTCGGTGTCCATCGACGCCAACAACGACGGGGACTACCTCGACGCCAACGATCACAACGGCACGGTCATCGGTGAGGGCCAGGTGATCTATGTCAACGGCAACGTGAACCAAGGCGCCAAAGTGGTCACCACCAAGCCGGTGCAGGTGTTCCTCATGACCGGTGTGATCGGCTCGGGCTACGAGGACCGCTCATTCCAGGTGTTCCCCACCGAAGGCCTGGTGAACGACTACGTCGCCCCGGCTTCCACGGCGCGTGGCAGCGGCAGCTACGCCACCGTGCTGTACATCTTCAACCCGCAGACGTCGGCGATCAACGTCGACGTCACCACCCCGTCGGGTACCACCACCTACTCGGTGCCTGCCGGGCAGACGCTGAACCCGGCACCGTATCTGGCGGCCAATCAGGCAGCCCGCCTCACTTCCGCGCAGACGTTCGCCGTGGTCGCCGGCGTCGGAACCCGGGAGACCTCCGGCAACTCGCGCAACTACGACTGGGGCTACAGCCCTCTTCCCGCACGCCTCCTGGTGGACAACCTCGTGGTCGGCTGGGCGCCAGGCTCGCAGGACCTGTCGGCGGCCGGCTACGACCCCATCTGGGCCACCGCCGTGGCCCCGACCACCCTGTACCTCGACTACGACGCCGACCCCACCACGGGCGCCAACGTGGACGCCAACGGCCAGCGGTACGACACGACGATCACCATCGCCACGGCGTTGGCGATGACCCGCATCACCGACGGCACGGACCGGGACATGACCGGCGCGCGGGTCTACACCGTGGACGAAGTGGGCATCTCGCTGGCGTACGGCGAAGACCCCGCCTCCACCACACCGGTGGCCGACCCGGGTATCGACCTCGGCTCGACCCAGTTCCCCGCCTGCGGTGCCTTGTGCATCCGCAAGGAGTCCTCGATCAGCATCGACCTCGACGGCGACGGGCTGGTGGACCCGGGCGACACCCTGCAGTGGGTGGTCACGGCCACCAACACCGACTACTACGCGCTCGTCTTCCCGGTGCTGCTGGACATCCTGCCGCCGACGGTCAGCTATGTGCCGGGTTCGTCCACCGTGCAGATCAACACCGACCCCCCGTCCTCGTTGGCCGACGATGTGGTCCCGCCCGCCACCAGCCTCTTCCCGTTCGACGAGAGCGGCCGCCTGCTCGCCGCCAGCATCGCGGTCGGCGGGCAGGTCACGGTCACTTTCGACACGATCGTCGACCCCGGGTTCTCCGGCACGACGGCCATCTGCAACCGGGCGCTGGTCACCAGCGAGCGGGAGACCATCCTCACCGACGCCAACGGTGCCGACAGCGGCTGCGTGCCCGTCGATGGCCTGAGGGTCACCAAGACCTCGGACTCGGGCGGCGACCCGGTGGAGCCTGGGCAGACGCTGACCTACACCATCGAGATCGAGAACACGTCCACCTCGGAGATGGCCCCGGTGGACGTCTCCGACCCGCTGGCCGCTGGGCTCACCTGGGACTCCACCACCGTCACCGCCCCGACCGACGACCCCGACACCATCGGCGACAACTTCGAGACCTCCGGCACCTGGGGTGGCGGCACCGGCAGCCTCACGTGGTCCGCCGGCGCATGGACGGAGACCGACAGCCTGGACAGCCTCACGAGCACCAGCACCGGCTACGTCCAGAAGGTCACCGACGGCGGCGACCTCAGCCTGTTCTTCGACCAGGAGTCCAACAGCGGCGACGGCCTGCGCCGGCTCGTCGGCGACCTCAGCGCCTACACGTCGGCGTCGGTCAGCATCGACCGTCTGTGTGATTCGATGGACAACGGCGACGCCGTTTCGGTTCGAGTTCGTCCAAACGGCTCAGCGGCTTGGACATCGGTCCTGACGATGAACAACTGCGACGATGCCATCTACCAGACGGTGACGGCGTCGGTTCCGGCGGCCCTGCTCGGCACCGCCACCGAACTAGCCGTCGAGGTGACGGACTCGTTCAGCAACTCCGGTGGCGACTTCATCTACCTGGACAACCTCGTCCTCACCGTGAACTCGCGCACCATCACGACGACGGCGGGGTCCCCTGCGCCGGATGTCGCCAGCATCGCCAACCTGCTCCCCGGCGAATCGGCCACCGTGGTCATCACCGCCATCGTCGACGACCCGTACACCGCCACCGACGAACTGACCAACGTGGTCACCGTGCGCAGCGGCAACCAGGTGGCCCAGGCGTCCGTCTACGACTGTGTGCGCTGCTTCGACTTCGGTGACGACCCGGCGACCTTCGACGTCACCGGCGTGCCTGGCCCGTCGCGTGCACGGGCCACCTCGCAGCGCGCCTACATCGCCGACACGTTCCAGTCGTTGGGCTACGCGGGCGACACCGGCACAGTGGACTTCAGCGGCGACTGGGTGGAGACCGACGGTAGCGGTGGCGGTGCCACCGGCGGCCTCGTGCAGAACGCGGCCGACGTCGCCACTCGCAGCCTGCGCATCGGCAGCACGGGCGGAGCAACGGTGGCGAACACGGCAGCCACCCGCGCCGTCGGCGACCTCGATGCCGCCAGCGAAGTGGTGCTGGGCTTCGACTATCGCTGCAGCAACTTGGGCACCACCGACACCGTGCAGTTGCAGATCCGGCCCACTTCATCGGCGGCCTGGACCACCCTGCAGTCGTTCACCGAGTGCAACCACGCCACCATCTACTCCGACCAGCGCCTCACCCTCGATGCGGCCGACTACGGAACCTCCACCGAGATCCGGTTGATCGTCAGCCAGGACCTCGAGAGCGGTGAGCTCTTCTACTTCGACGACATCCAGTTCCGGGTCACCTACGACTCCGTCACTGTCGGCCCGCGATTGGGCACCCTGCTCGACCGCGAGATCGCTGGCGCCGGCGGTGCGGCCCCGTTCCCCGCCACGGCCCCGGCCACACCCAATGGCGACGACACTTCCGCCACCGACGACGAAGACGGAGTCACCGTGCCGTCGGTGGACACCGAGACGCTCGTCCTGCCGATCGAGATCACCGACGACACCGGAGGCACCAGCTACGTCAACGGCTGGATGGACTGGGACAACGACGGTGTCTTCCAGGCGGACGAGTCGATCTTCGCCTCCGGCACGTTCGCCTCGGCCACCGGTGGCCTCACGGTGTCCGGCGGGGCCGGCGAAGTGCCGGGCCCCGGCACCTACGACGTCACCGTCAACGTGCCCGACCTCACCGGGTCGCACACCATCGGCGGCACTCTGTACAGCCGCTTCCGCGTCGCCACCCAGCTCTCCGGCGTGTCATCCGCGGTCGGCGCCTCGCTCGACGGCGAGATCGAGGACTACGCCAGCTCCCTGAACACCTTGCCGGTCGACCTGGCCTATGTGTCGTCCCGGCGCAGCGGCGGCACGGTGGCCCTCACCTGGCGTACCGCGCAAGAGGTGGACAACCTCGGCTTCGACGTCTACGCCTCGGGGCCGAACGGCACACTGACGAAGCTGACCACGGCGATCGTCCCCTCCACGGGCCCGACCTCGGTGGAGTCGCAGCGGTACCAGTTGAAGCTCTCCACCCGCGCGTCGCAGTTGTGGCTGGAAGACATCTCCCTCGACGGGGTCCGTGAGTTGCACGGCCCGTACCGCGTCGGGCGCTCCTACGGCGACCCCAACCCGCCCGCACCGATCGACTGGGATGCCGCGGCCGACGCCCTCGCCGTCAGCTCGGCCGACGACGCAGCCGCAGTGGCCGCGGCGGCCCGCGAGGCTTCCCAGCGGCGCCAGGCGGCGCCGGCCACGCCCGAGTACGGCCCGGTGGCCACGTTCTCCGTCACCGAGGACGGCATCCAGCAGATCACCTACGACGACCTTCTTGCCGCGGGGGTGGACCTCAACGGTGTACCCGCCGCGCTGTTGGCGCTGACCTCGCCCGACGGCCCCGTCGCCATCGAGGTCACTGGCGCGGAGGCCTTCGGCCCCGGCTCGGCGGTGCGGTTCCTCGGCCAGCCGCTGGACACGATCTACACCGGTGCGAACGTCTACCGCCTTCACCTCGACCCGGCGTTGGCGCTGCGCATCCGCAAAGCGGACGTCAGCGGCGGCCGCCCACGGCGGCCCGGGGTTGCCCCCACAGTCGTGCCCGTCACCACCCACACCGAACTGCTCGAGGTGCACGACAACGTCGAGTACTCGATCACCACCCCGGGCGACGACCCCTGGTACGACGCCCTGATGGTGGCCATCGGCGGCCCCTCCACCACATCCAAGGTCGTCACCCTCGATCACCTCGTGCCCGGTCAGCCGGTTTCCGTCAGCGTGGACATGTGGGGCATCACCCGCGACGCCATCGACGACGAACACCATGCGCTGCTCCGCGCCAACGGCCAGGTGGTGGGCGAGGGCTGGTTCGACGACAACCAGACCTTCACGCTCAGCGGCACCGTGCCGGCGGGCGTGTTCGTGGAGGGCGACAACACGCTTGAGGTCACCCTGCTCGGGGACACCGGCGTGTTCATCGACATCGCCGTGGTGGACCGCTGGAACGTCTCCTACCCCCGCACCGCCCACGCCACCGACGGCCGCCTGGACGCCACCGTCACCGGCGCCCGTCTGGATGTCAGTGGCCTTCCCGCAGGCCCGCTGGTGGCCTACCGGGTGGCAGCCGACGGCACCGTGGTGCAAGTGCCCACCACCGTCGCCGGAGCCACCGTGCAGCTTCCCGGCACGAACACCGCGGAACGGTTCGTCGTCAGCGCCGCCGGTGCGCTGCGGGTTCCGGCCGTGGCGCCGGCCCGCCCTGCGGCGCCATTGCTGGACGGCACCGCGGACTACCTGATCATCACCCACGGCATGTTCACCGAGGGTCTCGCCCCGCTGATCGCCTACCACGAGGGCCAGGGGCGCACCGTCAAGCTGGTGGACGTGGCCGACATCTACGAGGCCTACAGCCATGGTGTGGTGGACGCCGCCGCGATCGACGCCTACCTCGCGGCCGCCGTGCCCGCTCTGGATGCCACCTGGGTGCTGCTCGTCGGCGCAGACTCCTTCGACTACCGCGACTATGGCGGCAGCGGTGCGTTCAGCCTGCTGCCGTCGATCTATGGCCCCACCGGGCTCGGTGTGTGGCACGCCCCGCTCGACCCGGCCTACGCCGACCTCGACGGCGACGGGGTGCCCGACGTGGCCCTCGGCCGTTTGCCCGTGCGCACTCCGCAAGAGCTGACACTGCTGATCACCAAGACCACCGCCTATGCCGCCGCGCCGCCCGCGTCCGCGGTGCTGGCCTCCGACACCAGCGACGGCACGGACTACGCAGCCGTCAACGACGGGCTGGAGGCCCTGCTGGACGGGTGGGACGTGCAGCGTGCCGACGTGGATCGCTCGGTGAACGCCGCGGCGGCCCGGGCGGACCTGCTGGCCGCCATCGACGCCGGTGTCGGCGTGACGATGTACGTCGGCCACTCCGGCCCGCACACCTGGACCGACCTCGGCCTGTTCGACGACGACACCGCGGGTGCGTTGACGAACAGCGCCCCCACCGTCGTGCTGCAGTTCGGCTGCTGGAACACCTACTACGTGGCGCCCGACGGCGACACCTTGGCGCACTCGCTGCTGCTCGGCCCTGGCGGTGCCGCGGCGGTGGCCGGCTCGACGACGATGACCTCGTCGGCGAGCGACATCCAGCTGGCGGAGCTGCTGACAGAACAGATCGCCGCGGGTGCCACCACCCTCGGCCAGGCCGTACTTGCGGCCAAGCGCGAGCTTGCTCGCCAGGCTGGCGGTGCGGTCGTCGACGCCCAGTTGGGCTGGACGATCCTCGGCGATCCCGCACTTCCGACCGGAGGCCTCGGGTGACACACCCCCTCGATCACCAGCCGTCCACGGCGACTTCCGCCGACCGGCGAGAGTTCCTGCGCCGCGCGGCCATCGGCGCCTCCGTCGCCGGCGCCTGGGTCGCGCCTCAGGTGCTCTTCACCGGCACCGCCGAGGCCGGCTGCAGCCCCATCACCAAGCTGCTGCAGATCAACCCGTGCACCTGCCTACAGGTCACGCCGAGCACCTTCGACGGCAACCTCCCGTCGTGCGCCCCGTCCGGCTGGGCCGCGGGCATCACCGACACGGTGGTGTTCACGTGCACACCGGCCGGTGGCAACCCGTGCCACGGCGGCAGCATCACCATCGGTGGTGGGTGCGGCCCCGGGGCGGGCAAGGCCGTCAAGTACTGCCCGCTCGGTTCGGGCCCCAAGTACACCTGCGTGGACGGAGTCGTCACGGGTGGCAGCATCGCCTTCCCCTACCTCAGCGCCTCCGAACGCGCCACTGGCTGCGTGTACGTGTCGTACCGCATCACGGTGACGTGCTGCACCTGAGCACCCGGCAGGTTGCCGCGTTCGGGTTCCCGTTCCGTTTCGAATCCGACGACCAGGCCCTCGTGGCGCTCGTCGAATGGTGCTACGCCGATCTGCCCTCCGCCCCCGGGCCGGGCAGCGTGCTGCGAGCCGCCCGCCTGAAGGGCCGCCGCACCGCCGCGGTCGGCTTCGAAGTCACCCTGTGGCACCCTGATGGGAGCTACGAGTTCTGCGGGAGCGGGCGCGACGGTGGCGCGCTGCTGGAACAGATCTGGTGGGAGGTCAACAAGCGGGCCTTGCAGTCGGCGGCGAACTCCCTCGTCCTGCATGCGGCCTCCTTCGGCGGCCCGCAGGGTGCGGTCGTGCTGATCGGGGCGTCTCATGCGGGCAAGAGCACGCTGGCCGCGGCCGCGGCCATGCGCGGCCTGCGCCACCTCTCCGACGACCTGGTGATCGTCGACCCGGTGGCGCTCACGGTCGCACCGTACGCCCGCCCGATCATGCTGCGCCCCGGTGGCCGCGCCCTGCTGGCGCCATTGCCGGCGCCGCCCGCCGGAGGCGAGTACTTCGGTGAGGAGTGGTTCCTGCCGGCCAGTGCGCTCGGGGCGATGGTGGTGGCAACCCCGCAACCGCTGGTCGGCGTGGGCCTGCTGGAGCGCGCCGACCACGCCGGGCTCGAACCGGTGGAGAGCGCCACCGCCTTGCACGCCATGGCCCTGCAATGCGCCACCCTGGTGGCCCGCGGCGCGCCGGCGTTCTCCGAGCTGGAGTCGATCGCCCGCCGCGCCCACACCTTCCGCCTGTTGCAGGGGGCCCCTGCTGATGCATTGGACCTGGTGACGCCATTGATCGGTGGCGCGTAGTGCCCCGGTCGACGGGTACCCTGACGAGCAACATGTCTGAGAACTCACGCCCGTCGGGCGCACCCCGTCGCAGTCGCCCGCGACGCCCCCACAACGCTTCCGAACCCACCTCGGTGGCACCGCCCCCCACCCTGAGCCTGTCGGAGGCGGACTACATCCCCACCGGCTTCGCCGACCTCGGCGTGCCTGCCCGGGTGGATCTCGGGCTGGCGGCGGCCGGGTTCAGCACCCCGTTCGCCATCCAGACCCAGGCCATCCCCGTCGCCCTCACCGGGCGCGACGTGTGCGGCAGGGCCAAGACCGGTTCTGGCAAGACCCGGGCGTTCGGCGTACCGATGCTGGCCCGCCTGGAAGGCCAGGGCGAACCGATGCGCCCCCGCGGCCTGGTGCTCGTGCCCACCCGTGAGCTGGCCCTGCAGGTGGCCGAGGTGCTGGCGCCGGTGGCCATCGCCAGCGGGCACACCGTGCTCGCCGTGTACGGCGGTGCGTCGCGCCAACAGCAGATCGCTGCCCTGCAGAACGGGGTGGATGTCGTGGTGGCCACCCCGCTGCGCCTGATCGACCTGTTGAAGGAAGACGAGTTGCAGCTCGACGGTGTGGAGATCATGGTCCTGGACGAGGCGGATCGCATGGCCGACGACGGGTTCACCCCGCAGGTCGAGTGGATCATGCGCAAGGTCACCGCCCCGCACCAGACGATGCTCTTCAGCGCCACGTTGGACGGCGATGTCGGCCACCTGGTGGACCGCTACATGAAGGACCCCGAACTGGTCGCGGTGGACGCGGCGACGGACACGGTGGGCACGATGCACCACCTGTGGCTGGCCGTGCACCACATGGACAAGGACCGCGTCGTCGGCTCGATCGCCAGCAGCATCTCCAAGACCATCGTCTTCTGCCAGACCAAGCGCACCTGCGATCGCGTCGAGCGCAACCTGCAGGAGCTCGGGGTGAAGGCCTCCGCGATCCACGGCGACCTTCCCCAGGCGGCACGGGAGAAGGCGTTGAAGCGCTTCACCGACGGGCAGCTGCACGTGCTCGTGGCCACCGACGTCGCTGCTCGCGGCATCGACATCGACGACATCGGCGCCGTCATCCACTACGAGCCGGCCGGCGACATCAAGGACTACCTGCACCGCAGCGGCCGTACGGCCCGCGCCGGGCGCGACGGTTGGGCGGTCACGCTGGCCGAGTACAACCAGCACACCCAGGTGCGCATCCTGCAGCGTGGCCTGCGGCTGGAGCCGGTGCCGCCGGTGGAGGTGTTCAGCAACAACCCGAAGCTGAAGGACCTCAGCCAGTTCGAGCTCGACTGAACACCGGCTGGGTGTAGAGCAGCTGGAACCCCAGCCGCTCCAGGTTGCGGGCGGAGGACCCTCCCGGAAGGGCGGTGACGGCCGCGAAGGTGCAGCCGTCGCGTCGTGCCCGGTGCAGCCGCTCCACCACCAGGGCCAGCTGCGCACCCCGGCCCCGCTGCTGGGGCAGGGTGGCGGCACCGCCGAGCCACCCGACCCCGCGCACCACCGTCAACGAGCCGCAGCCGATGGCCCGCCCATCGGCGCGGGCCAGCAGGTCGATCGAGCCGGGGACCCTGTGCATCGCTCGGCAGAACTCGTCGCTGCGGGCCCGGGCCTCGCTGCCCGGTTCGGCCTCGGCGCCGAGGATGGCCGTCCACTCGGCTTCGTCGTCGTCGTCGCCGACTTCCTCGATGGCCACCGTGCGGGCCTTCGGGGGCAGCCGGTCCAGCTGGTGGGCGTACACGTTGCGGAACCACTCCACGCCGTACCCGCGGCTGCGAAGTTCGGCCACCAGCTCGGCACTCGCCCACGGAGTCAGCTCCAGCGCCGGCGGCAGGCCGCGGCCGGTGAAGAACGCCTCCACCTGGTCGAGCAGGGCGGCGGCGGGGAGATCGCCCAGGCCGAGGCCGACGCCACGGTTGACGTACCGGCCCGGCCCCATCGCCGCCAGCAGGCCGCCGTCGAGCTCCTGGCGGCACGGGGTGTCGTCGGCGAGCGTCTGGCACAGCGCGTCCACCTGCCGTGCGGCCCACCGCGCGGCCGTGCCCTCGACTCGGCGGACGAGGGGCAGGTCGACGATCACTGCGCCATTCTGCCTGCCCGCACCACACGGTGCCGACCGGCAGCGAACCGGCTCAGCGCAGCCAGGCGGGGCGGGCGGCCTCGAAGGTGTCGATGGCGTCGGCGTGGGTGAGGGTGATGCCGATGTCGTCCAGCCCGCCGAGGAAGCGGCCCTGGGTCTGGGCATCCATCGGGAAGGTGGCAATGATCCCCGCGGCCGGAACCTCCACCGACAGGCGCTCCATGTCCACGGTGATCTCGGTGTTGGAGTCCGCCTCGATGGCGGCCCAGATGGCCTCGACCACGTCGAGCGACGCCTCGACCGGCACGAGGCCGTTCTTGGTGCAGTTGTTGCGGAAGATGTCGCTGAAGCTGGGCGCGATGACGGCGTCGAAGCCGTACTGCTGGATGGCCCACACGGCGTGCTCGCGGGAGGAACCGACACCGAACGACGGGCCGGCCACGAGGATGCTCGCACCCACGTAGCGTTCGTCGTTGAGCACGAAGTTGCGATCGTCGCGCCATGTGGAGAACAGGCCCTTCTCGAACCCCGTGCGCTCCACGCGCTTGAGCCATTCGGCGGGGATGATCTGGTCGGTGTCCACGTCGCTGCGCTTCAGCGGTACTCCGCGCCCGGAGAGAATGCGAACGGCCTTCATGACAACGCCTCCAGGGATTCGGGGGTGGCGAAGGTGCCGGCCACTGCGGTGGCGGCGGCGACCTCGGGGGACACGAGATGGGTGCGGCCGCCGCGGCCTTGGCGGCCCTCGAAGTTGCGGTTGCTGGTGCTGGCCGAGCGCTCGCCGGGGGCCAGCTTGTCCGGGTTCATCGCCAGGCACATGCTGCAGCCGGGCTCGCGCCAATCGGCTCCCGCTGCCCGGAACACCTCGGGCAGGCCTTCGGCTTCCGCCTGCGCCTTCACGGCATGGCTGCCCGGCACCACCATCACGCGCGGCACCGTGACCGTACGGCCCTTCATCACCGCGGCAGCGGCGCGGAGGTCCTCGATGCGGCTGTTGGTGCAGGACCCGATGAACACGGTGTCCACCTTCACGTCGGTGAGCCTCGTGCCGGCCTCCAGGCCCATGTACTCCAATGCCCGGGCCACGGTCTCGCGGGTGGTGGGGTCGTCGAAGCTCTCCGGTGACGGCACCGTGCCGGCGAGCGGCATCACCTGTGCGGGGTTGGTGCCCCAGGTGACGTGCGGGGTGAGGGTGGCCGCGTCGATGACGACCTCCTTGTCGAACACCGCGCCGTCGTCGGTGACGAGGGTGCGCCAGTCCGCCACGGCGGCCGCCCAGTGCTCTGCCGTCGGGGCGTGCTCGCGGCCCTGCAGGTAGGCGAAGGTGGTGTCGTCCGGGGCGATGAGGCCGGCCTTGGCGCCGGCCTCGATGCTCATGTTGCAGAGCGTCATGCGGCCTTCCATCGACAGCGCACGGATCGCCGAACCGCGGTACTCGATGACGTGGCCGATTCCGCCGCCCGTACCGATGGCGCCGATGATGGCCAGGATGATGTCCTTGGCAGTGACGCCGGCGGGTGCCTGGCCCTCCACCGTGACGCTCATCCACTTCGGGCGGCTCTGGGGGAGGGTCTGGGTGGCGAGCACGTGCTCCACCTCGCTCGTGCCGATCCCGAAGGCCAGCGCTCCGAACGCGCCGTGGGTGGCGGTGTGGCTGTCGCCGCACACCACGGTCATGCCGGGCAGGGTGCGCCCTTGCTCCGGGGCGATGACATGGACGATGCCCTGTTGCGGATGCCCCATCGGGAACTCGACGATGCCGAACTCCTTGGTGTTCTCGCGGAGCACCTCCACCTGGCGGGCGCTGATCGGGTCGGCGATCGGCTGATCGATGTCGGCGGTGGGAACATTGTGGTCCTCGGTGGCGACGGTGAGGTCGGGCCGGCGGACGGGGCGCCCGCTGAGCCGCAGGCCATCGAAGGCT
>JBPOIX010000239.1:0-4215 GCA_052034175.1 Actinomycetota bacterium
CCACCCCACTTGTCCACGACGGGGTTGGTGAAGATGGCGGGCTGGATGAGTTGAAGGTTGTTGAGCAGCGTCCGTGCCGTCGGCCGCGGGTCAAGGAACGGATCGTTCACCCCCACCCAAATCGTGCTGCGAAACTCCCGGACGTTGTCGCAGAACTCGCCGAAGAGCCGCTGTGCGGCGCTGAGGGGGCCCTGGACTCGGGTAATCGGACCGGTGGGCCCGGGCGCCTCCGTCGAGGGAAGCTGCTCGAACTCGACGTACAGGAAGTGATGGCTTGTGACCTCCTGCCCGACGACGAAGGCTTGGCCATCCGACGTGGTGCCGGCGCGATCGGCGACGAACGTGCACGTGCGGTTCGCCCGGTACGCCATGGTCGAACCGGGCGGGATGCTGGACGTCGCCCTGAGTTGCCCGTACTCGTTGTAGTACGCAGCCGTGTTCTTGTTGGTCGAGACGTACACCGGCGGCTTGTCGGTCGGACCAGGCAGGTCCACGTCTGCAATGGCAGCCGAAGTCCACCACATCAAGGTTGCGAGTGTGGCGATGCAGATTGCCGCGACAGTTCTCAGGCGCATGCAGACGCCTCCGAGTTGGAGTTGGCAGCCTTCCATCGGCCGTCCTCAAGAACTAGCGCGTAGGCGTATCCGTTCTCGGCGACGCCGGGAGTGGCGCCTGCGGCAAGACTGCCGTCTGCGTTCCGCAGGACTGCGCCGTCAAGAACGCAGTCGAGCAGCACAGCGTAAGACTCGGTGCGGTCGTCCTCAAGGACTATCGGTCTGAGAACGACACCGAGGTCCAGGTCAACATGGACGTCAGCGTTGACCCAAGACTGATATTCCGGGAGGACAGAGTCGGCGAGGTCGGCGGTGAAGTGCTCGGTCCATCCGGAGGTATCAAGATCGATCGGCACACTTGAGATCGACTTGTAGGTCGTAAGCATCGCCAGCAGGTAGGCCTCGATGATCTCGCGGTCTTCTTCAGCGAAAGTCCAGATCACACCGTGCTCAGGGTCGGGTTCCGTCGGCAGGAAGACCCACAGTTTGGGCATCAGTTCGTAGGTCAGGCCGACGCCTTCGACGCCGGGGGCGGAGTCCACCAGCGTCCACGGGCCGTCCGGGGAGAGGCCGACGGTGCCGGGCGCGGTGGTGGGTGACGCGGTGGTGCTCGGTTCCTCGGTGGTGGTCGCAGCGACCGTGGTGGACGGGGCCGCGGTGGGCGGCACGGTCGGCGTGGTGGACGCCTCGGTCAGGTCGGGCGGCGCGGTGGTTCCGCCGTCGCAGGCCACGAG
This sequence comes from Actinomycetota bacterium, assembly GCA_052034175.1. Classification (GTDB taxonomy): domain Bacteria; phylum Actinomycetota; class Acidimicrobiia; order Acidimicrobiales; family Ilumatobacteraceae; genus UBA668. The sequence goes on from JBPOIX010000239.1 coordinate 1,289, forward strand.
TAGCAGGGTGCACCCGAGTGCACCGAGTGCGCGTCGATGCGATCGCATTCGTTGTTCTCCTTCGGTTCCGCCGTGAAGGGCTCCGCACTACAGGTACACAGCGAGAAGCGCCATTCGGCAAAATCCTACTAGCTGCTCAGACTTCCTGGCGTCGGCGCAGGAACGCCCGCAGGCGTGCGTCGGGCTCCGGGCGGGCACCGAGGTGCTCGATCACCCATGCCGAGATGCCGGTGGCGAAACGCGCGGCGCGCACCGCATCACCGCTGCTCAGGTAGTGCGCCAGGAAGCCGCCGGCGAACGAGTCGCCGGCGCCCGTGGCATCCACCAGGTTGTTCGTGCCGGCAGGGATGTGGGTGGCCACGCCCCGATCGAACACCAGCGAGCCGTCCGCATCCAGCTTCAGCATCACCAGCGAACCGGGGAACAGCTCGGCCAGCGCACGGGCGATCTCCTCCGGGTCGGTGAGGCCGCCGGTGAGCATGCTGCCTTCCTCCTTGTTCGGCAGGAGGATGTCGATGCCGAGGTCCTGGGTGACGTGGAGGAACTGGGGCACGCCCATCTCGCCGATCATCTGGAACGAGCCAGGGTCGAACGACAGGGTGGCACCACTGCGTTGTGCCAACAGGGCCGCGGCCCTCGCGGCAGCGCGGGGCGGGTCGATGAAGAACGACCAGGCGGTCATGTGCAGGTGCGAGGCGGCGCGCAGGATGTTCTTTGGCAGTTCCTGGGGCAGCAGGTAGAAGTCCGCCCCGTGGCCGGACACCATCGACCGCTCGCCGGTGTGGTCCACGAACACGGCCACAGAGCCGGTGAGGTGGGCGTCGGTCTCCACGAAGTGGGCGCCCACGCCTTCGCGGGCCAGGTCCTCCTGCGCCAGCTGGCCGAACCGATCGCGCCCGATCTTGCCGACGAAGTCGGTGCGCTGCCCGGCGCGGGTGGCCCACACGGCCACGTTCGCCGCGCTCCCGCCAGGGGTGAGCATCACCTCGCCGAACGTGTCGCCGCCGCGCAGCAGTTCGCTGTTCGTGCGGATGAGGACATCCCACGCGAAGTCGCCGATGACGCACATCGACGAGTCGGTGGTGGGCGCAGAGTCGGGGGCCACGGGCGGCAACGCTACGACCTAACCGAGCGCTCGCAACAGCGCCTCACCGCGGGGCGACAGCCGATACCCGGTGTCGAGGCTCTCGGTCAGCCCCATCTCCTTCAGCTTGCGCACGTTCACCTTGAACGCCTGGCGCTCGTAGCCGGCCCGGCGGGCCAACGCCGTCGACACCACACCGGGGTAACGGGCAATCAGTTGCAGCGTGCTGTACGTCCACGCCGGCCCCGTGGCCCGATGGTCCATGCGGTCCAGCCGGCGGCGGAGGTCGTCCAGGTCTTCCGCCGTCAGCGCAGCGTCTTCCCGCCGCTCGACCCGATCGTCGATGCCGACGTAGCGGAAGTCCACCCGCCACACCAACGTGTCGTCGGCCGGGTTCCTCAACCGTTGCAGCAGTGCCGCCCTGTCCGCAGCACCGGCCGCCGCGGCATCCGCTTCTGTGATCGAGCCGGCGGCAACCTGCTCGACCGCCGTGGCCTCGATGAGCATGCCGGCCACCCGATACCTCCCGCCCGCACGCGCCTGCGGGCGCGTCCAGGTGCGGAAGGTGACGGTGATGGACCCGTCGGCGATTCCCGGCCAGGCGTCGGCGGTGAACAGCATGTGAGGTCAGCTCTTGGAGGAGGAACTGCTGGCGCTGGCGGTGGCGGCCACCACGCCGAGCCCGATGAACACCGTGCCTGCCACCCAACGGCGCACGAACGGAAGTGCCTTGCCGCGCAGCAGGATGTCCCGCAGCTTGCTGGCCACCAGCGAATAGGTGCCGTCGGTGCAGAACCCGATGCCGACGAACACCAACCCCAGCACCAGAGCCTGCAACCCAGGGCGGCCGTTCTCCGGGTGGATGAACGTGGGCAGGTACGACAGGAAGAACAGCGCCACCTTCGGGTTCAGCACGTTCACCACGATGCCCTGCGTGAACGCCTTGCGCGGGTGCACCCCGGGCTGGTCCGGGTCGATCGGGTCGGTCTGGCTGACGAGGGTACGCACGCCCACGAAGATCAGGTAGCCGGCGCCCAACCACTTCACCGTGTTGAATGCCGTCTGCGAGGTGCTGATGATGGCCGTCAGCCCGGCCGCGGCCAGCAAGGCGTGGCTGAGGTTGCCGAGCGTGAGGCCGGAGACCGCCGCCAGCCCGGCGGACCGCCCGTCGCTGACGCTGCGATTGACGATGTACAGCACCGCCGGGCCGGGAATGATCAGCAGGATGAACGACGCCGAGGCGAAGGCAGCGATGGTGGTCCAGGTGGGCACGGCAGGAACCTAGCGGTCAGACCTCGACCTCGACGGGCCGATTCGGTGGGCCTTCGCTCTGCAGTGCCCGCAGGTGTGTGGCGAGGGTGGCGGGCACGAACGGCAACCCGTCGGCGATGTCCTCGATGGGCCACCAGCGCAGCTCGAATACGTACTCGGCCCGGAGCTGCTCCCAGGACAGGTGAGGCTCCGGCTGGAAGCGCTCCGCCACCGGGACCAGGTACATCCGCTCGCGCTGGCCGTCCCACTTGCCGTCGATGAACGGGATGATGTGCAGCCGGGTCCAGATGTGCGGCCCGATGGCCGCGCCACGCAGCCCGACCTCTTCGGCCAGCTCCCGTTCCAGCGCCTGATGGTGGGTTTCACCCGGCTCCATGCCGCCACCCGGCAGCGCCCACCGGGTGCCCGTGTTCGGGAACTCGAAGCGCACCAACAGCACCTCCGCCTGCGGCGTGAGCAGCACGGCGCGAACCGCCTCCCGGATCCGCAACCCGGTCGTCGGGTCGGCCGTGGGGTCGGTGGCGGCGGGGTCGGCCGTGGGGTCGGGGTCGGCCGGGCTCACTCCGAGGGG
>JBPOIX010000073.1:0-3335 GCA_052034175.1 Actinomycetota bacterium
TGCAGCCCGTGGCGCAGGTGCAGGTCCAGCACCTCGCGGTCGTCGTCGCTCAGGCCGTCGGCCGCGGCGGCGATCAGCTGTTGCAGTTCGGTGATCTCGGCTGCGGTGGAGGGGGCCAGGTCGGTGCTCACGGGTTCGCTCACCGGGTCGTCCCACACACCGAACTGCAACCGGTTGACGCGCCGGTGCCGTCGATGCACCTCGCTGCGCACGATGGCGTACAGCCACGGGCGCACCTTGGCCGGGTCGCGCAGTTGGCTGAGCCGTTGCATGGCCACCATGAACCCGTCGTGCACCGCGTCCGCGGCGTCGGCGGGGTGGTTGGTGAGGCGGCGGGCGTAGTCGTACAGGCGGTCGGCGTAGCGGTCGTAGAGCGCGGCCACCGCTGTGCGGTCTCCGGCCAGCGCCTGCTCCACCAGTGTCGAGTCGTCCATGCCCCGCCCACCGTACGCGCCCGCGCGACGTCCCATGCCCGCACCTCCTGTGTCACATCAGGTGTGAGCGCGACGGTGCCGCGCCGGCAACAGTTACGCGGTCAGTTCGCGGATGCGGCGTGCGACCTCGCCGAAGCGGGGGAGGCGCTCGGCCACGCGGTCGGGGGCGCCCATCGCCGCGTTGTAGAGCACGAGCCGGCCGGCGATGCCGCGGTACTTCTCCACCAGGGCATCCGCCAGGCCATCCCAGGTGGCTTCGGTGCAGAAGGTGGCCAGGTGGTCGTCGGTGATTTGCGCCGCCATGCCGGCCATGTCCCCCGCCTTCTGGCGTTCGCGGATGCGGGCGGTCGTGCCGTCGAAGCCGGCTTCGTCCCAGATGAAGGCATAGTTCGGGGTGCTGCCGTAGAAGCTGAGCATGCCCCGCATCAGCTCCCGGTCCGCGGCGCGCTCCTCGTCCGTGTCGCCCACGATCAGGTTCACCGGCACGATGATCGTCACGTCCGCGGCGGAGCGCCCGGCCATCGCCGCGCCCTCGCCGACCTTGGGCACCACATGGCGGGCCAGGTAGCCGGGCTCGCCGATCGGGTGCACGTGCACCCCGTCCGCCACCTCGCCGGCCATGCGCAACATCCACGGGTTCACCGCGGCGATGTCCACCTTCGGGTCGGCCACGGCGATCTTGCCCGGGCTCCACTGCCCGCTCATCCAGTCCAGCGTGTAGTAGGCGCCGTGGTGGTCCAGCGGCTCGCCGCGGAAGGCGGCGAAGCAGGCCTTCACCGCCAGCACATAGTCCCGCAGGCGCGGGCCGGGAGGCTCGAACTCCACCCCGTAGCGACGAACCACATGGGTGCGCACCTGGGTGCCGAGGCCGAGGCGGAAGTTGCCGCCGGTGGCCTCCTGCAGCTCCCACGCCGTCTGCGCGGTCACCATCGGGCTGCGCGGGAACGCCACCGCCACCCCGGTGCCCAACTGCAGCCCGGGTGCGGCCGCGGCGGCCACCGCGGCGGAGAGGTAGGCGGTGCGCCCGGCCTCGGTGAACACGATCCCGTCCAGGCCGCTGGCGGCCACGGCCCGGGCGGTGTCGCCCATCTGCTGCAACGGTTTGGGCGAGAGCATCACGTCGACCTGCATGCGCCGGACCATACCCCCACGCCCCAGCCCGCCTCGCCCCGGACGCCGTTCGTGCGGACCCGGCCGGGGTCGGGTGGGGGTCGGCGGTTCGCGGCCGGTTGCCGATCTGGTGTGGGTTTCGTCTCGGAGGGCGGGACGGTTCAGCCCGAGAAGCCGATTTGGGACGAATCAGCCCGAGAAGCCGATGGACGGCGCGTGGGGCGTCTGGGGCTGGGAAGTCCCGGGAGGCGGGACATTTCAGCCCGAGAAGCGGATTTGGGACGAATCAGCCCGAGAAGCCCCGCCGCCCGCCGCCCGCCGCCCGCCGCGGCACTGGGCCGCCGACGCGGGTCGAGGGGCGCGCCGACGGTGCTCCGCCGAACCGGGGGTGGGCGGATGTGCGCTAGACCTCCGGGTGAATCCGTTGCCCCGAAGGAGCCCACCATGCCCGAGACGTACGCCCTGCCGGCCACGATGCGCCAGATCCGTTCCCTCGTCGCCGACAGCCCGGCTGGGCCGACGGTGGAGATCTCGATCGCCGAGGTGCCCACCCCGCAGCCCCGCCCGGGCCAGGTGGTGGTGCGGGTGGAGGCCGCGCCGATCAACCCCAGCGACCTCGGGTTGCTGCTGGCGATGGGCGACGCCTCGCAGGCCGTGGCCGGTGGTTCGCCGGGCGCGCCGGTGGTCACCATTCCGCTGTCGCCCGGGGTGTTCACGGCGATGAAGGGCCGGCACGGTGAGTCCATGCCCGTCGGCAACGAGGGTGCGGGCACCGTGGTGGCCGTGGGCGAGGGTGCCGATGCGGCGCTGCTCGGGCGGCTGGTCGGCTTCTTCGGTGGGGAGACGTACGGGCAGTACCGCGCCGTGTCCCCCATGACGTGCCTGCCGATGCCGGAAGGGACCGCCGCGGCCGATGCCGCGTCGTGCTTCGTCAACCCGTTCACCGCGCTGAGCATGGTGGAGGTGCTGCGGATGGAAGGGCACACGGCGCTCGTGCACACCGCGGCCGCGTCGAACCTGGGGCAGATGCTGGTGCGCATCTGCCAGGCGGACGGGGTGCCGCTGGTGAACATCGTCCGCCGGCCGGAGCAGGCCGAGCTGCTGCGCGGCATGGGCGCCGAGCACGTGTGCGACTCCAGCGCGGACACGTTCATGGCCGACCTCACCGCCGCGCTGGTGGCCACCGGTGCCACGCTGGCGTTCGACGCCACAGGCGGCGGAACCCTTGCCGGCCAGGTCCTGACCGCGATGGAGGCAGCCGCAGTGCAACGCTCGATGGCGGCCGGTGGCGCGTACAGCCGCTACGGCAGCGACGTGTTCAAGCAGGTGTACATCTACGGCGGGTTGGACCGTTCGCCCACGGTGCTGAACCGGGCGTTCGGCTTCTCCTGGAGCCTCAGTGGGTGGCTGCTCACCCCGTTCCTCGGCAAGCTCGGCCTCGAGGGCCTCGCCCGGCTGGGGGCACGGGTCACGTCGGAGCTCACCACCACGTTCGCCAGCCACTACACCGACGAGGTGTCGCTGGAAGGTGCGCTGCAGTTGGACGCACTGCAGACCTACGCCAAGCAGGCCACCGGCCAGAAGTTCCTCATCCGCCCACAGGCGTAGGGGGGGTTGGTCGCTGCCGGGTCGCGCCGGTCGGTCGCGGTCCGGTCGCGCCGGGTCGCGCCACGGGAGTACGGTTCGCGCCCAGGGGGACTCGTCAGGGAGGGGGCGTGATGAACGTTCGATCCATCCTCGAGCGCAAAGGGGCCGAGGTGGCCACGATCGCCGGTGCGGCATCGCTGGCCG
>JBPOIX010000196.1:0-2597 GCA_052034175.1 Actinomycetota bacterium
ACTCACGGCCTGCGGGCGAGGGCGCACCAACGTGGTGTCATCGTCCTCGGCGACGTCACCCGTGGGGCTATTGGCAGCGACCGAATCCACCTGGTCGGAGCCAAGGAGCTGCTGCAATGCCCGCACATGGCCGACCACCTGCAGAGCAGTCGGCCGGCGCGTCGGGTCCATGGCGCACATCGCGTCGGAGAGCAGCGCCAGGCGAAGAAGGACATCCCGCGGCCGCGCCGGCAGCCCGCCTGCACGTTCGTCGATCACCGCCCGGGCACGCGTGGCGTTCGTCTCACCGCTGAGCAGTTGCCGAACGGTGACCCCGAGGGAGTAGATATCGGTCGGCGGGCCGATGTCGCGATGGTCCTCGATCTCCTCGGGGCTTGCGTAGCGGTAGCTCAGGGCACTGGTCCGATCCGTGTACGCGGCGTCCTTCAGCACCGCCGCGATACCGAAGTCGCACACCTTGCACTGGCCGAACGTGCCGATCATCACGTTGTGCGGCTTGATATCGCGATGGACCACGCCCAGTGCGTGCGCGTCCGCCAGGGCGCGTGCCACGTCGGCAACCGCCGCCACGGCGTTGGCCGGCGCGAGCGGGCCACGGGTGCTGATGAGGTCGACGAGGGAACCGCCACCGACGTACTCCATCACCAAGGCAAGGCCGTCGGGGTGACGGACCACTTCCTCGACCTGGACCACATTGGGATGACCCTTGAGCTTCAACAGGGCGTCAAGCTCGCGGCGAACGCGCCGTTCTGTCGCCTGACGATCTCCGTGTTCGCGGACCAGTTTCACCGCGACCATGCCACCGGTGGACGCCCGCACAGCCTGGTAGACGTCGCCCACACCACCCGAGCCGACCATCCTGAACTCGGTGTATCCGGGAAGTTGCGGCGCCGTCACACCGCACCGTCCCGAAGGGGGACGAGTGAACCGGCCGGCATCTCAACGCGGGCACAGGGCGACGCCGCAGCCCCGAACGCGATGGCACTTTGCACGAAGCCGCTCACGGCCCTCGCTCGTCGGTTGCTGTGCATCGCCATCCTCCCCCGCAGCGTCCGGCACGTGCGCGCAGAGCGTAACCCCCGGGCTCCTGTCGGAAGACATTGCGTGAGCCGTGAAGCCGGCCACCGGCCACCGCGGGCGCGTCGGCGACGCGACGACTCGAAGATGTCGTCCCCCGGCCGGCCGCACGGCCGAAGGCCGACGGCGATGAGCGGCCCGGCTCTCACCGAGGTCGCCGCAGTGACGTGAGGCTGAGACGCGCCCGCAGGCCTGCCCGCCAGGACAGCGGCTCGAGGAGCTCGCGCTCAGCGCGGACCACGTCATCCCAGTACTGGTCGACCGTCTCCGGCTCGGCCTCAGCATTGCCGAACACCGCCCGATCCGCGCCTCGAGCAAGCGATGGCCCAGACGCTGCGCCGACAAGGAGAGCTGCCTCCCGCCGAGTGGCCGTCCGCGCGACCGGCAGCCCTGCGTCCCGCGCGACGTCGAGGAACTCCTCCCATCCTCCGGCCATCTGTTGCGCTGGTTGGCCGGCCGAGCGCCGACGACGACGACGGCGCCGCTTCAGCTAGAGGACCACGGTGGCGAACACCGCGACGACCAACACCGGCAGCATGACCGCGACTGCAATGGCAAGCACCCATCCGGGGATAGCCGTGCCCGAGGACGGCTCCTCGTCGGGATCGGCTTCGTCGGACTCGCCATCGCGCTTCTGGTTCGGGTTCACGTCTGCATCGGGCGGAACCACCGGCGGCGGCGGTACATCCTGCGACTCGTACTGCGGCTTCGGTTTGCGTTCGCGTTCCTCCGGACGATCCGTGTTCGTGCCGGTCGGGTCGAACGCCACCCAGCCGTCGCCCAGGGCGATTTCCACCCACGCGTGTACGTCGGCCCCGGTGACCTCACCGCTCTCGGGGACCTTGAACCCCATCACGACGCGGGCCGGGAGACCGACAGCGCGGGCCAGCACCGCCATCGCCGCCGCGTATTGCTCGGCGTTCCCCACGGGCTCTGAGGAAGCAAGGAAGTCCATCAAGCGTGCGAGGCTGTGACCCGGAGCGTTCTTCTCGCCGCCATCGACCGTGTCACCGCTGACGTAATAGCCCTTGCGCAGATCCTCCTCGATTGCCACAGCCATTTCGTATGCGCTCCGCTTGCCCTTCACCAACGCGGACGCGATCTCCGCCAGTGCGGGTGGCACGTCGACCGACAAGTCGGCGGAAATCTGAGTGTTGACTGACGCGTCCTCGAGCGCTGCTTCGTCGGGCTGAACCGGCAGCACGGCAGTGAAGCGGTACTCGTCTCCGGGTTGCCATCCTCCCGGCACGGGCACAAGACCGGTGCTGCTCGCGAGACTGAGCCGGAAGGCATCTCGCTGCTCCGCCCCGCGCGGGCCTGCCCAGGAGATGCCGGTGACGGTGCCGATGTCTGGCAGCCACACACCGGGCAATGCCGCGACCTGCACCGTCACCTCCACCGGTTGGCCGTCGATCTCCGTGGGTACTTCTTCGCCCACCCGGATGAACCTGCCGCTGCGTGGTGAGCCACTCGACGCTCCACCGGGGCTGACCTGCCAGACCACTCCGTCGTACTCGTCC
>JBPOIX010000297.1:0-7280 GCA_052034175.1 Actinomycetota bacterium
CGCCACCCTGGGCAGGCTCTATTCCGGGGAATACCCCGGGGCCGACTCCGGGCCCCCGGGCCGGGCTGTCGCCACCGCACCGAGCTGCGGCGGTGGCGTCAACGACGCCACCGCCGGCACGATCACCTGGTCGCTCACCGGCCTTGTGCCGAGCGACACGGTGACCGTGAGCTGGTCGGCAACGGTCAGCGACTTCACGCTGCGCCCGTTCCGCAACTTCGCGGAGATCACGGCCGACAGCGCCACGGACTACGGCCCGGACTTCACCGACATCGACTCGACGCCCGACGGTGACAACACCAACGACGGCGACTACGACACCCCCGGTGTCGACAACGAGACGATCACTGACGCAGGCGTCGGGGAGGACCCGGAGGACGACGCCGACATCGCCGACGTGACGGTGGAACTCGTGTACGACTTGGCGCTGGCCAAGGCACCGTCGGCCACCACCACCAACCCGGATGGCACCGTGACGTTCTCGATCACGGTGGAGAACCAGGGTGATGTGAACTCTGGTGACTACACGATCACCGACACGCTGCCCGCTGGTACGCAGGCGACTGCTGCCTCCGATGGTGGCACCATCACGCAGGTCACGGTGACGTGGGCGCTGACGGATCTGGCACCGGGCGACACTCGCACGGTGACGGTGACGGTGCGGATCACGGATCTGACGCAGCGTCCGTTCAAGAACATCGCCGAGATCAGTGCCGATGGTGCTGACGAGTACGACGCGGTGAACATGGATGCTGTCGGCGCCGACGTGGAGGACGCGGATTCGTGGCCCGACACGACGACGGCCAACGACAACGGCGATGTCGAGGGTGACGGGTACGGAACCTTCGAGACCCCGTTGAACGACATCGACGACATCGCTGACGTGGACTCGATCCCGAATGGCGAGGATGATGCCGATGTGGCGTTCTTCGATGCGCCGGTGCTGTACGACTTGGCGCTGATCAAGACGGGCCCGGCGGCAATCGATGGCAACGGCACTGCTGATTTCACGATCACGATCAAGAACCAGGGCAACGTTCCTTCCGGTGATTTCACCGTGGTCGACGAGATCCCGACCGGTTTGGTTGCGACTGCTGCCAGCGATGGTGGTGTGATCGCCGATCCGTTGGTGACGTGGAACCTCAACGGCCTCGCGCCGGGTGCGACCATGTCGGTGACGGTGACGGTGAAGGTGATCGACTTCTCCACCCGTCCGTGGGTGAACGTCGCGGAAATCACCAGCGACGGTGCCGACAACTACGACAGCGACGGCTACGCCGACCCTGCCGACGGTGACGTCGAGGACGACGACTCCGCCCCTGACACCGACGTGGACAACGACGTCGTGGTGGACCAGACCGTCCTGCCGACCGACCAACACAACGACCCCGCGGTGGACGAGGACGACCACGACGTCGCCCCGATCACCGTGGCGATCGACTACGACCTGGCGTTGGTGAAGGTCCTGCCGGCGGGTCAGTCGTACAAGAAGGACAGCAACATCACCTTCCAGATCCTCGTCCGCAACCAGGGCAACGTGCCGTCCGGCCCGATCGCCGTGCAGGACGTGCTGCCGGTCGGCCTCACGTTCGTATCGGCGGACCACGGTGGCCTCGCGGCGGGCCAGGTGGTCAGCTGGGAGCTGGCCAGCCTCGACCCGGCGGAGACGATCACCCTGACGGTCGTGGCCAAGCTCGTCGATGTCACCAAGACCTCGTACGTCAACAACGCCGAGATCGTGGCTGACGGCGCCGACGCCTACGACGCCCAGGGCAGCGATGTGGAGGATGCTGACAGCACACCCGACACGGATATCGCCAACGACCCGTTCGTCGACACCGATGACGTCACGGTGGACAACAAGCCGGGCGACGAGGACGACCACGACCGGGCTGCGCTCGACCCGGCAGAGGTGAAGCGGCAGAACTCCAAGATCCCGGACACGGGGTCGGACTCGCTGCAGCTCGTGTGGCTTGCCGGGGCGATGATGGCGGCTGGCGGGGGGGTGACCCTGATCGGGCGCCGGCGCCGCAGGTCCGCATAAGGGCCTCGGACGACGGGCACCCTGCCCGGCAATGTTCGTGAGGCGCCGACGGTCCGCTCCCGTCGGCGCCTCACGGCTCCAGGCGCTACACGCCCTGTTTGCGGGCCCGCAGCACGAGCACGCTCGGGGTGAGCGGGTCGCGGACGCGGCGGTCGTTCAGCTCGTGGATCTGATCCAGGTGGAAGTTGCTGCGCTCGAAGGACATCAGCAACTCGGCGAAGGTCGGGGTGACCATGCCGTACGCGTACTGGGCAGTCGTGTCGTGCCCGAACATCGCGGCCACCGGGTGCTGCATCGCCATCACGAAGGGGGCACCGGGCTTGAGGACCCGGTGCACCTGGCGCAGCAGGCGCGGCATGTCGTCCACCCCGGCGAGGGAATGCGAGGCGAGCACGAGATCGCACGAGGCGCTGGTGGCGAAGCCGAGGTCCGCCAGGTCGCCGTGGTGGCATTGCACGGTGACCTCTGCCCGTTCGGCCGCGGCGCGCACGGCCGCGATGGCCTGGGCATCAGGGTGCACGCAGATGGCCTTGGCACCGGCTTGGGCCATGACGATCGAGTTCGGGGTGGGCGCGCCGGACATGCCGAGCTCGACGACGCGCTTGCCGGCGGTGTCCCCGCAGAGGCGGAGCTCGCTGTCGTCGGCAACGTGAGGGCCGTACCAGATGCTCATGCGCACCAGTGTGCTCGCTGTGCGGCGGCGGGTGGCGGATGCGCTCCCGGCGCGCGGGGGTAACCTCAGCGGCCATGGCTTTCGGGGTGGCAACGCTGCGCGGCAACGGGGTGGTGGACCACCGGCTCGCGCGCCGCCACCTGATCAACGAGTTCCGTCGCGGCCGGCTGCGGCAGGACCAGGTGTGCGACGCCCACCCCGAACTCATCCGTGCTGCACGCAACGTGGGCACCCCGGCCAGCATCTCCTGCCCCATCTGCAACGAGGCCGCCTTGCGCCTGGTCACCTATGTCTTCGGGTCGCGCCTACCGGCGCACGGGCGTTGTGTCAGCACCGCCGAGGAGTTGGCCAAGCTCAACGCCCGGCCGGACGAACTCACCGCGTACGTGGTGGAAGCCTGCACGTCGTGCCGCTGGCATCACCTGTTGCGGGTCATCCCCGTCGGCCAGGTGAAGGGCCAGGCGCGGCGCACCTCATGAGCGCTGCAGGGGCCGCCGCCCAACCGCATCACCTGTTCGTCTACGGCACCCTGCGGCCGGGCGAGGTGCGCTGGCACCACCTCGAGCCGTTCGTGGTCGGGGAGGGTGTGGAGGCCTCCGTCGAGGGTGGGTTGTACGACACGGGGCTGGGCTATCCGGCGGCGATGTTCACCGAGGCGGGCACCATCCACGGACGGGTGTACGAGTTGGCCACCGACACCCTGGCGGCCGCGCTGGCCCACCTGGACGAGGTGGAAGGCGCCGTGCGCGGCCTCTACCATCGGCTGACCGTGCAGCCGTCCACCGGTGGCACCGCGTGGGCCTACCAGTGCGGCGACCGCGCCCTGTTGGTGCGGCGGATCGTCTCGGGGGACTGGGCCGACCGCTGAGCCGGCCGGCGATTCGCGTTTCGGGTGCGGTCAGAACGGGCTGAGGCCGAAGCGGTTGCGGATGCTGACCGCCTCGCCCGTGTGGGTGTGGCCGTGGCCGAGCACCGGCCACTGGACCAGCCACCACAGCGCCTTGCCCTGCCACATGCTGTACAGCCACGGCAGTTCGTCGGCGTCCAGTTCCGCGGCGTGGTTCAGCCGGTAGGGCACGTTGGGTTGGATGTCCATGGCCATCGAGCCGAGCGGCTCCAGCCAGGTGGCGGTGGTGTCGAAGACGTCGGTGACGTAGGCCAGTAGTGCCTCGGGCGGGACCTCGGAGGTCCACCGTTGTGCCTCGCGCTCCGCGATGCCGACGGAGAGCGGGGCATCGCCGAGGCCGAGGGTGGCGCGATGGGCGGCGAAGAGCGGCGTGTGGTTGCGGATGACGGCGTTGACGGCGAGGTCCTGATGGCGGCCCAGGTGCAGCAGCAGGCCGGTGATGGTGCTGCCGCCGCCGTCGGCCCGCTCGTGCCAGCGCTCCTGCGGCACGAGCGCCACGACACCGTCGAACAGCTTGGTACGCAGCGAGGCGAGGTCGGCGGTCATCCATCCGTGTAGGTCCACGCCCGCGACCGTACCTGCCTGGGCGCCGGCGGTAGGCCGTCGGGAAACCCTGTGAGACCCCTTGCGTATGGTGCGCTGCATCGGTTCCGCCGGAAACCACCACGTCGCGAAGGGAGTAACGTCATGCACCAGGAGTTCGCCCGCCAGCAGCAAGGGGTGCTCGGTACGCTCGCCGCCCGTCTGCCGCTAGGCTTGCCCGGTCATATTGGCCCTGCCCCAATGGAGGGGCCCCGGCACTGCCGGGTCCGAAGGGAGGAATCACACGCATGACGCGTGCTTACGAACTCATGGTCATCCTCGATGGTGACCTCGACGATGCCGCAGCGCAGGATTGGGTGAAGTCGATCACCGGGTCCATCGCCAAGGCGGGCGGCCAGATTGCTGGCAAGCCCGATTGGTGGGGCAAGCGGCAGTTCGCCTACCCGATCAACAAGAAGGAATACGGCTACTACGTCGTGTACAACCTTGTTGCCACCGGTGGCGCCCTGGACGACCTGGAGCGGTCGTTCCGTATCGCAGACGACGTCGTCCGCCACAAGTTGCTGCGTCTCCCGGATGCCGAGGCGGCTCGCCGCGGCATTACGGCTGCAGCCTGACACCTTCCGGCGTTCGTCGCCGCATCCCGTAAGGAGCTTCCACCATGGCAGACAGCACCGTCACCCTCGTGGGCAACCTCACTCGCGAACCCGAACTTCGCTTCACCACCGGCGGCCGCGCAACGGCCAGCTTCGGTCTCGCCGTCAGCCGGCGTTACCAAGTGAACGGTGAGTGGCAGGAGCAGACCTCGTTCTTCAACGTGGTCGCATGGGGCACGTTGGGCGAGAACGCCGCGGCCAGCCTGGCGAAGGGCACCCGTGTCATCGTCACCGGCCGTCTCGAACAGCGCAGCTACGAGACCAAGGAAGGCGAGAAGCGGTCCGTCGTCGAGATCATCGCCGACGAGATCGGCCCGTCTCTGCGGTGGGCTCGTGCCGAAGTGGAGCGCATCGCCCGCGACAGCAACAGTGCTGGCGGTGGCGGCGGTGGCGGCGGCTACTCCAGCGGCGGTGGCGGTGGTGGCGGCAGCAGTGCCGGCCGGGCCCCCGACCCCGTCTACGGCGACGAAGAACCCTTCTGAACCCCAACGATCGAGTGATTCCAGAAAGACTCCCATGAGCATCAAGAAGAACCCCAAGGCGCGTTCGCCGAAGGACGCGAACCCCAAGAAGATCAAGAAGAAGACCAGCGTCCTGGTGACGGAGAAGGTCGAGTACGTCGATTACAAGGACGTCAACCTGCTCACCCGCTTCGTCAGCGACCGCTCCAAGATCCGCAACCGTCGGGTCACCGGCAACGACGTCCAGCAGCAGCGGGACATCGCCAACGCGATCAAGAACGCTCGCGAGATGGCGCTGATGCCGTACACCAAGCGCGTCGCCCAGACCCGCACCTCGCGCCCGCCGCGCGACGGTGAAGGCCGCCGCGAGCGCGCCGAGGATCAGGTCGTCGAGAGCCAGGTCGAAGGCACCGAGGCCGAGGCCGAGGGCACCGACGAGGCTGAGGAGGGCGAGTGATGAGGGTCATCCTTCGAGCCGACCTCAAGGGCCTGGGCAAGCGTGGCGACATCGTCGAGGTGTCGGATGGGCATGCCCGCAACTTCCTGTTCCCGAAGGGTCACGCGATCGTGGCCACCGAGGGTGCTGTCAGCCAGGCCGGTGCCATGCGCCGTGCCCGCGACCTGCGCGACTCGCAGGATCGTGAAGCCGCGCAGACGATCGCCAGCGCACTCGTCGCCAAGACCATCACCATCAAGGTGAAGGCCGGCGCCGAGGGCCGCCTGTTCGGTTCGGTCACCGCGGCCGACGTGGCTGCGGCGGTCGAGGAGCAGACGAGGATCAGCCTCGATCGCAAGAAGCTGCACATCGACCATGTCAAGACCACGGGCACGTATCAGGTCAGCGCCAAGCTGCACCACGACGTGGAGTTCCCGATCACGGTCGAGGTCGTCGGCAAGTAATCGACGGAGTTGGCCGGTTCGCTCACCACCGGTGATCGGGCGGCCACCGTCCACAACCACACAGGGTTGTCCACAGCCCCGGGGTCTCTGCGTTGTCGCAGGTCACCGGGGCTGTGGCGTTCCCACCCTGCGAGATTTGTCCCCAGGAGAACCCACATGTTGTTGCCCTGGCGGTCCACATGATCGGTGGGGCAAGGTAGGTGCACGATGAGTGACGACGGCTACGACGGCTACCCCGACGAACCACCCCCGCCCCCGCCCCCTTCGTCCATGGGCGGCAGGGGCAACGGGCGCGGCCGCGGGCGCGACCGCGACCAGCCGATTCGCCGCGTCGATGCCCGGGTTCCCCCGCACAACCTCAGTGCCGAGGAAAGCCTGTTGGGTGCGCTGCTGCTGAGCCGAGAAGTGGTCGGCCAGGTGGCCGAGCTCGGTGTGCAGGTGGAGCACTTCTACAAGCCGGGGCACCAGCACATCTATACGGCCATCCGTGGCCTGATGGCCCAGGGCCAGCCGGTGGACATCGTCACCGTGGCGGACGAACTGCGCCGCAACGGCCTGCTGGACGAGGTGGGCGGCCCGGCCGCGCTGCTGGACCTGCAGAACGCCACCCCGGCCATCTCCAATGCCGCCCGCTACGCCAAGATCGTCCAGGACACCGCGGTGTTGCGCAAGCTGATCTCGGTGGCGGGCGAGATCACCGAGATGGCGTACATGGAACCGGACGACGTCACCCGGGCGCTCGACGAGGCCGAGACCAAGGTGTTCGAGGTGGCCGAAGACCGGGTGGTGGACAGCACCCGCCCCCTCGGCGACTTGCTGCCGCTGGCGATGGACAAGCTGCAGGAGACGTTCGAGCGCGGCGACATCATCACCGGCACGGCCACCGGGCTGGACGACCTGGACGAGATCCTCTCCGGCCTGCAGCCGAGCACCCTGAACATCGTCGGTGCCAGGCCCGCCATGGGAAAAACCGCGTTGGGGTTGGGGATTGCCACCCATGTGGCGAAGAAGACGCACAAACCGGTGCTCGTGTTCTCCTTGGAGATGGGGCACGCCGAGCTGACCGGCCGCATCCTGTCCAGCGAGGCGGAGGTGG
>JBPOIX010000408.1:0-4998 GCA_052034175.1 Actinomycetota bacterium
GGCCGGCGCCGGGCGCCGGGGCGCGGGGCCGGGCCCCCGGGGGGGGCGTTTCGGTTGCGCGCTCGGGGGGGGGGCGCGCCCGACCACGACGAGGAGCACCACGTGGCCGTGGCCGACAGCATCGACGTCACCGAGTACACCGACCCGATCTGCTCGTGGGCGTGGGGCACCGAGCCCACGCTGCGGCTGCTGCAGTGGCGCCATGGCCATCGCCTGCGGTGGCGGGTGGTGATGGGCGGGCTGGTCGGCGACGCGACGAACGGCAAGCCGGACTGGGACCCTGTGCGCGCCGCCTCGTCGATGTCCGCCTACTGGAAGCGCAGCTCCGCGTACACCGGCCAGCCGTACCCGCTGCCGATGCATCGCATGGCCCGCTCCACCGACCCCGCCGGCATGGCCGTGGTCGCCGCGCGGGAGCAGGGCGACGAGGTGGCGGCGCGCGTCCTGCGCCGCTTCCGCGAGGCGACGTTCGTGTTCGGTGCCACCCCCGACACCACCGAGCAGTTCGTCGCCGCGGCAGCGGGCGTGCCCGGGCTGGATGTCGACCGCTGGCGCGCCGCGCTCGCCTCCGACGCTGCAGCCGCCGCCTACCGCGCCGACTGGGAGGAGACCCGCAGGCCGAACGATTTCGTGCGCAACCTGACGGGCGACCAGGTGGGCATCGGGTCGATGAAGCACTCCGAGGGTCACGACCGCTATGCCTTCCCGACGCTGATCTTCCGCGGGCCGCAGGGCGAGCGCACCGTCGCCGGGTGGATGCCGTACGGCGCGTACACGGAGGCGATGGAAGCGGTGTGCCCCGGTTGCACCGCCGACCCGCGGGCGGACCCGACACCCGCCGAGGCGTTCGACCAGTGGGGTGTGCTCACCGAGAACGAGCTGCGGCGCATCTGCGGGCGCGGCGCCGACGACGGTTTGCCGGCCGGCGTGGTCGCCCACTTCTGGGGTCGCGGCCTGGTGTACTTCTCCGCCGCCGAGACCGCGGCGCGTGGCCTGCCCGCCGTGCCACCCGCGGCCGGGCGTTGCCTCGCCGCGTTCTCCGACGCGCTCGAGCTGGCGCACAGCCTGGTGGCAACGATCACCGACGACGACTGGCAGCGGCCCACGCCGTGCGCCGACTGGAACGTGCGGGCGCTGGTGAACCACATGGTGGGCAGTGCCCGGATGGTGACGTGGGGCCTGCTCGGCCGCGCCATCGGCCCCGACTTCTACGGCAACCACCTCGGCCCAGACCCGATCGCCAGCTACCGCGAGGCCATCGACGAGGTGGTCGGCATCTACCGCGCCGACCCGACGCTGCTCGGGCGCATGCTCGACCTCGGCTGGGGTGTGCTCCCCGGCGACGAGCTGGCGATCATGTTCGCCGGCGACCACCTCGTGCACGCGTGGGACGTGGCACGCAGCCTCGGCCTGCCCACCGACTTCGACCACGAGCTCGTGGCGCGTGTGCGCGTGTTCGGCGACCCCTATGCCGACCGGTTCCGCAGCCCCGGCATGTTCGACCCCGCCGTCGAGCCACCCGCCGACGCCACCCCGATGGACCGCTTCGCCCACTTCGTCGGCCGCGGCCTCACCGTCGGGTAGGGGTGCTGCGGCGCCTCGCGACCTACCCAGGCCGCGACCGGAGATATGAGTACCGGTTACTCAGGCCGGCGCCGGGCGCCTGGGGGACAGTCTCCTCATCCGATTCGGAGGACGGGCGGCAGGCCCAGGAGGAGAGAACAGCCATGACACGGACGAGCGCATTGCGCCGGCTTGCACGAGGCGGAGCCACGGTCGTGCTGGGCCTGGCGACGTTGGGGGTCACGCTGTCGGCGACGGCGGGCCAGGCATTCGCGGCCGACATCTCCACGACCAGCCCGACGTCGGGCACGGTGCCGGACGGCATGTGCTGGGCGGACATCCGCGTGATCGGTGGCAATGGCGAGGCGAACAGCCCGGGCACCGGCGGGAACAGCGAACTGGGCGGCCACGGCGCCGATCTGAAGGCCCGATTCGAGGTGCACGGCGGCCAGTCGTACTCGGTGACGTTCGCCGAGGGCGGCGCACCTGCGCCGAGCCTCTGGCTGGGCGGCACCGGCGGTCGCGGCGGGAGGGCCGTCGCCGTGGCGTTCAGCAGCGTCGTGTTGATCGCTGCGGGTGGAGGTGGCGGAGCTGGCGGCGTGAGCGGGCTGTTGGCGAGCGAAATCACCCCGGCCGGGCGGGACAACACGGGCGGCTATGCGGGCTGGAGCCCTTCCACCATCGGCTTCCTCGAGGGTGACTGGGGCGGTGGGTTCGGTTACGACCCCCCGTCGGCCCCGGACGACGGGCAGGGAGGCCGCGGGACGAGTGGCGGCGCGGCGTACCCCTTCGACGGAGCCCAAGCCGGCCAGGACGGCGACGTCGGTGCGCCGGGACACATCTACGCAGGTGGCGCGGGCGGCACCGGCGACCCGGGGTCGGTGGTCACTCCTTCGGGCCCGGGCGGTGGTGGCGGCGGTGCCGGCTACAACATGGGCGGCGGTGGCGGCGGTGGCGCCAACAACGGTTCCGACAACCGCGCCGGCTGCGGATCCGGTGGAGCGTCGTTCGTCGCCTTCGGGGCGACGACCTTCGAGGGGGATACCAACTGGCAGAACCTGCCCGCGTCGGCGTCGATCACCTGGGTGCCGTGCCCGCCCCCGACAGCCCCCGTTGCCGACGACGACAGCTACACCACGGAGGAGGACACCATGCTGTCCGTCACCGTTCAGAACCTGCTCGTCGGCGACTACGACATCAACCCCGGCGACACGGTCGCGGTCGACCTCAGCGAGGGAGACTTCTTTCCCAGCCTCCACGGCATCGTCGTCGTCAACGCCGACGGCAACTTCGCCTACTGGCCCGACGACAACTTCACGGGCACCGACACCTTCACGTACCGGGCCACCGACGGCACGCTGCTCAGCGAGTTGGCCACCGTGTCCATCGAGGTCACGCCCGTCAACGATGCCCCGGTGGCGACCGACGACGACTACACCGTGGCCCAGGACGACACGCTCACGGTGCCCGCCGCCGGGTTCCTGGACAACGACACCGACCCCGACAGCGGCTCGCTGACCCCGACCATCGCCGACACGCCTGCGCACGGCCTCCTCACGTCGGCGGCCGACGGCTCGTTCGTGTACACACCGGACACCGGCTATTCCGGCACGGACACCTTCACCTACACCGTCAGCGATGGAGCCCTGGCCAGCAACGAGGCAACCGTCACCATCACCGTGACCCCAACACCCAATGGCGCACCCGTCGCGGTGAACGACGCCTACACCGTGGCCCAGGGCGGCACGCTCACCGTGCCCGCCCCCGGGTTCATCGGCAACGACACCGACCCGGATGGCGACACGCTGACCCCGACCGTTGCCGTCCAACCCGCACACGGCACGCTGATGTCGGCGGCCGACGGCTCGTTCGTCTACACACCCGCCATCGGGTACTCCGGCACCGACAGCTTCGTCTACACGGTCGGCGACGGAAAGCTGGCCAGCAACGCAGCCACCGTCACCATCACCGTGACCCCGCAACCGGTGGTGCAGCCGCCAAGGATCCCGGAGACGGGCAGCGACAGCCTGCGATTGCTCTGGATCGCCGTCACCCTGGTCGGAGGCGGGCTCCTGCTGATGGCCCGCTCACGCCGCCGGGCCGGGTGATACCCGACGTCGACGACGTGCCCTCGGGACCGCCCTCACCACACCATGGCTCGCGTCGCAGCGGTCATGGCGCCCAGCCGGCTCAGCCCGTGGTGAGGGCGGCGAACGCCACCGGTTCGGGGCGGGCCATCGTGTCGAGCCGGAACCCGCCGTGCCGGCATCTTCACCGGCGCGGCGCAGATGGGCTTCGACATGTCGATCTTCCGCACCGACACACCCACCTTCGACGCGACCTCGCCCTCCTCGCCTGAGCCCGAGCCCGCCGGCCACGCGCCCGCGGCTGCGTCAGCCGCGGCCGAGGATGTGAATCGAGATCGCTGCGTTGTCGGCGTCGAGGAAGCCACCGGCGTTCTGCGTGAGCGCGAAGCGGCAGCCGGGGATCTGGCGGCCGCCGGCGTGGCCGCGCAGTTGGGTGACCGCTTCGCAGATCTGGCCCAGACCGGTGGCACCGATCGGGTGGCCCTTCGCCACCAGGCCGCCGCTGGGGTTGACGGGGATGCGGCCGCCGAGCGACGTGGCGCCGTCGGCGACGAGGCTCGCACCGTCGCCGGGTGCGGCCAGGCCGAGGTCCTCGTACTCCCACAACTCGGCGGGGGCGACGGCGTCGTGCACCTCGGCCATCGACAGCTCGCCGGGCCCGATGCCGGCGGTCTCGTACGCACGGCGCGAGGCCTTCACCACCGCGTTGCCGGTGGTGCCCGGGTTGGCAGAGCCCGACGCGATCACCGACGCCAGGATCTCCACCTCCACACCGCTGCATCGGGCGAGCACGTCGCCGCTGACGACGACCGCAGCAGCAGCGCCGTCGCTGAACGGCGAGCACATCATCAACGTCAGCGGGTCGATGATCGCCCGGCTCGCCAGCACATCGGCGGCACTCACCGCGGCGCCGAACTGGGCCAGCGGGTTCGCCGCGCCGTGGCGGTAGTTCTTGGCCGCGACCTCGGCGAACACCTCGGAGGTGGCACCGGTGCGTTCCATGTAGGCGCGGGCGAAGCCGGCGTACAACTCGATGAAGTGGGAGCGGCCCGCGGGTGCGTCGCCGCCGTCGTAACGGTCCACGTCGATGCCGCGACCGATGGCCCGGGCCACGTCCGGTCTCGGCGCACCCGTCATGGTCTCCACGCCGAGCGCGAGGCTCACGTCGGTCACCCCCGCCGCCACGGACATCCACGCCAGGTGCAGGGCGCTCGACCCGGACGCGCAGGCGTTCTCCACGTTGAACACCGGGATGTCGGCGATGCCCATCTCGTGCAGCACGATCTGGCCGGCGATCATCTCCTGGTGGGACGTGGACGCGCCGATCGCGTTGGAGACGAAGGCGCTC
>JBPOIX010000143.1:0-15953 GCA_052034175.1 Actinomycetota bacterium
CCCGGGAAGCTCCGCCCGCACCTGCGTGCCCAAGGTGCCGAGTGCCGCCCGGTACTCGGGCTGGACGTCCGCCGGCAGCGCATCGAGCTCCCGCAGCATGGAGGCCAGCACCTCGAGTGGGTCGACCCCCTCCCCTAACTGCGCGGCGCCTTCCGGAGCCCAGCGCACGTTCATGCCGACGCCCACCACCACTGCCGGACCACCTGGCCCGGTGAGGGACGCCTGGGCCAGAATCCCGGCCAGCTTGCGGCCGTCGACCAAGAGATCGTTCGGCCACTTCAGCCTGGCCTCCACTCCCGCAACGGCCCGCGCCGCAGCACAGGCGGCGAGCCCCACTCGCCACGTCAGCTCGACCGGCGGGTTGGGGATCTCGCGGAACAGGATGGACACGAGCAGGTTGGCACCCGCGGGGGCATCCCAACGACGGTCCAGACGCCCCCGCCCTGCGGTCTGGTGGCGGGCGGCGAGCACGCTGCGGTGCGGCGCACCCGAGGCAGCTGCGGCGAGCAGGTCGGCGTTGGTGCTCCCGGTCTCGTCGACCACCTCCACGTGCCAGCCCACGGGCCAATCGTGCAGCAATGTGGCGGTTGGGTCGATCATCGGCAAAGATTGTCACTTGTGCTGAAGAAGATCCTGATCGCCAACCGTGGAGAGATCGCCGTCCGAGTCATTCGGGCTGCCCGAGAGCTGGGCATCACGACCGTCGCGGTCTACAGCGAACTCGACCGCAATGCCCTCCATGTCCGCCTCGCCGACGAGGCGTACGCCCTTGGCGGGCAGACGGCGGCAGAGAGCTACCTCAACACCGAGGCCATCCTCAACGCCATCGAGCAGAGCGGCGCGGACGGTGTGCATCCCGGCTACGGCTTCTTCAGCGAGAACGCCGACTTCGCTCGCGCCATCACCGCCAAGGGCGTCGCCTGGATCGGCCCGCCGCCCGCCGCCATCGACGAGATGGGCGACAAGGTCAGCAGCCGCAAGGCGGCGCTGCGTGGTGGCTGCCCGATCGTGCCCGGCACCACCGAGTTCGTCACCACCGCCAAGGAGATCATCGACTTCGGCAACGAGTACGGCTTCCCCGTGGCCATCAAGGCCGCGTACGGCGGCGGTGGGCGCGGCATGAAAGTGGTCCACAACGCGGAGGACGTGCAGGCCGCCATCGAGAGCGCCCAGCGCGAAGCGAAGGCCTTCTTCGGCCGCGACGAGATCTATGTCGAGAAGTACCTCACCTGGCCGCGCCACGTCGAGGTGCAGATCGTCGGCGACCAGCACGGCGATGTCGTGTGGGTCAGCACCCGCGACTGCTCGGCCCAGCGCCGCCACCAGAAGCTCATCGAGGAAGCCCCGTCGGTGGGCATGGGCGAGGGCATCGAGGAGGCCATGGGCGAGGCCGCCATCAAGGCCGCCAAGGCCGTCGGCTACTACAACGCCGGCACCGTGGAGTTCATCTACCAGGACGGCGAGTTCTTCTTCCTCGAGATGAACACCCGCCTCCAGGTGGAGCACCCGGTCACCGAGGTCATCACCGGTATCGACCTGGTGGAGTGGCAGATCCGCGTCGCCAGCGGCGAGGCCCTGCCGATGACCCAGGCAGAGGTCGCGGCGCAGCGCCGCGGCCACGGCATCGAGGTGCGCATCAACGCCGAAAACCCGGCCGGCGGCAAGTTCCTCCCCTCCCCCGGCCCGATCCGCACCCTCAAGGTGTCCGACGGCTTCGGGGTGCGCTGGGACGGCGGCTACGAGAGCGGCGACGAGATCAGCCAGTACTACGACAACCTCGTCGGCAAGCTCATCGTCTGGGGCAAGGACCGCCCCACCGCCATCGCGCGCACGATCCGTGCGCTCGAAGAGATGGTCGTCGAGGGCGTGGCCACCACCATCCCCGCCGACCTGGCCATCCTGCGCCACTCGGATTTCCAGACGATGCAGCACTCCACCAAGTGGGTGGAGGAGAAGCTCGACCTCAGCGGCGTGGAGGCCCCGAAGGCCCCGGCACCCGCCGAGGACGACGACGCCCCGCTCGTGCAGCGCACGACCACCGTCGAGGTCAACGGCAAGCGCTTCGGCGTGAAGATGTGGGTGCCCGACATGCCGATGGTGGCAGCCGGCCCGGCCAAGGCGGCCAAGAAGCCGGCCCGCGCCGCCAGCTCCGGCGGAGCGGCAGGCGGAGGCAGCGGCAGCGTCGAGGTGCCGATGCAGGGCACCATCGTCAAGGTGCTCGTCGAGGTCGGCCAGGAAGTTGCCGTGGGCCAGGCCGTGGTGGTGCTGGAGGCCATGAAGATGGAGAACCAGATCACCGCTGAGAAGGCCGGCAAGGTGAAGGAAGTGAAGGTGAAGGCGGGCGACACCGTCGGCGCCGGCGACGTGGTCGTCGTCATCGAGTAAGCCTTCCGGCACCCGACCTACTGCCCAGCGAGTTCTATGCAGCGGTGAAGTACGGCAGCAAGAGATCTTCCATCTGATAGACGCCGTTGGGCCGACTCTGAAGCTCCCGCGCGGCGAAGAGCGCCCCGTTGCCAAAGGCCTCACGCGAGAGGCTTTCGTGACGGATCCGCACCACCTGGTCTTCCAAGCCGAAGAGGACCTCGTGGTTTCCGACGATGGTGCCAGCGCGTAGCGACTTCACCTGAGCAGCGTCTACTTCAAGTGTCCGAGCAAGGCGGAGCGCTGTGCCAGAAGTCTCGGTCTTGTTACGGAAGTGCTCTTCGACGATCTCGACATCCGACTCGGGGGCAATCGCCTTCAGCGCCTTCGCAGCCAGGAGCATAAAGTTGATCCCGACGGTGATGTTCGGCGAACAGAGGGCACGCGTTGTACGGCCCCACAGTTCGAAGGACTTCGAGACGTCGCGGCCGAAACTCGAGACCGCGCAGACCATCGATACGCCCAGCTCAGCGGCCGCAGGCGCGTAGTAGTCGATCCCTCTCGGTGACGAGAAGTCGATCACCGCGTCGACCCTCTCCTCCGCAAACAGGTCCGCGGCTGAGCACTCTCCGATCCCGAACACGGTTGCCGGATCCGGAGACTCGACTCCGAGGATCGAGCCTGCGCTGCGGCAACCAGACGGTTGAGAACGCCTCACCACCCACGCCAGCTCGACATCGGGCTGTCGGAGAAGGACCGATGCCACTGCCCGGCCGGTTCGCCCGAAACCGACGAGCCCGACCCTCATCGGCCCCCCACTTCGATTCGCTGCGAAAGCTCGGCACGTACGGCCAGCAGCGCGTCCCAGATCGCCAGCCCTCCGGCCATGTCCTTCACGACGATCGTGGCCGACGGCTGTTGGGCACCAACAGAGACCCCGACGCCCGCGCGGCGCGAGCCTTCGAAACAGACCCCACACCCCGCTTGATCAGTGAGAAAGAGGCAGGGCTTCACATCCTCCATGTGACCAACAGGGAGTTGGACCTTCGTGCCGAGTCTGCAGTCGTCAACTTGGAGTTGAACGCAGCGGCCTTCCATCCACTCCTGAATCACCGCTTCCGCATCACCGCCGTCCGGCGTGAACACCCGCTGGCAGGCTTCGCTGGGCGACGGAGGCTCCGAAAGCAGACTCAGCGTCACCCCGCGCGCTCGGGCCGTCTGGGAGCTCAGGTCGGCAAGCTGCGCGCGTTCCGAGGCGCTGAGCGTCGACGGGTCAGTGATGACGACAACCGCCAACGTCGGCGCCTCAGCCATCTGACGCAACCGATCGAACAACCACGACATGCGCTGCCCCTTTCGTCCAACGAATTGTTGCTGTCAGGCTGGCGGCGACGTGTGTCGATCCTGTGGCGATCCGGTCGAGGTCCTGCCGCAGTTCGATGCCGATCAGAGTTGAGGCGAAGCGAGCGAGAGGAAGTCCTCCCGTGAGACAGACGACGGCGATGAATCCCCCACCGGTAAGGGCACCGCGACATCGACTCCCTCGACTCGGAAGGCCACCCGCCCCACGCCCGGGCGATCGGTCAGGGTCAACACGATCTGGCCAACCGCCAACACCTGATCGGCCGCCGGGATCTGTGCGAAGCCGTCGCTCAACTCGACGACAGCCGTACCGCCCGAAACAGTGGCACCGGCGATCAACCCCAGCCCTGGCAGTGCCGACCGGAGACCGGCACCCTGCTGACCCTCGGTCGGCCCCGCCTGCAGCCCGTCCAAGACGTGCATCGCATCGATGGGGGCCGGCAGACGCCGCGTCACTGGCACGAGATGCCCTTCGCGGACGAACCACAGCACCACCCGCTCGTCCTCAACGCTCTGCAGTTCACCGTCAGTCGCCGAAGGCCGCAGGCCCGGTGGCACCCGATCCGACGAGATCGAACGCGCTTCCGACTCGACAGGCACACCGCAGGACGAAACCATGAGCAACGCCCCCCAGACCAGCCAACGCTTCATTGGCCAGAACGTCCAGGAAGGCGTACCGAGAATCGGGCACCGCCCCAGGGGCTGTCGCCCACGGAGATCGAGCCACCATGTAGCCTGACGTGTTCCTCGACGAGCGCCAGTCCCAAGCCGGTGCCCTTGGGTTGCCCTTCGGGATCTGCTCGATTTCCCCGATGGAACCGCCCGAAGATGGCAACGCGTTCCGACGGCGCGACGCCGGAACCGCTGTCATCGACATGCACGACGAGATCATCACCGTCGCCTTCCAGCTCTATGGCTGTCACTCCAAGGCCGTATCGCTCGGCGTTCTCGATGAGATTGGCGAGCACACGCTCGAATCGCACTTCATCGAGTGAGTGCAGTGAACCAGACGGAAGACGCGACCGGATCCTGGTCTCCGGCAGGTCGGACTGGCGCAACACGCGCCTGACCACTTCATAGACATCGACCTCCGAAAGATCGAGGTTTGCCGCGCCAGCGTCGATTCTTGAGATCTCCAGAAGTTCCAGCGTGAGCCGACGAAGGTGCTCCACCTGTTCGTCGAGCACATTGACTGCAAATCGACCCCGGTCGCCGAGCTCGGCACGTTTGGCGAGACTCACCGCCGACACCATGGCGGTGAGCGGCGTGCGCAGTTCGTGACTCACGTCCGAGGTGAAGCGCACTTCTCGGGCAATCCGCTCCTCCAGGGAACGCGCCATCTCATTGAACGACGCCGCCACCGGCTCCAGGTCTCGGTCGTCACCCACCTCCAGGCGCCGCCCGAGATCACCAGATGCAATCGCAGCGGCCGCGTAGGACACGTCCGCGAGTGGCTGGAGCACCCGCCACGACAACAACCACCCCACAGCGGCTCCACCCGCCGTTGCTGCGGCCGCCCCGACGGCCAGGGCAGCGCCAAGAGTCTCCATCGTGCGGGCGTACTCGGCCAGCGGAACAAACTCCACGTAGCGGGCTTCAACTCCGGGAAGCTGCACGCCGATCACGAGGTACGGATCGCCGTTGAGCACGACCCTCTGCGCAGCGGAACCCGCCGCATCCAGCTGTGCATGCACCGATGCGGGAATCAGCGACTCGCTGAACTCCACCACTGAGGCGTACCACACGTCGTCGACCTGGACAACAGCCCGCGCGTTCGAAGCCGACCGGAGCGCACCCGTCATTTGCTCGGGGTCCTCTATAGACGCGACGATCCCGCGAACGACCTGCGCGTTGACCATCGCCTGACGCACTGCGAGGTCTTCACGCTGCCCGATCAGATACCAACGAGCCAACTGATAGGCGATCACGCTCAGCGATGTGGCTACGAGGAGCGCAAGAACGGCAAAACCTAGGGTCGATCTGGCTCGGAGCCCACTCGGCAGATGGATCATGCGCCGTGGGAGAGGCGGTAACCGATGCCCCGCACGGTGTGCAGGAGCTCGGGTGATGCTGGCCGCGGTTCGATCTTGGCCCGAAGCCGGGCGATGTGGGTATCGACCAGCCGACCATCGCCGTGGTAGTCGTAGCCCCACACCTGCTCCAACAACTGCTCCCTCGTCAGCACCAGATTCAGATGGCGGGCAAGGTGGACGAGCAGCAGGAATTCCGTCTTCGTCAGAGCGAGACGCTCGGCCCCCTTGGAAACGTGACCTTCACCGACCCTGATCTCAAGCTCTCCGATTCGGATGGTCTCGGCCTCGGTCCCATGCGCCGCCTGTAGCCGACGGAGCTGGGTCCGGACCCTAGCCAGCAACTCCCGGTCGTTGAACGGCTTCGTGACATAGTCGTCCGCGCCGAGTTCGAGCCCAGCGACAACGTCGTGACTGTCATGCTGGGCTGTCACCATGATGATTGGGACGCTACTGATCCGCCGCAATCGTCGGCAGACCTCGAATCCGTCAAAGCCGGGCAAGCGGATGTCCAGCAGCACGAGGTCGATTCGGGTGCCCTCGAACCGCTCGAGCGCCTGTGGACCGGACGCGGCCGTGACAACATCCAGCCCCTCATCCTGCAGAAGGGTCTCCAGCAACGAGCGAACCGCGTGGTCGTCCTCAACCACCAGCACTCGATCCGTCATGAGTTCCAGGGTAGCCATGTCGTCACAGCGGATTCCCGCGGTCACCGATCGCGATCACCGGGCAGGCCACACGGCGACGCAATCGCTTGCTCCAACGCCGGCCACGGCGCCCAGCGCCGAGCACCAGTAGCCGCGCATCCGCGGCAGCGTCCCGGAGCACTCGATACGGCGAGCCCACCACAACGTGGTTCAACACCATCGGAGGATCAGTGATTTCACTCTCAAGGCGCCGCACCCATTCCACCTGCATGCGCTGGGAGCAGCGGCGCAGGGACGCAGGGTCGGGAAGGACGACCAACACACCGCCCGGCCCATCCATCGGCACCGGAGGCGGCACCGCAGTCATCACATGCAGCGGCACAATCAATTCGCTGGCACGCCGCATCGCCCACCTCAATCCCTCGATGCTCCCGGCCGAACCGTCAAGACCGACCACCACGCCGTGCATCTGTACCTCCTCGCTCAAATGGTCGACCAGACATGTTGCAATCGCGTCGCGATCACGCCACAGGCTCGACTCAACCTCGCCTATCCTCGGGCGCCATGTCGGCGCTCGTCCACATCAGGGTGCTCATTCCCGCGCTGCAGCGGCCCGTCGTCGTGCCGCTGCTGATGGCGCACGAGGGCGTCACCAATGTGGTGGTGATGGCAGGGGCCGCGCTCGACCCGCCCGGCGACGTGGTGCAGTTCGACACCGCCCGCGAGGCGGCCGACGAGGTGCTCGGGATGTTGGAGGAGGCTGGAGTGCACCACGACGGATCGGTCGTGGTGCTCCACAGCCGTCTGTCGATGGGCCGAAACGTCGATGCCGCGCTGGACGCTGCACCCGGAGAGGCGGACACCACCGTGCTGTGGCAGGAGGTCGACGCTGCGGTGGCGCGCAACCAGCGGACCACGGGCCTGTTCTACGCCTACTTCGTGGTCGCCTCGCTGATCGCCGCCGCCGGCGTGCTCACGGACTCCCCCATCCTCATCGTGGGGGCGATGGTGGTGGGGCCCGAGTACGGGCCGCTGGCGCTGATGTCCTGGAGCCTGGAACGCCGGCGGTGGAGTCCGTTCCTGCGCGCCGCCCTGGTGGGGGCGCTCGGTTCCGCTGCGGCGGTGATGGCCGCGGCCGCCCTGACCGGCGTGCTGCGCGGCGTGGGGCGCCTCCCGGGCGACTTCCACCTCGGTGACCAACTCAACGCCGGCTTCATCGCCCATCCGGACGTGTACTCCGGCATCGTGGCCTGCGCCGCGGCCGTGGCCGGTGTGCTGTCGTTGGCCTACGAGCACTCCGGCACGATGGTCGGGGTGCTGGTCAGTGTCACCACCATCCCCGCGATCGCGGCCATCGGTGTGGGCGCGGCGATGGGCGACTGGAACGACATGTGGGGTGCCGCCGCCCAACTGGGCGTGAACCTCACCGGCCTGGTGGTGGTCGGCGCGATCACCTTCGGGATCCTGCGCCGTCTCACCGCCCGCCGCGCGATCAACCGGCCTTGAGGCCGACGAGGGTGCCTGCCGCCTTGTCGTGCAGACCCTGGCGTCGCTGGTCGAAGAACGCCAGCAGGTAGACCGCGAACCCGAGGAACTGCCCGACCGCCGGGATCACCGAGAACGCCGCCGGCACGAGGGCGCGGATGAGGGCGGCGCTGAACGGAACGCTGCCACCGTCGGCGACATGAACCACACGGGTGCCGCAGATGAGCTTGCCCAAGGTTCGGCCACCACGCCAGACACACAGGGTCTCGTAGAGCAAGGCCGCGGACGTCATGACGACGCCCACCCAGAACGCCACGCTGTTGCCCTCCACGATGTCTGCCGCCGGCGTGCCGATGAGCACGGCGCCGAACAACACCGGCACCGTGATCAGCACCTGGTCGATCAGCAGGCCGAGCACCCGGCGCCACAGGGGGGCAAGGTGCACCCCGGCCGGCACGATCGGGTTGGCGGGGTCGTCCCCGTCCTCCGCAGGAAACATCACTCAGCAGCTTCGGCCAGCGCCTCGGCAAGGGCCGGGTGCACCAGCAAGCTTTCCACGATGTCGGTGACCTTGAGGTTGGCGGTGACGGCCAAAGCGATGACGCTGATCAGCTCCGCGGCGTGCCGGCCGACGATCGAACCGCCGAGCACCACTCCGGTGGCAGGGTCGCTGATGATCTTCACGAAGCCACGCCAGTCGTTGTTGATCAGTGCTTTCGGGGTGCTGCTGAACGGCACCTTGGTGACACGGATCTTGCGGCCGACGGCGAAGGCATCCGCCTCGGCCAGGCCGACGTCGGCGATCTCGGGCTCGGTGAAGATGGCGCTGGCGGCCTTGTCGTAGTCCAGGTGGCGGTGGGCCACCTTCTGCAGGCCCATCACATGCTCGGCCACCTTGCGGCCCTGCATGCTGGCCACGCTGCTCAGCGGCAGCTTGCCGCTCATGTCGCCGGCGGCGTAGATGTGCGCCACATTGCTCTGGCAGTGGCGGTTGATGACCACATAGCCGCCGTCGAGTTGCACACCGACGTCCTCCAACCCGAGGCCGTCGGTGTTCGGCACGGACCCGATGGCAAGCACTGCGTGAGAGCTGCGCACCACGCGCCCGTCGTCGCACCGGACCACCACTTCCTCGACACCCTCGTCGTTGATGACCCGCTCGATGGCCGTGGCGCGGGCGCCCTTCAACAAGCTGACGCCACGGCTGAGGAAGTCCGCCTCCAACACGGCCGCAACTTCGGGGTCTTTGCTGGGCAGCACCTGTTGCCGGCTGACGACGAGGTTCACCTTGGCGCCGAAGGAGTTGAACATGTGGACGAACTCCACACCCGTGACGCCCGACCCGACCACAGTGACGCTGGCCGGGAACACCTTCGGCGGGTAGCAGTCCCGGGTGACAAGGATGCGCTCGCCGTCCGGATGGCACCAGTCCGGGATGCGGGGGCGGGTGCCCGTGGCGATGAGGATGGCATCCGCCGGAATGACCTCTGTGGTGACCACGCCGTCGTCCGCCGTGCGGCGCACCTCCACCGCGTGCGGGCCGACGAGGCGGGCAGAACCGTGGATCAGCGTGACGCCCTGGCTGTCCAGCAGGTTCGTGGTGCCACGCTGGAGGCGCATCTTGATGCTCTCGATGCGCTCGGTGAGCGCCTCGACATCCACCTCAGGTGCCTGCTGCTCCAGCCCCATTCCCTCGAGACGACGAGCGAAGGACATGGCGCCGCCGGTGGCGATCATCGTCTTCGACGGGATGCAGTCCCACAGGTGGGCCGCACCGCCGATGACGTCGCGCTCGATCAGCGTGACCTCGGCGCCGAGCCGTGCTGCATGGGTGGCGGCGGTGTTTCCCGCAGGCCCCCCGCCGATGATGACGAATCGTGTTGCCACGCCCGGCAGGCTACCGCGGCGCCCAAAGGGCGATGCCCGGCACGCGGGCAGAGGTTCACCCAATTCTCACTCGTCGCTGAGGCCGTCGCCGGCGAAGAACGTGTCCTGCGCGGTTGGCGCGGGGGCCGAAGGCCCGACCGTTTGGAGGGCCGCGGCCGGCAGGTTCGGGCAGTACTTGGAGGGGTACTGCAGCGTGTCGCGCGCCTCGCCGACCCACTCGAAGTGCATCCCGTCCGGGGTGAGGAAGTTGCCGCCCCAGGCGAAGTGGTGCTTGCGGAAGATGCGCACGACCCGACAATCCATCTTCGGCACGCAGCCCTGGCAGTTGGTGGTGGTGTTCGTGTCCAGCGGCTGACCCCATGAGTGGCGGGACACGCTGCCGAGCGCCTGTGTGAGCCGGCTGAGGCGGGCCTGGCCGGTGGCACAGCCGCCGTAGGCATTGGCGTTGGCCACGTCGATCTTGCTGGCCAGCCCGCTGTCCACCACTTCCTGCAGGGCGGCGATGAGGTCGGCCTTCACCACGATGTTGCACATGGCCCGGATGCCCGTGGGGTAGGTCTCCCGCGTGGCCGGCAGGTAGGTGTTCCGCCAGGCGGCACCGACGTTCGTCCAGCCGTAGGTGCTGATGTGGTCGTAGTCGATGTCGAACTCGCCGAGGAGCGACTTGGTGGTCGACATGCTGAGCGTCGAGTCCGGGTCGGGGGCGTCCCAGCTGCGGCGGATCCGCACCTTGGAGTTCGTGGTGAGGCCGCGGGCGGCCAGCTGGTTGTTCAGCACCGTGCGGTCGAACATGCCGTAGATCAGCACCCGCGTATCCACCGTGCCACCGACGAGCGCCGCCGTCTCGACGGACATCACGATCTCCGTGCCCCGGATCACGTCGTCCGGAGCGACCAGACCGATCACCAGCGTGGTGGAGCCGCCGCTGGCCTTGCGCACGGTGATCACGTCGCCCGCCTGCGCGCCACGAAGGCCGGCGCTGGTCTGGCCCATCACCACCTGCCCCTGGCTGACCGGCCCCGCCACGCCGCGGCCCATCACCGCGCGGACGGCCTCCGTGGGGAGCGCGGTGACACCCATCGGGAAGGCGTAACCCGCGGCGCTGGCCTGCTGGATGACCGTGTTCCCACGCTGCACCCTCGTCATCGGCAGGACGAACCCGCGGCCGACGGCGCCGCCGGCTCCCGCGGCGGCCGCCGCGGCAAGGGCGGCATCACGGATCGGCGTGGTGATCTCCGCCGTCTGGTAGACGGACACGAGGTCGATGTCGGGGACGACGTACTGCGCCGGTGCGGTGGCGGTAGCGCCCCCGGTGATGCCCGGCGCGGCGGCGAACGCAGGTGGGAACGCGGCGAGGCAGGCGCACGAGCCTGCCACCACGATTGCCAGCCGACGTCCGCGACGCATGATCCTCCCGGGCCACTTGAGTCCCACGAGGCTACCCGAGGGCCCGGAAACGGCTGGGTGCCATCCTCGCCGCACAACCGCGACGCACCGAATGGAGGCCTGCGAACGGCGTGCCAACCGGTACCGTTTCTCCACTGTGAGCAGCGACCAGGCACCTCCCGACTCCCCCGACGACGCCGACCAGATGGCCGGCAGTGGCCTGGTGGCGGAGAAGGCCAAGCGCCTGCAGAAGCTCGATGAGATGCGCGGGGCGGGTGCCAACCCCTACCCCTACCGCTTCGACCGCACCATCACCCTGGCCGAGCTGCGCGAGCGGTTCGGCTCGCTGGAGGCGGGTACGGAGACGGACACCAGCGTCGCCGTGGCAGGCAGGGTGATGCTGCTGCGCGAGCAGGGCAAGCTGGTGTTCGCCACGATGCGCGACCGCGACGGCGAAGTGCAGCTGTTCGTCTCCAAAGGTGTGGTCGGCGACGACGGATTCGCCGCCATCCGCGACCTCGATCTCGGCGACTGGGTCGGCGTGCACGGCACGGTGATGACCACCCGCAAGGGCGAGCTGAGCGTGAAGGTGGAGCGGCTGGAACTGCTGTCGAAGGCGGTGCGCCCGATGCCGGACAAATGGCACGGCCTCACCGACACCGACACCCGCTTCCGCCAGCGCTACGCCGACCTCATCGTCAATGAGGAGGCCCGGCACAACTTCCGCGTCCGTCACGCGATCATCTCCTCCTTCCGCCGCACGCTCCACGAGCGCCACTTCATCGAGGTCGAGACGCCCGTCTTGCACGTGGAGGCCGGGGGCGCGCACGCCCGCCCGTTCATCACCCACCACAACACCCTGGACATGCAGCTGTTCCTGCGAATCGCGCTGGAGCTGCACCTCAAGCGGCTCATCGTCGGCGGCATGGAGCGCGTGTTCGAGATCGGCCGCATCTTCCGCAACGAGGGCATCAGCACGCGCCACAACCCCGAGTTCACGATGATGGAGCTGTACCAGGCGTTCGCCGACTACAGCGAGATGATCGAGATCACCGAGACGCTCATCACCCGCGCCGCGGTGGATGCCACCGGGTCGTCCGTGGTGAACGTGTTCCACCCGGACGGCAGCGGCCAGACCGCGGTGGACCTCGCCCAGCCGTGGCGCCGGGCGCGGATGATCGACCTCGTGCACGAAGCCACCGGGGTGGCGGTGCATCCGTCGCAGCCCGTGGAGGAGTTGCGGGCGCTGGCGGCCGCACACGGGGTGTCGGTGAACCCGCGCTGGGGTTCCGGCAAGATCATCGAGGAGTTGTTCGAGGCCACGGCCGAGCACACGCTCATCGCCCCCACGTTCGTCACCGGGCACCCGGTGGAGATCTCCCCGCTCGCACGGGTGGATCGCCACGACCCCCATCTCACCGAGCGCTTCGAGTTGTTCGTCGGTGGGCGAGAGCTGGCCAACGGCTACTCCGAGCTCAACGACCCCGTGGAGCAACGGGAGCGCTTCATGGAGGAGCAAGCGGCCAAGGACGCCGGCGACGCCGAACGCGGGTCGGTCGACGAGGACTACCTGCGCGCCTTGGAGTACGGCCTGCCGCCCACCGGTGGCCTCGGCATCGGGATGGACCGCGTGGCCATGCTGATCGCGGGCGTGTACTCGATCAAGGAAGTCATCCTCTTCCCCACCCTGCGTCCAGAAGCCTTCTGACGTCCCTGGCGCTGACGTCCCTCGCTCTGACGTCCCCGGCTCTGACGTCCCTGGCACAGCTGTCTGCCAAGCTGTCGACATGGCCGACACCACCCTCACGTTCTCTCCCCCACTGCCGGAGGACCTGAAGAAGCTCTCGATCACGTGGGCCACCGGCAAGCCAGGCAAGGAGAAGCCCGTCGCTCGCGAGCAGGCGCAGGCCGCCCTCGTGGAGCGCACCTTCGCCTCCGGGATCACCCGCACCGCGCGCTACACGGTGCCCGAGGCGGACGCCCTGATCGCCGAGGTGGACCGTGCCCAGGGGCGCCGGCCGCGACGCGCGCCCACCCCCGCACCTGCGCCGGCCCCGGTGCCGGCCCCACGGCCGAAGGTGACGCCCCGCCCCACGGCCACGCCCGCGCCGGCACCCACGCCCGCCCCTGCACCCCGCACCACCCCCGGGACAGCCGGCGCCAGCCGGGCCAAGTGCGTCCGCTGCGGCGGGGTGATGAAGACGCTCGGCCCGCGCCATTCGTTGACGGTCGGCTCACTGGACGGGTTCTACGCCCGCGGCCTGAATGGCGCCGAGCTCTCCGTGGCCACCGTCTACGAGTACGAGTGCGGCACGTGCCACGCGCTGCAGAGCTTCACCACGGCTCGCTGACGCCATGGCCGAACACGAGTACATCGACCGTGTCGACGAGTGCCTGACATCGGGCCGGCTGAACCCCGCGGCCCGCGGCTGGGCGCGCCAGCCACTGCTGCGGGCCAACCTGCGCAAGGCGTGGGGGCGCAAGAAGAAGTGGGACTACTGGTGCGTCAACACGCCAGAGGTGGTCGTGTCATTCGTCTACGCCGACGTCGACTACGCCGGCCTGGCGAACGTGTGGGTGATGGAACACGGCTCGGAGTTCCAGGCGGGCGGCGGCGTGCTGGTGCCGTTCGCCCGCGGCTTCTCGATGCCGGAGCTCGTCTGTCACGGCGCGGTGCAGCACGTGGGCAAAGGCTTCCGCCTGCGCATCGCCGAGACGTCCACCCACACCGAGCTGCAGGCCACCGTCGCCCGCTCACCGCACGGCCCGATCGACGTGGACATCCGTGTGGCGAAGCCGGAGGCGCACGAGGGGCTGAACGTGATGATTCCCTGGAGCGATCGTCGCTTCCAGTTCACGTCGAAGCAGAACACCCGCCCGGCCACGGGCACGGTGCGGGTGGGCGACCGCAGCTGGGCTGTCGGCCCCGACGCCTGGGGCGTGCAAGACCTCGGCCGCGGCATCTGGAAGTACCGCAACCGCTGGAACTGGGCCGCGGCATCCGGCCACGCCACGGACGGGCGGCTGGTGGGCCTGCAGTTCGGGGGCAAGTGGACCGAGGGGACGAGCGCCACCGAGAACGCGCTGTGCATCGACGGGCGGTTGACGAAGATCAGCGAAGAGCTGGTGTGGGACTACTCGTGGGACGACCCGATGCGGCCATGGCGTGTCCGCACCCCTGGCTCGGACCAGGTGGATGTGACCCTGACCCCCACCTTCGACCGCTACGACGTCACCGACGTGAAGCTGCTGAAGATGGAGGTGCACCAGTGCTTCGGCACCTGGAGCGGCCGCGTGGTCGGCGACGACGGGATGCCGGTGCAGCTGGACGGCATCCGCGGCTTCGCCGAAGAAGCCCGCAACCGCTGGTAGCCACCACACCCCGAGTTTGGGCCGAGGTCGACGGAGGGGCGCTCGCGTAGGCTGAGGACCTCGAACCGAGGAGGAACCCGATGACTGCAGCCTGGGGCCGGGGCCTGGCCACCATCACCAACGACGGCACCGTGCTGGACACCTGGTTTCGCGAACTTGGCCTCGGCGAGGAACCCCATGCCGACCAGTTCGAGGCGTACAGCGTGGCCGAGCGCACCGACGAGGTGCGGCGGGTGAAGGTGAAGGCCGTCCAGGTGCACATCGACACCACCGACGCGCCCGCGGACGCGCACGACGCCTACCTGCGCTTGCACCTGCTGTCGCATCGGCTGATGCAGCCGCGCACGATCAACCTCGACGGCCTGTTCGGCAAGCTCTCCAACGTGGCCTGGACGAACATCGGCCCGTGCCCCGTCGAAGGGCTGGAGGAGCTGCGCTGGCGGGTGCGCCGCGACGGCGGGGTGCTCACCGTGCACGGCCTGGACAAGTTCCCGCGCATGACCGACTACGTCGTGCCCACCGGCGTGCGCATCGCCGACGCCGACCGCGTGCGGCTTGGCGCCCACCTCGCCCCAGGCACCACCGTGATGCACGAGGGGTTCGTCAACTTCAACGCGGGCACGCTCGGCACCTCGATGGTGGAGGGTCGCATCAGCCAGGGCGTCATCGTCGGTGACGGCAGCGACATCGGCGGTGGGGCGTCTACCCAGGGGACTTTGTCGGGCGGGGGCACGGAGCAGATCTCGATCGGCGAGCGCTGCCTGGTCGGGGCAGAAGCCGGAATCGGCATCAGCCTTGGCGACGAGTGTGTGGTGGAGGCCGGCCTGTACGTCACCGCCGGCACCCTGGTGCGGGTGCTGCCGGAGGACACCGTGGTGAAGGCCCGCACGCTCAGCGGCGCCAGCGGCCTGCTCTACCGCCGCAACAGCCAGACGGGCGCGGTGGAGGCCCTGCCCCGCAGCGCCAAGTGGGACGGCCTCAACGCCGCCCTCCACGCCAACGACTGACCCTCTCTACACCCCTCGTTCGCAGCCGACGATGTGGTCGTTCACCAGGCCCATGGCCTGCATGAACGCATACATCGTGGTGGGGCCGACGAAGCTCCAGCCACGCTTCTTCAGCGCCTTCGACAGTGCCACGCTCTCGGGGGTGGTGGCGTGGAACTCGCTCGTGAGCGTCGGCTGGGCGTGGGCGTCCGGGCGGAACTGTGAGAAGAAGGCGTGCAGCGAGCCGAACTCGTCGCGCATCTCACGCGCACGGCCGGCGTTGTTGATCGTGCTGACGATCTTGCCGCGGTGACGCACGATGGCCGCGTCCGCCACCAGGCGCTCCACGTCCTCCGGCCCGAACGCGGCAACGGCGTCGATGTCGAACCCGGCGAATGCGGCCCGGAAGCCCTCCCGCTTGCGCAGGATCGTGA
>JBPOIX010000326.1:0-6421 GCA_052034175.1 Actinomycetota bacterium
CGGCGGTCGCTCGCGCTGTCCGCGCTGATGACGGCGTTCGACGGCATGTTCTTCGCGTACGAGGGCGAGGAGCTCGGCCTGCCCGATGCCGTGCTCGAGGGCCACGTCGAGGACCCGATGTCCGCGCGCAACGGCGAGGGCATGTGGAGTCGCGACGTGGCGCGCGGGCCGATGCCGTGGACGGCAGGTCCGCTGAACGGCTTCACCACGGCACCGTCCGCGTGGTTGCAGACGGCGGCACTTCCCGCGGACCTCACCGTGGAGCACCAGCGCCGCGATGCCCACAGCACCTGGCAGCAGTACCGGGCGCTCGTCGGCCTGCGGAAGAACTTCCCGCCCCTGTGGCAGGCACCGTTCCAGGCCACCCGGCCCAACCCCGATTCACTCGTGGTGCAGCGCGGCCCGTTGACCGTGGTGGCCAATCTCGGGTCGGAACCGTTGCGTGTCGATGCGTTCCGGGGTGCCACCGTGCTCCACAGCACCCGCGCCGACGCCTGGGCGGACGACGAATCCGGTGCCGTGGTGGCCGGCGAGACCACCATCATCGTGCACCTCCCCGGATAGGGTCGGTGCGGATGTCGGACGAACTCAAAGCAGGCGGAAGTCGCGTCAACATCAACGACGTCGCCCTGGCGGCGGGCGTGTCCACGGCAACGGTGAGCCGGGCGTTGCGCAACCATCCGTACGTGGCCGAGGCCACACGGCAGCGCATCCTGCGAGTTGCCGAGGAGTTGCGCTACGTGGCGAACGCCAACGCGGCGCGCCTGGCGTCCGGCCAGAGCCGCACCATCGGCCTCCTCGCCCCGCTGCTCACCAGCTGGTACACGAGCGAAGTGGTCGCCGGTGTGGAGGAAGTCCTGGCGCTGGCCCACTTCGACCTGCTCATCGGCACCGCCAACCCGTTGGCCCGTGAGCGCATCTTCCGCGGCGACGCCCGCTTCCACCAGCGCACCGACGGCACCATGCTCGTCGACGTGTTCTGCAGCGAGGAAGGGGCGCAGAAGCTGGCGGAGCTGGACATACCGGTCGTCGTGCTCGGCGAGCAGTTGCGCAGTGTCACGTCGGTGTCCGTCGACAACGAGCGCGGCGCCCGACTCGCCGCCCGTCACCTGATGGATCTCGGTCACCGCCGCCTCGCTGTCGTCGGCGGCCACGCCCACCTGGACGTCGCTCACAATGTGCCCACTGAACGCCTCGAGGGTTTCCGCGGCGCGCTGTCGTCGGCTGGGCTGCGCCTGCCCCAGCAGTACGTGGAGGACGGCGACTTCACGATCGAGGGCGGGCGCCGCGCGATGCAACGCCTCCTTGCGCTTCCCAAGCCGCCATCGGCCGTCTTCCTGATGAGCGACGAGATGGCCTACGGGGCCATGTGGGCACTGCGCGACGAAGGGCTCCAGGTCGGAACGGACGTGTCGATCGTCGGCTTCGACGACCACCCCGTCGCCGAGTCCGTCGGGCTCACCACGGTCCGCCAGCCCGTTCGCGAGATCGGCCGGATCGGCGCGCGGTTGATGCTCGACGCGCTCGAGGGCTTCGGCTCCGTGCACCATCACCCCGTGGAACTGACGCTCGTCGCCCGGGCAACCACGGGCGCCCCTGCCACCCACTCCTGACGGAGCGGGCCCGCCGCGAACCGCCGCTACCGCACGGGCAGGCGCAGGACGGCCGCAGCCAGGCGGCGGGTGGAACGCACCCGCCAGACCTCACCGCCAGCCGGGTAGGCGCGCACGGTGGCGGAGCCCGATCCGGTGAACACCTCGACGATGGAGCCGTCGGTGAAGACAGTGACCGCCCCCGGGGCACCTCCGCTCCAGACCGGGCGGGCCTGCCCGGTCGACTCGTCGTGGAGGTCCACCTGCACATCGCCGTCCGCGGTGAGCGTCCAGGCCGGCGCCGCCGTCCGCAACTCGAAGCCGCGGTCGTCTCCGTCCACCTCGAGCGGCTCGCCCACGAGCCCGGCCAGCTCCCGTGCCGGGATGCACTGCGCCACCCCGGACGGGCCGATCACCACTTCTCGCGGAAACGTCACGGTGCCGGCCCAGCCGGACGCCTCGACCTCGGCGCCGGGCCGCCGGTTCGTACCGACGCCCCGCCCCTCCCACGACCAGCCCCAGGCCAGCACCCGGTCGCCGTGCACCACCAGTTGGGGTGCGTAGAAGTCCGGCCCATGGTCGAACGCCGACGCCGTCTCGGCGATGAAGCGCGGCACGGGGCCGGACACGTCGAGGTCGCCGAGGTAACAGGTCACGCCGAGCGTGCGCGGCACGGTGCCATCTGGCGTCGGGGGCAGCACGCCCACTCCGTGGTCCCAGGACACGACGAGCAGCCAACGGCCCTCGAGCGGGAGGAGTTGCGGGCACTCCCAGATCGCTCCCTCGCCCGGCATGTCGTCGGGCAGATCGGCGGCCAGTAGCAGCGGCCCGAGCAGCGTCCAGTGATCGAGGTCGTCCGCGTCGTACACCAGCACCGCGCCACCACGCGGCGGCGAGTCGCTGCGGGCTGCACCGTGAGGCCCGGCGTCGGCGCGGCCGGCGCCAAGGATCCCCAAGCGGCGATCGCCGAGCGGCACGAGGAACGGGTCGCGCACGTCTCTCCACTTGCTGCGGTCCGGGTGTTCGGCGGCCAGGCGGTCGGGTTGCACCCAGGCGCCGTCGCCGCCCCGGCGGGCGACGGCGACGCCGGCGTGCCAGGCGTGGTCGGGCACTGCCGAGTAGACGAGCGCGACACCGCCACCGTCGGGCACGGCCACACCACTCCACACGCCGGCCGCGTCGAGGCCTTCGGGCCGCGGCCGCAGCGCCACACCCTCGTCCCGCCACGACAGCAGATCGGCGGACGACATGTGACCCCAGTGGATGTCGCCGTGCTGAGGTGCGTTCGGGTTCCACTGGTACATCACGTGCCAGCGGCCGTCCCAGTGTCCGATGCCGTTGGGGTCGTTCACCCAGCCGTCAGCGGGGCGCACGTGCAGGTGCGGGAAGGGGTCGATTCGGCCGAGCGTATCGGGCAGGGCGGGCTCGAACCCCGCAACGCGCGGCACCGCGATCATCTGCACTTCGAGGCTTGGCGAGCATCGCATTGCGTGCTATGGTTGTAAGCGCTTACAGAAGTCGTGAGCGCAATACGGCAGAGGGGGAGAGTCATCGTCCGAGCCGAATGTCGGAACGGGGTCCGCTGGACGTGTTCCGCCACTCGGTCGTGTCGGTCCTCTCGGACGGGTTTCGCCGGTCCGAGATCTCTGCTCACATCCAAGAGCACAGGAGAACGTAATGAGAATGACACGCTGGGCAGCCGCTCTTGCGGCTACTTCGCTGGTCCTCGCCGCCTGCGGCGATGACGACAACGGCGGCTCTGCCACCGAGCAAACGGGCGGCGACTCGGAAGAGTGCACCACCCCCACCGAAATCACCTGGCTGGGCACGATCAAGATCGAGATCCAGGACCAGTTCAAGGCCGCGATCGACGACTACAACGCCACCAACACCGACTGCGTGAAGGTGGAAGTGATCGACACTGCACAGGGCGAGCCGTTCCTGCAGACCGTCACCCCGATGTACGAGTCCGGCCGTGCGCCGACCATCATGACCGCCCTGCAGGAGATTCCTGACATGGCCGACAAGGTGATGGACTGGAAGGGTCAGCCGCTCGCCGACCTCGCTGCGGACGGCACGCTCGACGTGGCGAACGTCGATGGCCGCCAGGTCGGCATCCCGATCACGGCCGAGGCCTTCGGCCTGCTGTACAACAAGTCGGTGCTGGACACCGCTGGCGTCGACCCGGCTTCGATCGCGACTCGCAGCGATCTGGCTGCGGCGTTCGAGTCGGTGGCCGGCAGCGGCCCCTCGGCTGCTCACTTCTCGGGTCTGTGGTGGTCGCTTGGCGCCCACTTCACGAACATCTACCACGCCAACTCGGCCGACACGGCTGAAGGGCGGATGGCGATCCTCGACGAGCTCAAGGCCGGCACCTACGACCTCGCCGCCGACCCGGTGTTCTCGGACTGGCTCGACACGTTCGACCTGCTCAAGGCGAACACCATCGACTCGGCGACGATCTCGGATGACGACTACAACGTCGGCGTCGAGAACCTGGCTGCCGGCGACGCCGGCTTCTGGTTCATGGGCAACTGGGCCGAGCCGAACCTGCTCGAAGCCACTCCTGACGGCGAGTTCGGTGTCATGCCGGTCGCCATCAGCGACACCGAAGGTGCGTACGGCAACGACTCGATCTCGGTCGGCGTGCCGTTCTACCTGATGATCGACGAAGAGCAGTCGTCCCCGGAGCAGCGTGAGGCCGCAATCGCCGTCATCACCTGGTTCCTCACCACCCCCGAAGGCCAGGCCCACTGGGCAGGCCCCATCGAGGAGAACGGGATGAGCTTCATCCCCGTCTACGACGGCTTCACCGTCACCCCGTCCACCTTCATGGCTGCCGAGATCGCCGAGTACATCGCCGCCGGCAAGACCCTGCAGTG
The DNA here is from genome assembly GCA_052034175.1 of Actinomycetota bacterium. Taxonomy (GTDB): domain Bacteria; phylum Actinomycetota; class Acidimicrobiia; order Acidimicrobiales; family Ilumatobacteraceae; genus UBA668. The sequence continues at coordinate 4,475 of JBPOIX010000326.1, forward strand.
GGTGAACAGCGCCTATCCGGCCGGTCTGCAGGAGTGCTACGGCGCCGCCACGCAGAAGTACTACGACGACGTCATCGACCGTGATGGCATCGCCACCGAGATGGCTGCGTGCTGGGTAGCGTGACCCTCGGTTGAGGGCATCGTTGATACAGAGATAGCAATTCGTTCGGGCGTGCCCCGGGGCCCTTGGCCCCGGGGCCACCCCTTTGAACAACGAGAGAGGCCACCATGGCGGTGACAAACCGACGCAAAGCGATCAGCCGGTTCATGGTGTTCGCGCTCGTACCCTTGTCGATCTTCACGCTCGTGCTCGTCGTGCCATTCATTCGCGGGATCTACTACACCTTCCGCGACTGGGACGGTTTCGGCAGCACCAAGTTCGTCGGCTTTGACAACTACCGCGAAGTGTTCAAGGACGATGCGTTCTGGCACTCGCTGTGGATCACCTTGTTCTACGTCTTGGCCACCGTCATACTGGTGAACCTTGTCGCCTTTGGCTTGGCGCTACTCGTCACCATTCCAATGCGTGGTGTACATGCCCTGCGCACCGTCTTCTTCATGCCCAACCTCATTGGCGGCGTGATCCTCGGCCTTGTCTGGGAGTTCCTGTTCTCAAAGACGCTGCCGGCCCTTCCCGGCCCGTTCTTCAATTCGAACTGGTTGCTCGCCGAAAGGTCGGCACTGTGGGCCATGGTCATCGTCACCGTGTGGCAGATGTCCGGCTACATGATGATCGTGTACGTCACGGCATTGATGAGCGTCAACCAGGAAGTACTCGAAGCGTCGGTCATCGACGGGGCGACGGGCTTCAAACAGATGTTGTACATCAAGTTGCCGCTCATCGTTCCGGCGTTCACCATCTCCTTGTTCCTCACAATGAGGAACGCGTTCATGACATACGACGTCAACCTCGCCCTCACCGGTGGCGGCCCATACCGCTCCACCGAACTCATCTCCCTGCACGTCTACAATGAGGCGTACACCAACCGCAGCTTTGCCACAGGACAGACTCAGGCCATCATCATGTTCGTTGTGATCGCCGCCGCCGCCCTGGTACAGGTGGTCATCTCCAAGCGCTACGAGGTGCAGGCATGAAGCGCACCCGCCGCATCCGCCGGGTCTTCCTCCTCCTTGCGCTCGTTCTCGCCGCGCTGTACGCCTTTCCGCTGGTGATGGTCGTGCTCAGCTCGGTCAAGGTCCGCCGGGATGTCGCCAACGACCCGCTCGCGCTGCCGAAGTCGCCGCAGTGGGACAACTTCACCCGGGCCATCGAGAAGATGGAGTTCTGGCAGGCCATCGGCAACTCGTTCATCGTCACGGTCATCAGCGTGTCGGCGATCATCGTCACGTCCTCGCTGCTCGCGTACTACCTGTCACGGTCAAAGTCGAAGTTCTCCAAGATCACCTTCCTGGTGCTTGTCGCGTCCATGGTGGTGCCGTTCCAGGCGATGATGCTGCCGTTCATCGGTTTCTTCGGGCGAAACGGTCTGGACATGCCGCTCAACAAGTTCAGCATCGCGTTCTTCTACGTCGGCTTCGGTGTTGCGCTGTCGACGTTCCTGTACCACGGGTTCATCTCCAACATCCCGTACTCGCTCGACGAGGCCGCGGCCATCGACGGCGCCTCGGCGTTCGGCACGTTCCGCAGGGTCATCTTCCCCCTGCTCGGCCCGGTGACGGCAACGGTGGCGATCATCAACGCGCTGTGGATCTGGAACGACTTCCTGCTCCCCCAAATCGTCCTCCAGGAGAACGACCAGAAGACGTTGCCACTGCGAACCTACGTGTTCCACGGAAAGTACACCTCGGACTACGGCCTGGCCATGGCCGGCCTGCTGCTGTCGATCGTTCCGATCGTGATCTTCTACTTCGTGATGCAGAAGCGCATCATCGCCGGCATCTCTGCCGGCGCGGTGAAGTGATGATCATCGGCGCACACGTCGCCCC
>JBPOIX010000228.1:0-11813 GCA_052034175.1 Actinomycetota bacterium
CCACCGCACGTGTCGGTCACCGGCTTCTTCCACGACCGGGCGCCCGACTGGCAGGCGTATGGCGAAGCACTGGCCGCGGCGGCCCAGCAGATCGGGCGGCCGCCCACGCCGGAGGCCACCGTCACCACGCTCTTCCTCCACGATCACCACCACGGCCTGGCGGTGGAGTCGCCCTGGCTGTGCGCGCTTGCGGCGGAGTTCGCCGCGCGTGCCCCGGCCGCTACGCGCATGGATGCGGTGCGCCCGAAGCGAGACCTCCACATCAGCCTCGCCTACGGCTTCGACGCCCTATTCGGCCCGAGGTTGGCCGATCTGGCGCGCCGGCTCGTGGACCCCGCTGTCGGCGCCGAGTGGGAGCTGAGGCTGTACGAACGCGCCAGCGGCAACCGTTGGTTGCTCCACGGGTCGTGGAAGTGCGGCTCGGGTGCGACTCACTTGATACCCTTGGGGGTATGTGTCGACGAGTGACGTGCAAGAAATGTGGCAAGCCGAGTTGGGCGGGGTGCGGGGCTCACGTGGAGCACGTGCTCAGCGATGTGCCGCGGGCGGAGCGCTGCAAGTGCCATGAGGCGCCCGCCAAGGTGTCGGCCAAGGCGCATGTGAAGGCGGCCGCTGCGCCGCCGCCGTCTACGGCTTTCGGCAAGCTCAAGGACTGGCTGAAGAAGTAGCCCTCGCTGGCGGCACATGGCGGCACATGGCGGCATGGCGGCCGGGCGGTGGGGTCAGAAGCCCGGCGAGGAGACGTTCGGTCGCAGCCCTGGGAACTGGCCGAGGCGCTCCAGTGCGGCCACAGTGCTGCGCATCGCGTCCGGCGGCACCGGGTGGCTGATGAGGAAGCCCTGGGCCTTCGTGCACCCGAGGTCGCTGAGGACCTGCAGTTGGTGCACGCTCTCCACGCCTTCGGCCACCATGTCCAGGCCGAGCGAGCGACCCATGGCCACGATCGTGCGCACCAGGCTGCGGTCGTTCGGGTTGTCCGCCACGCCGTGCACGAACGCTCGGTCGATCTTGATGCGCTGCAGGGGGAACTTCTGTAGCAGCGACAGAGAGGAGTAGCCGGTGCCGAAGTCGTCCAGCGCCACTCGCACGCCCAGGGAACGAAGCCGCCGCAGGGTGCTGAGGGCAAGGTCTGGCTCGGCGATCATCACGCTCTCGGTGACCTCCAGCCACAACAGCTGGGGCGACACGCCCGAGCGGGTGAGCGCCTCGCTGACAATGGCGGGGAAGTTGGAGTCGCTGAGCTGGCGCGGCGACACGTTGACCGACATCGTGGCCGCCGGGCTGCACACCCCTTCGTCGATCCAGCGGCGCAACTGGCTGAGCGCCTCCAACAAGGCCCACGAGCCGATGGGCACGATCGTGCCGGTGTCCTCGGCGATGGGGATGAACTCGGCGGGGGAGACGATCGTGCCGTCGCTCTGCTGCCAGCGCATCAGCGCCTCGAAGCCGACCACGTCGCCCGACTGCAGGTCGAGGATCGGCTGGTGGAACAGGCGCAACTCGCGGCGATCGAGGGCTCGGTAGAGGGCCGTCTCGACTGCCAGGCGGTGGGCGACCCGTTCGTGCATGCTCTCGTCGTAGACCGCCACACAGTTGCGCCCGGCGTCCTTGGCCCGGTACATCGCGGTGTCGGCGTGACGCACGAGGTCTTCGGGCGACGTGCTGGAGGTGGCGCTGATGGCGGCCACGCCGATGCTGGCCGTCACGAACACATCGCCCTGGCTGAGCGGCAGCGGTTCGCGGAACACCGCCAGCAACCGCTCGGCGAGCGCCATCGAGGCGCCCTGCGACCGCGATGCAGGGTCGAGCACGATGTATTCGTCCCCGGACAGCCGGGCCACTGTGGCGGATTCCGGAACCGCGTTCAGCAAGCGGCGGGCGACGGTGACGAGCACTTCGTCGCCGGCGGCGTGGCCGAGTGAATCGTTGATGTTCTTGAAGCGGTCGAGGTCCACGAAGAACAGCGTCGGATGCATCTCCACCGCCCATGACGTGCGCAGCAGTTCGTTGATCCGCTGCAGCAGCACGTTGCGGTTGGGGAGCCCGGTGAGTGGGTCGGTCTGTGCGCCGTGGAGCAACTCCGCCTGGGCGCGAGTGTTGGCATGGACCGCGTTGATGACCCGCGCCGTGACCACCACCGCGAGCGCCACCGCGGACAGGGAACGAACGACGCGATCAGCGGTGTCGTTCGGGCTGGTGGCTGCCAGCACCACCACCGGCAGGACGAGCGCGGCCACGACGATGCCCAGCCGGCCGTTGGAGTCCAGCCGAGGGTCGGGTTGTGGCTTGCTGAGCTCTCCGAACGTGGGGTGCAGGAAGGCGGCGCTGGCGCTGAAGTAGGCGAACGTATACAGCGGCAGGATCCAACGGGCGCTGCCATCGCCGAGGTGTCCGACGTCCATCAGGGTGTACAGCAGATCGCCGAGCATGCTGCAGCCCAGCGCGCTGACGATCATCCAGATGCTCGGCGGGCGGTGGCGACGACCGACGACGACCATCACGACGAGGAAGATGACCACGGAGGTGGTCGGCTGGTAGAGGCCGTACAGGAAGATGCCGACGGCGCGGGACCTGCTGCGTTCGGCGATGGGCTGCACGAGCAGCGCCCAGCTTGCGATCCATGAGCCCAGGGCCACGATGGCCGCGTCGCCGGCCACGGTGCGGCGCGTCGTGGGCATGCTGTGGCGCAGCACGATCGCCAACGCCGTCACCAGGCAGCCGACGCCGACGAGCGCCAGCACCACGGCGAGTGGGTTGTCCCACGTCGGGTCGCTTCCGGACAGCAGCTGTTCGCCGGCGAAACAGATGCCGACGCCGGCGAAGAGGATGACGGGCTTCCACGACAACTCGTTGAAACGCCGTGCGACCAGCAGGGTGGGGAAGACCTGCAAGGCGGCCACCAGGTAGATGGCATCGCGAACGGAATCCGCCGGAACGGCGAACCCGACGGCAGTGAGCGCACAACCGAACGCGAGGTACCACGAACTCAGCAGCGTCGTCGCCCGGTTCACGTGCCTCCTCGCATGGGCGGAGACTATCCACCCGCTCGTTGCGCGAGCGTGCAATGCTACCGCCATGGCTGCGGCTGCGCACCAACAGTGCGGACGTCAGCACCTTCCGTGGCGAAAGGGCGTGGCGCTGTGTTCGTGACTCGTCATCACGGGGTGGGTGACGCGGCGCTCTCGGCACGTCTGTGGGCTCTCTACGAAGTGGCCTACGGGCCGGCCGCGGCCGTGTCGCCGAGCCACGAGATGCTCTTTCCGGACGAGTTCGACCACGCCATCAGCGACCCCACGAACCGCCTGTGGGTGCTGTGGGACGACAGCGCCCCGGTCGCCATGGCGCTCGTGGCGACGCACATCGGATCGACCCGCTACCTCAGCGAGAGCTTCTTCGAACAGCGGTACCCGGAGCACCAACGGCACGGCAAGGTGCACTACATCATGTGGTTGGTGGTGCACCCCGCCGCCGCAGCGTCGGGGGCAATCGTCCGGCTGGCGCGCGAAGTCCTCCAGCGGGAGGCGGAGGACGGGGCACTGCTGGTCTTCGACGCCCCGCAGGCGCACCAGCCGGGGCCGGAGGGCGGTTTCGCAGAGATGATGGGCCGCCTCACGCGCGCCTTCCTCGGCGGCGCGCCGGTGGAGCACATCGGCACCCAGTACTACTTCGCAGTCGATCTCGGCCAGACGGCCGCTGCAGCCCAGGCCGGTACCCCGGCCGAGGCCGCCGACTCCGCCGTCCCTGCCGTACCTGCAAGCCCTGCCGCTCGCGACGAGGTATCGACCCGGACTTAGCGACGGTGGCGCCGGTCCCGTCGCCGGTTCGCTACCGTATGGCGGAATGAGTCCATGTTCGGGCACCACGGTATGACGTCGCTGGCCCAGTCCTTCACCGTCGTCGTTCCCGGCGCCCACCTCATGCCGGCCCTCCTCGGGCAGCGCGACGCTCACCTGCGCCTGATCGAGTCCGCCTTTCCGGACGCCAACATCGTCGTGCGCGGCAACGAGATCCATGTGGACGGGCCGCAGGCGGACGTCGTGGGGCGCCTGTGCGAGGAGCTCGTCGTGCTCGTCCAGCAGGGCCAACACCTCGACGACGCCGCGGTGCGCCGCAGCATCGACATGGTGAACGCCAACGAGCGCCCGAGCCGGGTCCTCACGGACGACATCATGCGTGGCTCGAAGGGCAAGCCGGTGCGCCCGAAGACTGCGGGCCAGAAGCGCTACGTGGATGCCATCCGCGCCAATGTCATCACGTTCGGGCTCGGCCCTGCCGGCACCGGCAAGAGCTGGCTGGCGGTGGCGATGGCGGTGCAGGCCCTGCAGACCAAGCAGGTGCAGCGGATCATCCTCACCCGGCCGGCGGTCGAGGCCGGCGAGCGGTTGGGCTTTCTGCCTGGCGACCTGATGGCCAAGATCGACCCGTACCTGCGGCCGCTGTACGACGCCCTCTACGACATGATCGAACCGGAAGGCGCGCAGAAGCTGCTGGAGCGCCAGGCCGTCGAGGTGGCGCCGCTGGCGTTCATGCGAGGTCGCACCCTGAACAACAGCTTCATCATCCTCGACGAGGCGCAGAACGCCACCCCGGAGCAGATGAAGATGTTCCTCACGCGCATCGGCTTCGGGTCGAGGGTGGTCGTCACTGGCGACACCACCCAGATCGACGTCCCGGACGGTCGCAGCGGCCTCATCGGCCTGGAGCGCACCCTGCAGGGCATCGAAGGGTTGGCGTTCGTGCACCTCGGCGCGGGCGATGTCGTGCGTCACCGCATCGTGGCCGACATCGTGGCGGCCTACGAACGCGCCACCCCCGCCCCCGGCCAACCGGCGGCCCGTCGTGGGTGAGCTGTCTCGTCCCCACGTGGCCGGGCCGCGCCACGTCGGTGGTGAGGGCGATGTCGAGGTCTTCTGCGCCGACGAGCAGGCTGCCGTCCCCGTCGAACTCGACCGCTGGCAGACGCTGGCGACGGACGTGCTGCACGCCGAAGGGGTCCGTGGGTTGTGTGAGCTGTCGCTGCTGTTCGTCAGCGAGGCCGAGATCGCCGAGTTGAACGAGGAGTACATGGGCAAGCCCGGCCCGACCGATGTGCTGTCGTTCCCGATCGATGCCGCCGACGCCGAGATCGTGCTCCACGGTGCGCCCCCGAGCCGCGGCCCGGATCGCTCGCCCCCCGACCCGGCGGACATGCCCCTGCTCCTCGGCGACGTGGTCATCTGCCCGGCAGTTGCCGCGGCCCAGGCGCCGTCGCACGCCGGCACGTTCGACGACGAAGTGGCGCTCCTGGTCGTGCACGGGGTTCTCCACGTCCTGGGGTACGACCATGACCAACCGGAGGCATTGACCCGTATGCGCGCCCGCGAGCTGGAGTTGCTCCAGGCACACCATTGGCGTGGCCCCGCGCCGGCCGAGTTCCGACAGGACCACCCCGAATGATCGCCGTCGAGTTCACCAATGTCGACCTGCTGATGTTGGTCGCGATCTTCGCCATCCTGCTGGTGTTGATCTTCCTCGCCGTCGCCGAGATGGGCCTGTCGCGGATGACCAAGCCGCGGGCGATGTCGCTGGCCGATCAGGGGCACAAGGCCGGCAAGGCGCTGAAGCGCCTGGTGGAGGAGCCCGAGCGTTGGGTGAACTCGGTCCTGCTCACGGTGAACACGCTGCAGACCGTGCAGGCCACCCTCACGGGCATCGTCGCGGCCCGGATGTTCGGCACGGTCGGCGTGGTCGTCGGTGTGGTGCTCAACGTGGTGGTCTTCTTCGTGCTGGCCGAGGCGGTGCCGAAGACGTATGCCGTGCTCTACCCGCAACGATCCGCGCTGGTGGCCGCCCGCCCGGTGGCCGGCCTGGTGTCCTTTCCTCCCCTGCAATGGGTGTCCCACGGGCTGATCAAGTTCACCAACGTCATCGTCAAGGGCAAGGGGCTGGAACAGGGGCCGTTCGTCAGCGAACAGGAGTTGCTGGGGATCGTCGAAGGTGCCGTCGAAGACGAAGTGATCGAAGAAGAAGAGCGCGAGCTGATCGAGAGCATCATCGAGTTCGGCGACACCGTCGCCCGTGAGGTGATGGTCCCTCGCCCGGACATCATCACCGTGCCCCACGTCGCCACCGTCACGGCCGCCCTCGACGTGGCCATCGGGCACGGCTACAGCCGCCTGCCGGTGGTGAACACCGACCACGACGACGACGTGCAGGGCATCGCCTACGCCAAGGACCTCATGCGCGCCGAGCGCGAAGGCGGCGGCAGCCGGCCGGTGAGCGAGCTGCTGCGCAAGGTGCGCTTCATCCCCGAGAACAAGCCGGTCAGCCGTTTGATGCGGGAAATGCAGGCGGAGAAGTTCCACCTAGCGCTCGTGGCCGACGAGTACGGCGCGCTGGCAGGCCTGATCACCTTGGAGGACTGCCTGGAGGAACTGGTCGGCGAGATCGTCGACGAGCACGACGAAGAGGACGCCGAAGTGCAGGACCTTGGCGGCGGCGCCTACCTGGTGGATGGCGGCATGGCCGTCGGCGACATCAACGACCTCCTGGGCATCGAACTGCCGGACGAGGACTGGGACACGGTGGCCGGCTTCCTGTTCGGCACCCTCGAGCACGTCCCCGAGCTGGGGGAATCCGTGGCTCACGACGGGTGGCGATTCGCCGCGGCAGAGTTGGAAGGGCGCCGGATCACCAAGGTCAAGGTGACCCTGGAACCCGACCCGCAGCACGAGGACGACACGCCCGCCCCCTGAGCCGGGTGCCGCCATTAGCCCCTGCCCTCAGGTGCTGGCCTGGACCGCCGCGTCGATGGCCGAGGCGGTGAGCCGCCGCACGACGATCGCGTACGCCACCAGCAGCACTGCTGCGGCCACGAAGTAGGGCGCACGCAGCCCGAAGCCGTTGGCCACCACACCACCGAGGAAGGCGCCGATGGGCATGGCGCCCCAGGCGAGCCAGCGGTAGACGCCGTTCACCCGGCCGAAGAGCTCCGCGGGCACGAGCTGTTGCCGGAGCGACACGGACACGACGCTCCACATCGTGGTCGTGAGGGCCTGCACGGTGGTCATCGTGACCACCCACCAGGTGCGTGGAAACAGCCCGATGCCGGTGAGCGTCAGCACGGGCACGAGCGCTGCGACGAGGATGACGAAACGCCGGCCGACGCGGCGCACCACCCGTTCGCCCACCATTCCGGCGGCGAACGCACCGAGCCCGACCATGGCGATGACCACACCGAAGAACCGCTCGCCGACCCCCAGTTCGCGGATGGCGAAGAGCACGAACGTGCTCTCGGTGAGCGCGAATGCGAGGTTGGTGAGCGCGAGGGCGATGGCCATGCTCCAGAGCACCCGATGCCGGCGCAACCAGCCGATGCCGGCGCGCAGTTCGGTGCGCACGGTGGCGCGGGTGGTGTCCGCCCCCTGGCCGGCCGTCGGCCGGAACCGCCCGCGCAGCGTCGTGGCCAAGAGGGCCGCCACGGCGAAGGAGGCGGCGTCGATTCCGAAGGGCAACCACACCGCGGCGGCGAACAGCAGGCTGCCGACCGGCAAGCCGACGAAGGTGTTCGCCGCGATCTCGGCGGAATACCGCCACCCGTTGGCGCGCTCCAGGCGGTCGGCAGGGACGATCATCGGACCCACCGACATCGACGCGCTGTCGAAGAAGACTTCACCGGCGCCGAGCCCGAAGGCCCTGACCCACAGCATCCAGGTCTCCACCTGGCCCCACGCGGCCACGGCCGCCAGCCCGCCGACGAGCACGGCACGGTAGAAGTCGGCCACCACGAGGACGCGCCGCCGATCCCAGCGGTCCATCAACGCGCCGACCGGGAGCGCGAACAGCAGCCACGGGATGGTGAAGAAGGTGGAGATCAGGCCGACGGAGATCTCGTGGCCGGTGGTGCGCGCGGCCAGCAACGGGAGGGCGGCCACGAGCACGCCGTCGCCGATGTTGGAGACGGCGGAGCCGGCGAACAGGCGCCAGTACGCGCCGGGTAGGCGGGCGCGTGGGGCGCGGCTCACTCGGCGGCCGTCGCCCGGGCGAAGGCCGCTGGCAGGTCCGGGTAGCGCTTGGTCGAGGCCCCGCCATCCACCGCGAGCACGGCACCACTGACGAATGTGCTGTCCGGGCCTGCCAGGTAGGCGGCGGTGGCGGCGATGTCGGAGGGCTGGGCGAAGCGGCCGAGGGTGGTGTTCTCGATGAACTCCTCGACCACGCCGGGCACCGTCCAGAACGCGCCGGTGGCATTCGTCTGCACCAGCCCGGGAGCGATGGCGTTGACGCGGATGTTGCGCGGGCCGAGCTCCATGGCCGCCACCTTGGTGAACATCATCACCCCCGCCTTTGCCGTGCAGTAGGCGCTCATCCCGGCGGACGGTTGGGTGCCGTTGAGCGAGGCGATCGTGATGACGCTGCCCCCGTCGTGCATGACACGCGCCGCGTGCTTGACGGTGAGGAACACCCCCGTGACGCAGAGGTCCATGATGGCCTTCCACTCGTCCAACGGATGATCCACCACTGGGGCGAACGCTCCGCGGCCGGCGTTGGCCACGGCGATGTCCAGCCCGCCGAGCGGAACCGCTACCGCGCAGGCGGCCGCGACTTGCGCTTCGTCGGTGACGTCGCACGACACCGTGTGCACGGCGGCTCCCAGCTCGTCGCCCAGCCGTTGCAGGCCGGCACCGTCCACGTCCGCGGCCACGACCGTGGCGCCATCGGCGACGAAGCGCTCGGTGATCGCCCGGCCGATGCCGGACGCGGCGCCGGTGACGAGGGCGACCTTGCCGGCCAGGGGGACGGGGCGGGAGGCGCTCATCCCGACGACGATAGCCGGGCGGCACTGTGGCGCGGTGGGCTCAACGGCCCTTGTCTGAGCCCACCGTCAGTGACGCCAGCAGGTGTCGTTGGATCTTCCCCAATGCGGTCCGCGGTAGGTCTGGCACGAGGTGGAGTGCCTTGGGGGCGCAGAAGGCGGGGAGCTGAGCGCGGACGTGGGCGCGGAGCTCGGCCAGCGACGGTGGGCTGGCGGAGGGCACGACCCAGGCCTCCAGCCGCTGCCCCCACTCCGCGTCCGGCACCCCGGCCACTGCGGAATGGAGGACACCCGGGTGAGTGGCGAGCACCGCTTCGACCACTTCCGGCCATACGTTCTCGCCCCCCGTGATCACCAGGTCGCCCCGGCGGCCACGGACGTGCAGGGTGCCGTCGGGGTTCCACTCGCCGAGGTCCCCGGTGTGGAGCCACCCGTCGGCGTCGATGGCACTGCTGCCGTCGCGATAGCCACGCATCAGCATCGGGCCGCGCAGCAGGATCTCCTGATCCGGCTCCAGGCGAACTTCCACGCCGTCGAGCGGGCGGCCGTCGTAGACGACTCCGCTGCCCGTCTCGGTGAGGCCGTAGGTGGTGTGGGTGTTGGCCGGCGTGGCGGCGGGTGGGCGCGCCCCGCCGAGCACGATGACCCGGAACAGCGACGCGTCGACACGAGTCAACGCCGTGGCGACAAGGGAGACGGCGGTGGCGCCGGCGCGGGCGGCGGCCTCCACCGCGAGCGCGTCGAAGCCGTCGTGAACGACCAGGTCGGCGCCGGTGTGCAGGGCACGAGTGACCACCGACAACCCGCCCACATGTGCCAACGGAAGGCACGCCAGCCATGTGTCGGCGGCCGAGGTGGCGAGGCGGCGGGAGGTGGCAACGGCCGATGCCGCGACCGCGGCGTGGGTGAGCACCACCCCTTTGGGGGTGCCGGTGGAGCCGCTGGTGGCCATCACCAAGGCGTCGCCGGCCTCGCTCGGAACGCCCCCCTCGAGCACGTGCTCGCCGTCCGCATCGAGGACACGGGTGGGCGCCATCGCCGCGAGCAACGCAGCTTTCGCCGGAGCGGGAAGGCGGCGGTCCACCGGCAGGACGGCGTCGCCGCGGTCCCACACCCGCTGCAGCGCCGCGACCCAGTTCGGGCCCCCAGGGAGATCGATGGCGACGAGATGCGGCACGAGGTGAGGCTATTCGGCTTGAATGGCGGACCATGGAAGCTGCCTCGAACCCTTGGGTGCTCGGCGCCCGCCCGCGTACCCGTCCGGCCGCGGTGGTACCGGTGGCGATGGGGGCCGCGGCGGCGGTGGGGGAGCCCGGCCCGGTGTGGTGGCGCGTCGGCCCCGCGCTGGTGGTGAGCCTGGCCCTGCAGGTCGGGGTGAACTACGCCAACGACTACAGCGACGGGGTGAAGGGCACGGATGAGGTGCGCGTCGGGCCACTGCGGCTGGTGGCGTCCGGTGTGAAGACGCCTGGGGCGGTGAAGCGCGCCGCCTTCCTGGCATTCGGTGTCGCAGCGGTGGCCGGCCTGGCCCTCGCGGCCGTCACTTCGTGGTGGTTGGTTGCCGTCGGCGCCGCCGCGTTGTTGGCCGGCTGGTTCTACACGGGCGGCCCCAAGCCCTATGGCTACCTCGGCCTTGGCGAGGTGTTCGTCTTCGTGTTCTTCGGCCTGGTGGCGACCGCGGGCACCACGTTCGTCGTGTCGGAACGGCTGACTGCAGTGTCGTGGTTGGCCGGTGCCGCCGCGGGCTGCATGGCGTGTGCGCTGCTGGTCGTGAACAACCTACGGGACATTCCCACCGATCGCCAGGTGGGCAAGCGCACCCTGGCCGTTCGCCTCGGCGACGGCCGGACACGCTGGTTCTACATCGTCCTGCTGGCGGCGGCTGGAGTGCTGCTGGTGGCGGTGGCGGCGACGGGTCGGCCGCTGGCCGCGGTGGGGGTCGTCGGGCTGGCCGCCGCCGTTCCGGCCGTGCGGGCCATCCGTGGTGGGGCTTCGGGACGAGCGTTGATACCGGTACTCGGCGCCACGGGTCGCACACAGCTGGTCGTCGGCCTGCTGGCCGCGGCCGGGATGGCGCTCTCCGGCTGACCGCGGCCTCATGTGGTGGCCGGTGGAAGGCTCTGCGTTCCATTCCCAACGGAGCGAAACGTCGGCATTAGGGTTTCGCCTGTGAACATGCCGCCGCCTCCGCCGTCTGCTCCTCCGCCCGGATATCAGCCCTACAACGGCGGCTATCAGGCGCCGCGCTCCCATGGCAAAGCCACGGCGGCGATGGTGTGCGGCATCATCGGCATCTTCCTCTGCCCGATCGTGCTTTCCCTGCTTGCCGTCATCTTCGGCGTCACCTCGAAGAACGAGATCGACGCGTCCGGCGGGGCCTACACGAATCGCAGCTCCGCCACGGCAGGTCTTGTGCTCGGGATCATCGGGCTGGCACTGATGCCGGTGTGGTTCATCCTGCTCAACCGTTGACGTTGGAGAGCCAGCGGCTCAGCACGTCGTAGACGATGGCCGGCTGCTGGAGGTGGGCAGCATGGGCAGCGGCAGGGATCAGCTGCCATTCACCATCGAGTGCGGCGGCGGCAAGTTGCTCGGCCACTGCGGCGAACTTCGCGTCCTCAGCGCCGGCCAGAGCCAGCAGGGGCATCGCCAGTTCGCGCAACCGCGGCCAGAGCGATGTCTGGGTGCCGGTTCCTGCCAGGTGCAAGCTGCTGGCCAGGCCGTCGGCTGTGTTGCGGCAGCGGTCGGCGAACTCCGCCTCGGGCAACGTGAACCCACCGAACAGGGGCAACGCCGACCACTCGCGCAGGAACACCGGAACCCCGAGCTCGTGGATCCTTGCGGCGAGGGCGTCGTCGCTGTCCCGGCGGGCCGCGCGGAGGTCGTCGTCGTCGATGCCGGGGTGGGCGCCGATGAGCGCCAGGCGCTGCACGAGGTGGGGGTACATCAGCGCCAGGTGCAGGCACACTCGGCCGCCGAGGCTGGACCCGAGGTAGCTGGCTGGGCCGCCGACTGCGGC
>JBPOIX010000419.1:0-3194 GCA_052034175.1 Actinomycetota bacterium
TGCCGTCGGGCCGACGGCAGGGAGCCCGAGTGGGACCGGTCCGGTCCGAGTGAGGACCCCCCCCAAACCGAGTGGGGGCCGTCAACCGAGTGGGTACTCGCATCCCGGATCCGAGTACCCACTCGCATGCGCCGGCTCACTCGGATCTCCGCCGGCTCACTCGGATCTCCGCCGGCTCACTCGGATCTCCGCCGGCTCACTCGGGTTGCAGGGACGGGGCGGGCTCGGCCGGGGGATGACGGAGGTGGTCAGGCGCCGGTGAGTTCCCGCCAGCGGGCTGGGTATGCCGCGGCGGCCTGCTGCGGGTTCATCCGCAGGGTTGCCTCGGGCACGACGTCCACCAGGGTGCGCGCCTCGGTGTAGTGGTGCGCGTGGCCGATGCCCTTGAAGCGCGGGCCACGCTCGGCCACCAGGTCGGCCGGCGGGTTGGCGTCGAGGAAGCCCCAGATCGTGAAGGCGATCGTGAGGTCGTGCACCACTGGCGCCCTACTGAAGAGGGATGCCCGGCGCAGAGGGATGCCCTGGAAGCCACGTATGGCGTCGTCGGCGTGCTCGCCGGGCTGGAGCTGCAGGCGGTCGCGGAAGCCGGCGGCGATCTTCAGGGCGAACCCCTGGTCCGGCCCCTGGAAGCCGAGCTGCGGGCCGGCCGGTTGGAAGCCCGTCAGATCGGCCGGACGGTCGGCCGACCACGCGGCGGGTGCCACCGGCGGCGACGAGTACGCCCGAGCGGCATCGATGACGGGAGAAGGAGCGGACTTCGGAGCAGCCATAGCACGTCCAGTCTGGCACCGATGCACGCCACCCGACATGTCCGCCCGGAAGGACGGCCGTCTCGGCTCAGGCCGCCGCTCAGCCTTCGGCGTGGAGGAGGCCGAAGACCAGACCTTCCTCCAGGGCCCGCCACGAGGCCTCGATGATGTTGCCGCTGACGCCGATGGTGGTCCAGGTGCGGGTGCCGTTGGTGAAGTCGATCAGCACCCGGGTGACGGCACCGGTGGCCGTCGCCCCGTCGAGGATGCGCACCTTGTAGTCGGTGAGATGCACCCGATCCAGCTGCGGGTAGGCCACCCGCAACGCCTGGCGCAGGGCGGTGTCGATGGCGTTCACCGGGCCGTTGCCCTCGGCGGTGTGCACATGGCGGGTCTCGCCGACCCACACCTTGACGGTGGCCTCGGTGGTGAAGTCCCCGCTCGGCAGTTCGTCGGTGATGACGCGCATGCTCTCCACGTTGAAGTACTGCTGCTGCCAGCCGGCGGCGTGGCGCATCAACAACTCCAGCGACGCGTCCGCGGCTTCG
The DNA here is from genome assembly GCA_052034175.1 of Actinomycetota bacterium. GTDB lineage: Bacteria > Actinomycetota > Acidimicrobiia > Acidimicrobiales > Ilumatobacteraceae > UBA668. Next base: position 1,298 of record JBPOIX010000419.1, read on the forward strand.
AAGTGGTAGCCCTCGTGCTCCAGGCGCTTGAGGTCGTCGATCACCTGGTTCACCGCCGGGCCGTCCATCGCCAGGCCGAGCTCCTCGGCCTTCACCTCGATGGTGGCGCGGCCGGCCATCTCGCTGACGACGAAGCGCGTGCCGTTGCCCACGAGTTCCGGGGCGACGTGCTCGTAGGCGTCCTTCGCCCGCTTGATGGCGCTGACGTGCAACCCGGCCTTGTGGGCGAACGCCGACGAACCGACGTACGGTGCCTGCGGGTTGAGCGGCCGGTTGAGGATCTCGGCCACATGATGGCTGACACTGGTGAGGCGCTCCAGCCTGCCCTCGGGCAGGCAGTGGAAGCCGAGCTTGATCTGCAGGTTCGGGATGACCGTGGTGAGGTTGCAGTTGCCGGTGCGCTCCCCCAGCCCGTTCAGCGTGCCCTGGACATGGCGGCCCCCCGCCAACACCGCGGCCATCGAGTTCGCCACCGCGCAGCCGGTGTCGTCGTGGCAGTGGATGCCGATGATGGCGTCGGTGCCCACCACGCGCTTCACGTCCGCCACGATCTGGCTGACCTCGTGGGGAAGTGAGCCGCCGTTGGTGTCGCACAGCACGAGGTGGGTGGCGCCCTTCACCACTGCAGCCTCGATGGCCCGCAGGCTGAACTCGGCGTTGGCCTTGTACCCGTCGAAGAAGTGCTCCAGGTCCACCATCACCATGCGCCCGTTGCCGTGGAGGAACTCGACGGAGTCGGCGATCATCGCCACCCCTTCGTCGAGCGTGGTCTGCAGCGCCTCGGTGACCTGATAGTCCCAGCTCTTGGCCACGATGCACACCGCACTCGTCTGCGCGTCGAGCAGGTTGCGCAGCGTGGCGTCGTCGTCCACCTTTCCGCGCGGGCGGCGGGTGGAGCCGAACGCCACCATCGTGCTCGTGGTGAGGCGCAGTTCGGTGAGCGCCCGCGCGAAGAACTCGACGTCCTTCGGGTTGGCGCCCGGCCAGCCGCCTTCGATGAAGTGCACACCGAGGCGGTCCAGCTGCTCGGCAATGCGCAACTTGTCGTCCACCGTGGCACTGACACCCTCCACCTGAAGGCCGTCGCGCAACGTCGTGTCGAAGACCTCGACGGTCTCCGGCTGCTGGTTGGTGCTCACGGTGCTCGCTGTGCTCATGGTGTGCGCCCTTTCGGGTGGATTCGTCCGGTGAAATGAAAGAGCCGCCCAGGTGGGCGGCTCGGAGCGCAACTCGGCGGATGGGCCGAGGTGCGCTAGCAAATGATGATGATCGCGAGGGGGGCGAACGACGTCACGGCGCCATTCAACCGGCAAATCGGTGTCACGTCAACGTCTGGCCTGTGCACAACATGTGCATGAACGGTGGACGAACGAAAAACTTCTGTGACTAACGCCACAATCCTGGGGAGAACCCTGTGAGGATGAAAAATACCTCTTGACCAGGGAAAACAGGGGCTGCAAAGTACACACATACCGGTCAGCGCAACGCCAACCGGGCCCCGAGGAACGGTGCCGAGCCGCAAGGCGAGGAGGGCCAACCGGGGCCACGAGGTGGAAAGCGGGAACGGTAGGAGCGATCCGCAGGGTCGGTGCGTCGCATCGGCGGCCGGGCAACCGGCGGCCGGGGCAGCGTGTCGACTCCGCCGGGGAAGACGGGCCGGGAAACCGGGCCGGACGAGCCGGCAAAACGGGATCGCCCGCCGGGGCCTTGGCACCGACGGGCGATTGACATTGGTCGGCACGAAGGCTAACGCCCGAAGATCGACCGGTGGTGGATCCTCCAACCTAGGAGTCGCCCCGGGTGGCGCGCTGGCTTCGGCCGGCAGCACCGCCCGGGGCGCTTCGCTTTTCCGGGCGAACCAGCGCTTCGCCACCGCCGACGGTCGCCGTCGCCCCAT
>JBPOIX010000377.1:0-4624 GCA_052034175.1 Actinomycetota bacterium
GGAACGGCGGCAGAAGTACGCCGGCGACGCCCATGTGCCGCCCGGCCTGCTGCGGATGAGCGTGGGGATCGAGCACATCGACGACATCTGGGCCGACCTTGCCGCCTCCCTTGCCGCAGGTCACGCCGCCGGTCACGCCGCCGGTCATCGGTAGCGGCCGACCACCACGGTTCCGGCCTGGAGATGGGCCGCCGCGGCTGCGGCGCACTCTGGCGGCAGGAACACCTCCAGCCCGTCGGCGGTGACGGTTCCGGCCACACCGTCGCACAGTGGTGCGCCGTTGCCGAACACCGCCACCGGGTCGCCAGTGTGCAGCGCGGGTGCGTTCGCCGCGGGGAGCGCCAGGCCCACCCAGGTGGCCGGTGGGCCTGCGGCGTCGGCCAGGTCCGCGGTGGTGATGATCTCCCCGACGCCCACGACCCGCCCGGCAAGGCCCTCGGGTCGGGCGATCACGGCGTTGTCGGGCACCATCGCCGCCGGGTAGTCGCGGGCCTCGACGGCCCAGGGGGAACCGCCGGCGTGGGCCTCCACGGCCACCCAGACCGTGACGGTGGTTCCCCACTCGGCGCGCCGGGCGTCGGCCGCGGCCACGGCACCATGGACGCCGGCCCACGTGAGGGCGAGCAGCAGGCCGATGGCCAGCCAGTACACCCACGGCCGGCGGGCAAGGAGCAGACGGAAACGGGCGAGGTAGCGCACAGAGGCCTCCCGGGGACGCGCGTGAAAACAGCGGGGCGGGGGAAGCCGTGAGGCGCACCATATCGGCGCGCCGGGGAAATCAGCCGGGCGTGGAACCCGACGACGAGCCGCCCGACGAACTGCCGGACGAGCTGCCCGACGACGCCGCGGGCGCGGCGGCAGGCGTGCCGGACGAGGACGAGCCCGACGACGAGCCGGAGTCCGAGGAACCCGACGACGTGCCGCTGGAGGACGAGCCTGCCGACGAGCCGCCTGCACCGGAGGACGTGGAGCTGGACGAGCTGGACGAGCCGCGGCTGTCGGTCTTGTAGAAGCCACCGCCCTTGAAGGTGACTCCCACGGGGGTGAAGACCTTCTTGACCTGCATGACCTCGCCCGTGGCGGGGTGGGCAGCCTCGGTGAGGGCGGCGTCGGTGAACGCCTGTTGCACCTCGATGGTCTCGCCGGTGTCGACGAACTTGTAGACGTAGGTGGGCATTCGATCGCTCCCGCAGCGTGTTAGCAGTCCGGTACGGAGAGTGCTAAGGCTAGCGCCCCTAGGATGCGTCCATGCGTGTCCGGACCGCTGTCATCCCCTGCGCTGGGAAGGGCACTCGTTTTCAGCCCATCACCCGCACCGTCCCCAAGGAACTGCTGCCGATGGTGGCCAAGCCGGCCCTGCAGCTGGTGGTCGAGGAGTGCGCCGGCGCGGGCATCGAGCACGTGGTGTTGGTGTCCAGCCGGGCCAAGCCGGCCATCGCCGGGTTCGCCGCCGACGTCGTCGACCATGTGCCCGGCCTGCGGATCACGGTCACCTACCAGGACGAGCCGCTGGGCCTCGGGCACGCGGTGGGGTGTGCTCGGCGGGCGGTGGCGGGCGAGCCGTTCGCCGTGCTGCTGCCGGACGAGTTGATGGGCGACAGCAGCCTGTTGGCGCAGATGATCGCTGTGTGCGAGCGCACGGGTGGCAGCGTGGTGGGCCTGAAGCGCGTGCCGCGGGACGAGGTCGGGGCCTACGGCGTCATCGACCCCGCCGGCGAGCTGGACACCGACGGGGTGGTGGCCGTGCGCACGATGGTGGAGAAGCCGGCGGTGGCGGAGGCCCCCAGCGACCTGATCATCATCGGTCGGTACGTGCTCACCCACGAAGTGCTCGACCTCATCGACCGGTTGCAGCCCGGCGCGAAAGGCGAGATCCAGCTGACGGACGCGCTACGCACACAGGCCGAGGCCGGCCCGTTCCATGGGGTGCTCAGCCGCATCCAACGACACGACACCGGCAACCCGCTCGGCTGGCTGACCGCCGTGGTGGACCTGGCGCTGGACGACCCCGCGGTGTCCGCCCCGTTCGACGCGTGGCTGCGGCAGCGCTTGGCGCAGTGAACGACATGGTGGTCGGTGCGTCCGCCGACGAGGCGGCTGCTGCGCTGACGGCGGCCCTTGCCGCGCAGGCGGACGCAGTGCGCGCCGCGGGGCAGGCGGCCTACCTGAAGAGCAGCCTGCAGTTCCTCGGCGTGAAGGTTCCCGCCGTCCGCCGCACCGTGCGCTCGTGGCTGAAGGCGGCGCGGCCCGATCACGCCCACCTCATCGCCGTGGCCGACGCGCTGTGGGCCGGCGAGGGCGCCGACGGCAGGGCCGTGTTCGAGTGCCGTCTGGCCGCGGTGGAGGTGCTGCACGGCGCACCGGCGCTGCTCGGCGCCGCCGACCTGGCGCGCATCGAAGCGCTGTTGCGCGAGTGCGGTACGTGGGCCCTCGTGGACCCGCTCGCCGGTTGGGTGGTGGGCGAGATCGCCCGCCGCGACCCGGAGGCCACCCTGCCCGTGCTCGACAGGTGGGTGGGTGACCGCGACTTCTGGGTCCGCCGTTCGGCCGTGCTGGCGCTCGGCCGGCTGCTCGCGGCAGGGCAGGAGCAGGATCGCTTCTTCGCCTACGCCACGCGCCTGCTGCCGGAGAAGGAGTTCTTCATCCGCAAGGTCATCGGATGGGTGATGCGCGACGAGGCTGGGCGCCAGCCCGCCGCGGTGGAGGCGTGGTTGCGGGCGAACATGGCGCAGATGAACCTGGTGACCCTGCGCGAACCGCTGCGCCGCTTCCCGCCGAACCTGGCCGCCGAGTTGAGGGCCTGCTACGACACCCGGCGGTAGCGGCCCGGCACGTCCAGCGGCAGGCCGTGCTCGTCCACGGCGAACGGGTCGTCGTCGAAGCTCCAGGTGCCGGCGTCGAGCCGGGCGAGGCGCCGCTGTTGCACCTGGGTCTCGAGCGTCTCCACGTCCACCGTGATCAGCGGCAGGTCCGCCGAGTGGCCGTCGAGGAGAGGAAGGCGGCGGATCGGCAGGGCATGGGTGAACGCGCTGCACGTGAGCAGCACGTCGTAGCAGCCGTCCAGCTCGGTGCGGTGCGCGCCGTTCATCTCCCCCCAGCGGCCGTGGCCGTCGGTGGCCAACCACAGGTCGGGTTCCTCCAGATCGCGGAAGAGGATGAACTGGCGCACCTGCCAGGTGGGCGACAGGCGCAGCACGTACTCGACGCGGTTGCTGCTGACCGTGCCGTTGACGGTGAAGCCTTCGTTCTCCCAGCGGATGGTGACGGTCTCCAGGCCCTCGCCGTCCCACGTGACCCAGCGCACCACATGGCCCGGGCTGTCGTGAGCGGCGACGAACGGCGCGTACATGCGGGTCACGGTACCGTTGCGCCGATGATCACCCTCGACGAGGCCCGCGCCCATGTGCTCGCCCACTGCCCGCCCCTGGGGGTGGGGGAGGTGCCGTGTCGTGCGGCCACCGGCCTGGTGCTGGCCGCCCCCGTCGTGGCGGTGGAGGACGTGCCGCCGTTCGCCAACTCTGCGGTGGACGGCTACGCGGTGGTGGCTGCCTCCGTCACGACCGCCTCCCCGGACGCCCCGGTGGAGCTGCCCGTGGTCGGCGAGGTGGCCGCGGGCGCATCGACGGACCGTGTGCTCGTGGTAGGCGAGGCGGTGCGGATCATGACCGGCGCACCCGTCCCCGCGGGTGCCGACGCGATCGTGATGGTGGAGGACACCGAGCGCCTCGACGGCGGCGCGCGAGTTGCCATCAGCCGGGCGGTAGCCGCCGGCCAAGCGGTGCGCGCCGTCGGCGACGATGTGCGCGCCGGCTCCGCCCTGTACCCCGCGGGCACACTGGTCACGCCCGCCGTCGCCGGCGTCTTGGCCAGCGTGAATGCCGCCCTGGTGTCGTGTGTGCGTCGCCCGCGCATTGCCGTGCTGAGCACGGGCGACGAGCTCGTGGACGACGGGTCGGCGCTGCAACCGGGGCAGATCCGGGAGTCCAACCGCACCATGCTGCTCGGGCTGGTGGCCGATGCGGGGTGCGAGGCCGTCGACCTGGGCATCGTGCGTGACGACGAAGCGGAGCTGGAACGAATCCTGCGGGCTGCGGCCGCGGAGTTCGACGGAGTGGTCACCAGCGGTGGGGTCAGCATGGGGGACTACGACGTCGTGAAGGCGGTCCTCGGTCGGATCGCCACGATGCGCTGGATGCAGATCGCAATCAAGCCGGCCAAGCCGTTCGCCTTCGGGATGCTGGCCTCTGCACCGGGCGAGCGTGAGGTGCCGGTGTTCGGCCTGCCGGGCAACCCGGTCAGCTCGCTGGTGTCGTTCGAGCTGTTGGCCCGGCCGGCGCTGCGCCAGATGGCCGGCCACCAGGGCACGCGGATCGACCGGCCGACCGTGGCCGCGGTGGCCGACGATGGCCTCCACCGCCGGCCGGACGGCAAGACCCACTTCATGCGCGTGTTTGCCACATTCGGTTCGGACGGCCGGGTGCACGTGTCGTCCGTGGGGGCGCAGGGCAGCCACCAGCTGGCGGCCACGTCGCTGGCGAACGCGATTGCCGAGGTGCCCGACGGAGACGGCGTGGCGCCCGGCGGCGCCGTGCGGGTGTTGCTGCTGTCGGTAGTGTGAGCCGAT
>JBPOIX010000381.1:0-2307 GCA_052034175.1 Actinomycetota bacterium
ACTCGGCGGCGAGTTGGGCCCCAGTCGTCGAAGCGCTCTTCAGCGCCTTTTCCAGCCGTGCGCTGGAGGATGCGATCTCCGCGCGACCAGCGGCGGCCGGTTCCAGGGCTGCCAGGCGGCGAGCTCCGAGCTCAGCCCACGCCACTGGCGTCTCTGCCGTCGAGACACCGTCGATCAGCGGCTCCAGGCGGCTCTCGAAGGTCGCTTGGTCGGCATTCCCGCCAAGCCGCAACGTACCCATCACGCCGTCGGGCCCCACATGGGCGTCGACCACGATGCCGAACACGCCCGATGCAGGACCGCGCACCAACAGATCGCTGACCTCCGCGGTCGGAAGCAGCGTCGCCCCGTCGATGATCACGAGATGTACCGGAAGGTGAGGGATCTCCTGATTGGGCCGCCGCTGCTCCATCCGGCCATCGATCACCTGGCGAACGGCGGACAGCATGGTGCTGCGGTCCTCCCGCGTGGAGGCGATCCGGCAACTCCCACCACCTTGCGTGATGTGTGGCAGCCACCGCATCGGGCGCCATTCGTCCGCGCGGCCGGCATCGGTGAACAACCACAGCTTGACGTCGCTCGGGGAGTGCGTGACGGTGAGGCCAAGCAGCATGCTACGAACCACCGCCCGCGCTCGCGGCTGGTCACCGAGGACAGCCAATGAACCCGTCGACAGGAGGTTGACATTTACAGGTGAACCCCACAGCGACGCGGTGGTGCGGTCGGAGCTGAACTCCTTGCCGGAGTCGATCAGGCACACAGAGCTCGGCCGCGTGGCCAGCCCGACCGCGACACTGAGGAAGTCGGCGTCGCCGGGGCGCCGTTCCCACAGCCGCCGGTGGCGGAGCGCTGCGAACAGGCTGGCGGTGCCACCCACGGGGCTGGCATCGCGTGCGCGGCGGCGTTCCTCCGCTGCCGCTGCACCAAAGGCCGCGTGTGCCTCCGCTGCATCGCGTTCATACTCGGCCCGCTTGGTGGCGGCCTCCCGGGCGCGACGCACTCGCTGACGGTAGGCGTCCACCGCGTACACGATCGGCGCCAGCGCAGTGATGAGGAGAAAGAGCAGGTTGCCGGTGATCACGGCAAAGCCGATGCCGCTGACCAGAGGCAGTAGGGATCGCCACCACATCGACCCGCCGCCGACTTCCTGGCTCTGCGGCGCTCGCGGCAGCCGGTACTCGGACTGCAGTGGGGCCAATGCACTGCGGAAGCTGCGCGGGAAGGCGAACGCACCGTTGGCAGGAGAGCCGAGCGGGGCGCGATCCGCCGCGGTGACGTGCACGACCGTCAGGGTGGAGCTACCGACCTGGACGAACGTGCCGGGAGGGATGTCCACAGGGGTCGTGAGGCGCACCCCCTCCAACAGCGTCCCGTTGCTCGAACCGAGGTCGGTGACGCGGATGCCCGAAGCGGTGTACTCGAAGGACGCATGCTCCTTGGACATCAGTTGATCACCCGCCAGGCGCAAGTCGCCACCAGTGCGACCGACGACCACCCGGCGGCCCGGCACCAGCGGAATCCACGCGCCCGCCTCTGCGCCGCTGACGACCACGACGTGCAGACCGTCGGACGGCGCGTCGTTCGCAGAGGGCTGGAACCCCAGCACGCTGCCTTGCACCAGCGCCGCTGCGTCCAACTCCATCGTGTCGGCCGCCTGCGCTCCGTCGACCCGAAGCGATTCACTGAAGTTCGCGGAGTGGCGATGGATCCCCAACTCGACCAATGCCTCCGCCACGTCACGGACGGACGCGTGCTCCTCCGCGTCGAGCACCACATCCGCCTGGCTGGCCACCCCCTGCACCGACACCCGCACCGAGGTCATGTTCCTGCTCCTTCATCGGCCACCGTGCACAGGAGCGTGGTGCCGCCCACCGCGAGGTGGTCGCCAGCGCGCAGCGGGGTCGGCGTGTTGCGAACCAGCTCGTACACCGCGCTCCCGCGCAACAGGGTGGTGCCGTTCGTGGTGCCGAGTTCGGTGGCCGAGACGCCGCCAAGACGGACCTCGACGCGTACGTGCGCCCGCGACACATCGGGGTTGTCCACCACAATTCCCCCGGGCCCCGGGGACCGGCCGATCAGCAGCGCCTCGCCCTCATACAAGGTATGGGTGGCCCCATCGGGTGCCACGATGGTCGCCCAGGCCCGACCAACGGCGGGAACGCCAGGGGCAGGTGGCACTGCCATGTTCGCTGCCGGGGCCGCCCAGTGGAAGGAGGCACTGGCGCTGCTGTCGAGCGTGGCGTCAGCCATCGACACGGCCGCCGGTTGCGGCGGCACGGGGATGAGTCCGGGCGCCAACTGGGGAAC
>JBPOIX010000053.1:0-6654 GCA_052034175.1 Actinomycetota bacterium
CAGCGCCCACCGGCCGACGGGAACACCCCACTGGCCAGGCGCGGGCGAGTCGATCCACTCTCTCAGCGCGCCCGGCGCGCACGCGTTCGCCGGAAGGGAGTCCGCCCCCGGGGCGGCGAGCGAGCACGCCCGGCGCAGCGCAGCCCGGACGGCGGGGGTGATGCGCACCCCGTCCGGCGTGGAGGCCCAGCGGTACCCGGCGCCACGCGCCGGCCAACCCTGCTCCGCGAGCGCCGCGCCGTAGGCGTCGCACACCGAACGCAGCACGGGGTCGTGCGCGAGGCGCACCCGCGGGAGCGCCCCGGCATGCTTGGACAGCTGCCACGGCACCGAGGGGTCGTACCCGCTGAAGTGCATCAGGCGCACGCGGGCGCCACCCGCGTGCAGCACTCCGTCCACCAGGTTGAGCGGGCGCTCGTGCAGGTTCCAGTACGCCACGTTCAGCCCGGGGTCGCGGAGCACGGTGGGCTCCCACAGGGCCGGGGCCCAGTCGACCCACCGCTGGTCGGTGAACAGCGCCCGCGGCAGGTCGACGACGGCCTCGGTGGCCAGCCGCTCGGCCCACCATGCGAGGAACTCCCGGCCGCTCTGGCCGACCGCGACCATTCCGAGGTTGAAGATGCCGGAGTGCCGAATGCGGTCCTCCGCCGGCTCCAGCCCGTCCCGTGGGAGCGGCGTGAGCACGTGCGGCGTGAGCGCGATGCCCGTGGCCTCCGCGGCATCGAACATGTCGTCCAGCCGGCCGAGCAGCAGCATGTCCGGGTCGAGATAGAGGGCACTGCGGTGCTCCTCCACCAACCGCTGGAGCAAGGCGGCCTTCAGCGCGGTGGCGAACTCGAGCACGTCGTAGATCGCCATCATCTGCCGCAGTTGCGGCTCCGGCAGGGCCAGGTCGGCGAGGGTGAACACCTCGCCCGGCAGGTCCACCGCTGGTTGCTCCCCGAGGTCGGTGTCGATGAGCAGGGTGACGAAGCGGTGGTCCGGGTGGTGCTGCAGGTAGGACCCGGCCATCACCCTCGCCTGCGGCGCGTAGTTGCTGTCGATGATGGTGCACGCCACGCGTGTCGGCGTGTGGCCCGCGGTCATCGCCCGGCCCGGCGGCGCAGCGCGGCGTAGACCCGGCGCGGGCCTGCCGCAAGCCGCCAGATGCGGGTGGCCTCGATCTCGTCCACGAGTGCCGCCCTCGCACGCAGCGTCGCCAGTTCGCCGTCGTCGACCGCGGGTGCGGAAGCGGCCAGCAGTCGCACGTTCAGTTCACGGGCCGCAACCGCCGCTGCCTGTGCGTCGGCCGCCGCGGTGTGTGCGGCCTGGAGCGCCGCGCGCAGTTCGGCGATCTCGAGCCGCAGCGCCGACAGATCGGCCCCTGCGTGGGCAGCGGCCCCTGCGGGCTCGGCGGCCCCTGCGGGCTCGGCGGGCAGGCAGGGCTCGGCGCGGGAGGTCGGCTCCGAGGTCACGGTGAGAAGGCTACCCGTGCACTTGCCGAGCGTCCCGTCGGAGTCAGGCGCGGATGCGGGCGTTGGTGGGGTCGTAGAGCGGCTTCAGTGACACCTGCACCGGGTACTGGGCGCCGTTGATCTCGGCAGTCCAGCTACCTTCGGCAAGCCACGACGGTGTGGCCGCCTCGGTGTCCGCGTCCGCCGCTCTCGGCCCGACCATCGCCAGCCCGACGGCGCCGCCGACGGTGTGGCCGAACGACCCGGCGCGCACATACCCGACCTGCACCCCATCGCGTCGCAGCACCTCGGCGTGGTACAGCAGGGGTTGCGGGTCGAGCACCTGGACGGACACCAGCCTTTGGCGCCGCGGCAACCCGCGGCGCGCGGCCAGCGCACCCAGCCCGTTGAAGCCACCCGGCTTGTCCCAGGCGATGGCGAAGCCGAACCCGGCATCGAGCGGGCAGTCCGTGTTGTCGATGTCGTGGCCGTAGTCCCGGTACCCCTTCTCCATCCGCAGGCTGGCCAGCGCCTTCAGCCCCGCGTGCCGCAGCCCGAACGCCTCGCCCGCCGCCACAAGCACATCGTGCACGTGCAGCGCCTGTTCTGCCGGCACGTACAGCTCATAACCCAACTCGCCGAGGTAGGTGATGCGGACGCACAACACCCGGGCGTACCCGAGGTCGATCTCGCGGGCAGTGCGGAACGGAAACGCCTCGTTGGAGAGATCAGCCGACGTCAGCGACTGGAGCAACTGGCGCGACCGTGGCCCCTGCACGTTCAGCTGCGCCAGACCGGCGGTGACGTCGGTGGTGAACGCGTGGCCGGCGGTGGCGCACGCCCGCTGCAGCTGCGACTCCACATGCCGGTGCGCGGTGTCCGTGGCCACCACCATGAACGACTCGTCCATCAGCTTGGTGACGGTGAGGTCCGCTTCCAGCAGCCCTCGCTCGTTCAGCCATTGGGTGTAGGTGATCTCACCCGCGGTGCCGTTGACGGCATTGGCCGACAGCCGGTCGAGCACTGCCCCGGCGTCGCGCCCCTGCACCCGGAACTTCGACATGAAGCTCATGTCCATCAGGATCACGCCGTCGCGGCAGGCCCGGTGCTCGGCCTCCCAGGTGGCCCACCAGGACGGCCGGCCCCACGTGAGCGGGCCGCCGTCCGCCACCTGCCCGGGCCCGGCGAACCAGTCCGCCCCTTCCCACCCGCTGACATCGCGGAAGTAGGCGCCCTGTTCCACCAGGCGCTGGTGCAGCGGCGAGCGCTTCGCCCCTCGCGCCGTCTGCAGCGCCTTGTTCGGGTAGTGGCATTGGTACACCATGCCCAGGCTCTCCACGGTCCGCGTGCGGCGGTACTCCGGTGTCGTCTGGTACGGCTGAAGGCGCGCCGGGTGCATGCCGGTGACGTCGGCGCCGGGGTCGCCGTCGACGATCCAGTGGGCCACCAGGCGCCCCAGGCCGCCGCCGGTGAGGATGCCGATCGAGTTCAGCCCTGCGGCCACGAAGTAGTTCTCCACCTCGGGTGCCGGCCCGATGATCGGGCGCAGGTCGGGGGTGAAGCTCTCCGGCCCGCAGAAGAAGGTGCGAATGCCGATGTCGAAGGACTGCGGCACGCGGGACATCGCTGCCTCGACGTAGGGGCCCATGCGATCCCAGTCCGGCTGGATCGAGGTGAAGGAGGAGTCCTGCGGAATGCCGCCGACGTTCCATGGCGCGCAGACCGGCTCGAACAGGCCGATCATCAACCCGCCGACCTCCTCGCGGTAGTAGCCGAAGTTGGAGGGGTCTTCGATCACCGGCCACGAGGGGTCGAGCCCCTCCATCTGCTCGGTGATCAGGTAGTAGTGCTCCGCAGCCTGGAGCGGAATGCTCACTCCGCTGCGGGCGCCCAATTGCCGGGCCCACATGCCGGCGGCATTCACCACGTACTCGCACTCGATCGTGCCGTGGTCGGTGACGACGGAATGCACGCGGCCGCCACGCACCACGACGTCCTGCACTGCCACACCTTGGGCGATCGTGACACCCGTCTGCCGCGCCCCCTTGGCCATGCTCATCGTCACGTCCACGGGGTTCACCCGGCCGTCGCCTGCCACGTAGAAGCCGGCCAGCAGGTCGTCCGTGCGGGCCAGTGGGAACATGTCCGCGACCTCCCGCGGCGACAGCTCCTGCACGTCGACACCGCAGTGGCGGTTGAACGTGCTGACTCGGCGGTACTCCTCGAGCCGCCCTTCGTCCGCCGCCAGTTCGATGAAGCCGACCGGCTTGAACCCGGTCGCCAGGCCGGTCTCGGCTTCCAGACGGGAGTACAGGTCGCGCGTGTACTTCCTCAGCTCGGTGGACGTCTCCGACGTCGACCCGAACGTCACCATCAGGCCGGCGGCGTGCCAGGTGGTGCCCGACGTCAACTGGTCGCGTTCCACCAACACGGTGTCGGTCCAGCCGAGGTGGCCGAGGTGGTAGGCGATGGACGTGCCGATGATGCCGCCGCCGATGACGACGACGCGGGCACGGGACGGCAGGGGTGTGGTGGAGGTCACGCGGCTCATGGTTCCTTCGGTACGAACTGCCATTGAACCACCTGACTACGGTGCCCCCATGGACGACCTCGAACTCGTGAACAGCACCAGCGGCCTCATCAACCAACTCGGTGCCGCCTTCTACTTCGCACCCGAGACCGTGGCGCGTGGGGCCGAACTCGGCCTCGACACGTTCGGCTTCTACGCCCTCGGCCGCGGCGGCGTGCTCGGCGATGTCGAGCCGGCCGTCGTATCGGCCGCCTTCGGGTACTTCCACCCCACGCTGGTGGCACGCCTGTGGAACGCCGGCAAGCAGATCTGCTCCCCGCGGGTGGCGGCCGCCGCCTACTCGGAGTGCTGCGCGGCGCACGGCCGGCGCACCCTCGGCGGGGTGGCGGGTCTGGACGGGTTCGTGGCTGCCGCGGAGAAGGTGCTGGCGGCGTGCGACGGCGACGGCCTGTCGCTGTTCGCCGGAGTCGCCGCGGAGCCCGCAGCCACCGACGCCCCCGGCCGCGCGATGCAGCTGATCGCCATCCTGCGCGAGTACCGCGGAAGCGCCCACCTGGTGGCCTTGCGGGCGTCGGGCGTGAGTTCCAAGGACGCCCACTTCGTCAAGCGCCCGAACGACGTGAAGATGTTCGGCTGGGCCCCGGAGGACGGCCCGGTGATCGACGACGGGTTGGCGGCGCGGATGGCCGCCGCGGAAGCCCTCACCGACCAGATCGTGCTTCCGGCCTTCGCCGTGCTCGATGCCACGGAGCGTGGCGCCCTCGTCGAAGGCCTGCGCGCCGTGGCAGCGGCGCTCGGAGGCGGCTGACCCGTCGGGTTCTTGGTCGCTGCCGCGGACCGCGCCATGATGGACCGATGTCCACTCGCCGCCGCATCCTCATCCTCGGGGGTGGCCCGTCGGGCCTGTCCACCGCACTGTCGCTGACCGACCCTGTCGCCAACCCGAACTGGCGCGACGAGTACGACGTCACCGTGCTCCAGCTGGGCTGGCGCGCTGGTGGAAAGGGGGCCACGGGCCGGCGCGGCGAAGTTCTCCAGCGCGACGGCGAGTGGCAACTGGTGGGCGACGCCCGGGTGGAGGAACACGGCATTCACCTGTTCGGCAACATGTACATCAACTCGCTGCGCACCCTGAACACCTGCCTGGGTGAGCTGCAGCCGAGCGCCGGCGAGCCGGTGGCCACGATGGACAGCGACCTGCGCCCGAGCAACTACATCCAGCTGGCGGACTACTTCCACGACCGTTGGCACCTCACCCCGCAGCACCTCCCGCACAACGACCTGCTGCCGTGGGGCGACGCCGAGTACCCCAGCCTGTCCGTGCTGTTCCGCGAGTTGTTGCGCCTGGCAGGCGAGCTGTTGGCCGAGGCGCTCGGCTACGCGGGGGACTTCGACGGCGCCGGCGCGGCGCACGCCCACCTGGCGGAGCTTCGTGCGCTGCACGCGCACCATGCGGCTCACCCGCACGACCCCCATCCGGTTCATCACGAGGGCGCGCTCCGGGCCCTGGCCCATGCCGTGGAACACGCGGCACAGCTGCTGCACCACACCGAGAGCTGGAGCGAGCACTACGCCCTGCTGCGTTCCGTGTACTGCCAGATCGACATGTACGCCACGGTGGGCAAGGGCGTGCTGGCCGACGACATCCTCACCAACGGCATCGACTCCATCGACGGCGAGGACTTCATGGCATGGCTCGCCCGCCATGGCATGAGCGAGACGGCGCTGAACAGCAGCCCGGTGCAGATGCCGGCGGAGATGTGCTTCCAGTTCCCCTCGGGCGACACCTCCCAGCCGCCCACCTTCAGCGCCAGCGGGTATCTGTGGTTCGTGCTGCGCCAGATCCTTGCCTGTGGGCAGGCCACGTACTGGTTCCACCGCGGCACCGGGGACACCGTCGTCGCGCCGTTCTACCGGGTGGCGGTGCAACGTGGCGTGGAGTTCCGCTTCTTCCACAAGGTCAGCGAGGTCGGGTTGTCGGCCGACGGCACCACGATCGACCGGGTGGTCGTGGACGTACAGGCCACCACCGTCGATGGTGCCCCCTACCAGCCCCTGGTGCGCCTGGCCGACGGCACCTGGACCTGGCCCGACCACCCGATCTACGACCAGCTCGAGCAGGGTGCCGCGCTGCGCGACGGGGCGATCGACCTGGAGTCCTGGTGGTCGCCATGGCAACCCGTGGGGCAGGTCACCTTGACGGTGGGTGAGGACTTCGACGAGGTGGTGTCCGCCCTCCCCCTGCCGTGCCTGCCGCACGTCGCCCCGGCCGTGGTGGAGGCAGCCCCGTGGAAGGCCGCCACGATGGCGCTCGGTGGGCTGGCCACCCTTGCCGCGCAGATCTGGGTGAATCGCCCGACCGCCGAGCTCGGTTGGCCCGCGCTGCGCGGCACCGATCGTGTGGTGGGCGGCGCCGCGGTGCCGCCGCTCGGCTTCTCCGACATGACCGATGTGCTGGAGAGCGAGATGTGGGGCACGGTGTACCCCGCGGACGACTGCCCGAAGTCGCTGGTCTATCTGTGCGGCCCGCTGCAGCACGTGGGCCCATGGCCGCCCTTCAGCGCCACCGACACGCCCGCGTTGCTGGACGAACGTGCCAAGGCAACGGCCCTCCAAGGGCTGCGCACCGCGACCTCGGTGATGACGGGCTCCGGCACCCAGCCGCTCACCCCGCACTCGTTCGACTCCGCC
>JBPOIX010000364.1:0-24096 GCA_052034175.1 Actinomycetota bacterium
TGTGTGGCCACTCACTCCGATGTGCGGCCACTCACTCCGATGGGCGGCCACTCACTCCGATGTGTGGCCACTCACTCGGGCAGGTTGCGCTCGGAGCCTTCGTGGGCGACGATGCAGATCGTGCGCCGCCTCTCAGCCCCCGTCCTGTCCGTGTCCGCGGCCGCGTTGCTCTTCACCACAGCGGCCTGTTCCGACACGCCCGCCACCGAACCGGTTGCACCGAGCGCTGCCCCGACGGCACCCACCAACCCACCCGGCTCAACCGACACTCCCGACCCAACCGACTCCGTCGACTTGGCCAACTCGGCCGAGGCGCAGCAGGCCGAGTACGCCTCCGTGCTGTTGCAGTTCGGCGCGGCGGTCGAGCTCGCACCCGCGGAAGTCCTGCAGTTGGGCGACGCCGAGTTCTGCGGCTGGGACGAGCTGAGCTCACCCCCGACCCGGAATGGCAGGGTCGACGTCGAGGGTCGCGAGTGCTTCCTCGCTGCGCACCGGGCGGGCCGTGCGGCCGTCTTCGTCAACCAGGCGCGGGACAACGAGGGGCTACCCATGCCGAACGTGCTGCGAACCGAGGCGGGCCACGCCACCGTCTTCGTCGACTGGACGCAATCACTCGCCAGCGCCACGTGGACCGTCGATCCGTGCCCCACGCTCTACGTCATCGAGCCGGCAGAGTCAGGTGGCCCGCTGAGCTTTGCCTGCTACCCCACCGAGGGCGCCCAGCCGGCCTGACCACGCCGCGGCCGCACCGATGCCCGCCATGGGCACGAGCAGCACCGCGGTGACGGGCGAGCCGTAACGGGTCTGGCCGAAGGAGATCAGCACGCCGGCCAGCGTGGCTGCGGCCACCATCCACCCGACGCCGTGCCAGCGCGGCCGGCGGCGCCACCAGCCGAGCAGCGCCAGCGCCGCAACGGCGACGAACGCCACCTGGCTGAGCCGGCGCACCACCGAGGTCTTCCAGCCGGCCACCAGACCGGGGCTCCACTCGGTGGCCACCTCGATCCCCCACCCGCCCAGGTCGAACGCCCGCACCAGGCGCACGGGCATGGCCGCCAGCCAGCGCAGCGGGGAGTCGGCGATGTCGTCCCAGGCCTGCTCGCGGGCGATCACGGCTGAGCGCGCCTCCCACCCGGGCGGTGGCACCAACGCACCCTCCAACGGCTCGGAGCACTCGTCGCGCTGCAGGAACGTGGTGGTGCCCGTCGCCCCGAAGCACAGGTTCGGCCAGGTGGCCGAGGTGATGCCCGCGGGCGCGCCGACACGCACGGAGTTGTTCCACCACAGCGGCGTCATCAGCGCCACGCAGACCATCGCCGCTGCACCTGCCGGACGCCACCCGCCGCCACGCAACACGTGTCGGCGCTCCCACAGCATCCAGGCCACGAGCAGGGGCAGGAGGAACAGCCACGCCGGCCGCATCCAGACCGCCAGCGAGCCCGCGCCGGCGGCGGTGAGCGCCCAGCGCCACGAGTCCGGCCGGCGGCGCCACTCCAGCAGCGCCACGGCGCACACCATCAGGAACGCGGCCGCGGGCAGCTCGGTCATCACCAAGCCGGTGGCCGTCACGGCATCGGGTAGCAGCGCCATCACCCAGGCCGCCGCCAGGCCCGCAGCCGTCCCCGCACCTTCGGGCGCGATCAGCAGCGCCACACGGCGAGCACCGGCGATCAACACCGCACCGGCCGCGAGGTTGACCACCATCGCCGCCTGCCAGCTGTCCAGCAGCCCGAGCGACACGACGTGCACCAACGCCAGCAGGGCCGGGTAGCCGACACTGAGGAACGAGGTCGGCTGGCCGAACCAGCCGGTGAACAAGTGTCCGTCCACGTCGTTGTCCGCCATCCGCAGATAGACGACGGGGTCGCACACACAGTCGTCGGGGCCGATACGGGTGGCGCCCACCACCAGCCACACCAGGCGCAGCGCCATACCGACCAGCAGCGGTGCCGCCGGGAGCGCCGCCCATCGAACCACCGAGGCGAAGGTGCGCCGGGTCAGACCGTGGTCGCGCAGAAGGTGTCCCCCTGGGGAAGCGACTGCTGCGTGGCCACGTCGGTGTCGCCGTAGAGCGCTCCGAGCATGCCCTTCACCATCCCGCGGTCGACCGCGCAGATGACCGGGTGCTCGATGGCCACGTCGCCGAACGGGCAGTGCTGGTTGATGATCCGCAGCTGGTTGTTGCGCTGGTCAGCATGGGCGGCGAAGCCGTGCGCGCTGAGGGCGTCGGCCACGGCCTGCATGGCGGAACGCAGGCTGCGCTGGCCGGCCGCGAGGTCGGGCCCCGTCAACCCATGGGCCATCGCCCGGCCGTACTCCTGCCCCACTTCTTCGGCCATCACCTCGGCCTTGTCCCGCGGCAGAAGCGCCAGCGCCTTGCCCAGCAGGGAGAGCACGAGATCGTCCGTCCGCACCGAGGTCATCACGTCCGTCTTGGCGTCGGCGGGCACGCGGTAGCGCTTGCTCGGCCGGCCCGCGCCGGCACCCTCCGGCCGGTCCACCGCAACTGCCAGGTAGCCGCCGGCGGCCAGCTTGTCCAGCTGGTGGCGCGCCACATTGGGGTGCACACCGAACTGCTCCGCCACGTGCGCGGCCGTGACTCCGGCCTCGGCGTCGCGGGCGAAGAGGTAGATGCTGCGGCGCGTGGGGTCGCCGAACGCATTGGTGATGGCGGACACCGTCGCGGTGAACGAGGGCGAGTTCGCAGCCACGTCGGTATTCTACCTATCCAGATAGTGGTAATTCGCCGCGGACCGTCACCCAGCGCCCGCACCCAGCACCTGGAGCCACCAATGCCCTCCCACGACCAGATCGTCGAAGCCCTCCGCCCGGTGGAGGACCCCGAACTGCACCGCAGCATCGTCGACCTCGGAATGGTGCGGGACATCGCCATCGGGCCGGACGGGCAGATCGGTGTGCGCATCGCCCTCACCGTGGCCGGCTGCCCGTTGCGCAACGAGATCCAGAACCGGGTCACCACCGCCGTGCTCGGCGTGGAGGGCACCACCAGCGTGCAGCTGGACTTCACGGTGATGACCGATCAGGAGCGCGAGGCGCTGCGCGAGAAGCTGCACGGCAGTGGCGGCCACAGCCACGCGCCCAGCGGCGGCCATGGCCACGCGGAGGGCCGTGCCGTGCCGTTCAACCAGCCCGGCTCGAAGACCCGCCCCCTGCTCATCTCCTCCGGCAAGGGCGGCGTGGGCAAGAGCAGCGTCACCGTCAACCTCGCCGTAGCACTGGCCAGCCAGGGGCACAAGGTCGGTGTGGTCGACGCGGACATCTACGGCTACTCCATCCCCCGCATGCTCGGCGCCGACCGCGACCCCGTGGTCATCGACCAGATGCTCGTGCCGCCGAGCAACCATGGCGTCACGTGCATCTCGATCGGCTACTTCGTGCCGGAAGGCCAGGCCATCATCTGGCGGGGGCCGATGCTGCACAAGGCGCTGGAGCAGTTCCTCGCCGACGTGTTCTGGGACGAACCGGACTTCCTGCTCATCGACATGCCGCCCGGCACCGGCGACATCGCGCTCAGCCTCAGCCAGTACCTGCCCCGCGGCGAAGTGTACGTGGTCACCACCCCGCAACCCGCGGCGCAGAAGGTGGCCGCCCTGTCGGCCGCGATGGCCGCCAAAGTGAACCTGCCGGTGAAGGGCATCATCGAGAACATGAGCTGGTTCACCGGCGACGACGGGAAGCGCTACGAGATCTTCGGCAGCGGTGGCGGCCAGGAGTTGGCCGACGACCTCGACGTGCCGCTGCTGGGCCGGCTGCCGCTGGTGCCGGAGCTGCGCGAGGGCGGCGACAACGGCAACCCGATCACGGTGGCCAACCCGGCCAGCGAAGCGGCGCAGGCATTCCAGGAGATCGCCCGCCGCATCGCCACCGAGCTCAAGCCGAAGAAGGTCTTCAGCGCTGCTCTCAAGGTGAACTGAGGCCCCACCCCTCTGGCGCGGCCCGCTGCGGAGCACATGTGCGCCGGTGCGGGCATACGCTGGGCCGGGTGGATCGAGGCAACGAGCGACACGCGCACCACTGGCCGACGCTCACCGTGGTCCGTGGCCCGGCGGGGGCCGGCAAGTCGCGCTACCTGCACGAGCACATCGATTTCCACCGCAGCGTGTGGCTCCCGCTGCGCAACCTCTACCACCCGAGCGAGTTGGCCGGGGCGCTGGTGTCCCTCCTGCGTTCACGCATCCCCAACCTCCCACCGATCCTCAGTGCCGTCACGAACCAATCCGGATGTTCCGTGGACGATCGGGATGCAGTCGCCCGTGCCGAACAGCTCGGGGCGCTGATCGCCGGTTCGGTCGCCGATGCGCTCGGTTCGTCCGGTCATCAAATGCTGTTGGTCCTCGACGGGGTCGAACTGATCGGGGGCGACGCGGCCGCCGCCCGGCTCCTCGAGGCGCTCGTTCGCGGCGCTCCCGACTCGTTGGCGATCGTGATGACGACCCGCGCGTCACTCCCGTTCTCCGTCGACCGGCTGGTCGCCGCCGGACAGTGCACGATCGTCGATCGGGAGGGAACCCGCCGCGACGCCGCCGAGGCGGGCCCGACGTTCGACCACCTCGACGAGCCGCAGCGGCTGGCCGTGGTCGCCCTCGCCGGCCTCCGGGATGCGGACGAGCACGAACTCGTGCGGCTGGGTATCGGTCGCACGGTCTGTTCTGAGCTGCTCGCAGCTGGGGTCGCCGAACCGGTGGAAGCCAGCAGCCGCGTTCGCCTCACTCGCGCGGTGGCCGATGCGTTCGCGGCCGACCGTTCAGTGCTCGACCTCGAGAGCGTGAGCCTCGGGTTCGCCACCGAGATCATCGACACGTGTGTCGGCCGCGGCGACCCGGCAGGAGCAATTCGAGCCGCACTCGATCTTGCTCCCACGCTCCTCCCGGAGGTCCTGGTCCGCTTCGGTGAGGCTGCGCTCGATGGAGGGCACGCCCGGCTCGTGTTCGATGCAGCCGAGGCCGCTGCCTCCGACGGGCTTCACGGGCTGCAGGCCCGAGCAGCTCAGATGCTCGGCGACATCGGCCGGGCCGTGGCCGGGTACCAACGCGCGGAGCTCCGCGAACTGCGCGCCGGCGACGCCTGGCGGCACGGCCTCCTCGCCTACCTCGAGGGGCAGCACGACGCGGCCCTGGAGATCTACGGCAAGGCTCTGAGTTCGCCGTCGCCGCACGACAACCTCGCCGACATCGCTCTGCTCTGCGGCTTCGCAGGTTCGGCGGCATGGGTGACCGGGTCGTTCGACTCGGCCCGCGAGCTGTCTGCTCGTGCGCTCGCCAACGCAACGGCCTCGGGTAGCGACGCCGCGCTGGCCGTGGCCCACACGCTCGCCGCGCTCGTCGCCGCAAGCGACGGCGACCGGGTGTCCAACGATTGGAACTATGTGCGTGCGCTGCAGCACGCCGAGCGTGCTGGCGACCTGATGCAGATCGCCAGGATCCGCTCCAACCGTGGCTCCCGCCTGATCGAGGAGGGCGAGTACGAGTTGGCCCTGGTTGAACTCGACGATGCGGTGCGTCACGCCGACCTGGGCGGGGCCGCCGTGGTGTTGGCGTTGGCGATGACGAACCGGGGCGAGGCGCTGACCAAGCTCGGCAGGCTCGACGACGCCCGAGTCGACCTCGCCGCGGCCGTCGAGATCCTGCAGCGCCAGGGCTCGCTCCTCGTTTCCTACCCCCTCACGGTGCTCTCACGCCTCTACCTCATTCGTGGCGATGTGGAGCAGGCGCGCGGCGCCGCCGAGCGGGCGATCTCCATCGCCGGGCCGGCCAACGACCGCCAGATCGGCGTGGCTGCCCAGCTGCAGCTCGCCAGAGCGCTGGCGATCTCCGACCCGCAGACAGCCCAGTCGATCATCGAGGAAGCCGCGCTGGCAGAGGAATCGCTCGACGCCGGGGAGGTGTGGTCGCTGAAGGCCTCGCTGCTGCTCGATGCCGGTCGCGGCGCCGGCGCCGCCGAGGCCGCAGAGCGGGCGGCTGCCATCGCCCGCCGGCGCCACGACCGGTTCGCGCTGGCAACCGCGTTGGAGATGACGGCGCTCACGGAGTCGGGCGCCCAGGCCGCACGCCGCACGCTCGAGGAGTCGCGAGCGCTCTTCGACCAGCTGGGATGCGTGCTCGACGCCGCCCGAGTCGAGGTCCGGCTGGCCGCGCCGAGCGCGGGAGGCGTGGTGGACTCCGTGTCGGCGGCCAGGTTGGGAGCCATCGTCGATCTCGCCCAGCGACGCGGGGCACGGCTCCTGGCGGCCCAGGCCGAGGCGGCGCAGCGTCGTTTGGCAACGCCGCGGTCGGGCAGCGTGTCCGTCTCCGTGCTGGGCGGCTTCGCCGTGTCGTTCGACGGCGTACCGCTCCAACCCAATGCCTGGCAGTCGAAGAAGGCCCGCGACCTGTTCAAGATGTTGGTCGTGCTCGATGGGCGCCCCTTGCCTCGCGAAGTGGCCGTCGACCGCCTCTGGGGCGACGACACCGCCGCCTCGGGAAAGCTGTCCGTGGCCTTGGCCACCGTCCGCTCCGTGCTCGACCCCGCCAAGGCGTTCGTCCCGGATCACTTCGTGATCGCCGACGGGGAGGCGATCCGGTGCAACCCGGAGACCGTCGACTCCGACCTGCGGAGGTTCCATGCGCTGGCGAAAGCCGCGCTCGTCGAGGCCCGGGACGGGTCGACACGGGCGATCGAGCTGCTCGCGTCGGCTGAGGTGGCCTACACCGGCGATGTTCTCGAGTCCGACCCATACGCCGAGTGGTCGGTCAGCGCGCGCGAATCCGCACGATCCGAGTACCTCGCGGTCACCCAGGCCTTGGCGGCCGGGCGGCGCAACAGCGGCGACTTCGACGACGCGGTGCGCATGTGGCTGCGGGTGCTCGAACACGAGCCCTACGACGAGCGCGCCCACTTGGCCTTGGTCGACACCCTGGCGCTGATGGGCCGCCACGGCGACGCCCGCCGGCGCTACCGGTACTACGTGGACCGGATGCGCGAACTCGAGATCGAGCCATGCCCGTTCGGCGGGCACCGCGGCGCGGCGGCGGAGTCGGCGGGCTGACACGCCCGACTGAACCGGCGACTTGAAGGCCACCCAAAGGGCACGGAAAGAGCCGCGACGATGATCGCCGAATGTCGACATTCATCGTCAGAGTGGTGGATTCCAGCGGCGGACGCCTTCGTGGGGTCGCCGAACGCGTGGCCGACCGGCACGAGTATCCGTTCACCGACCAGCAGCAACTGCTGGACGTGCTCTCGACGCCGGCCGCCGCCGAACCCACCGACAGCGCCCGCATGCCCGGTCAGCGGGGTGCGTGGTGAGCCGGCTCGCGAGATGGACGCACTGTTGCGCCATGGTGGCGATGGTCACCTCCACGTCGCTCGCCCTGGGTGACACCCAGAGTGCCGCCGCGGGCGCGGGCGCGATGTTGGCCACCGTCGGCGAGATTCCGGCGCCGTTCCTCGCCACGCTGGGAGACGACGGGTTCGATCCGGCGCTGATCACGGTGGTGCCCGGCCAGACGATCGTGATCAGCAACACGAGCGGCGGCACTCGCACGATCACCTCGGGCGACGGCACGTTCGACTCCGGGCCCGTCCCTTCCGGCCAGCACTACGCGTTGACGTTCCCGTCCACCGGCACATGGACGGCCAGCGACGATTCCGCCGCCGGG
The DNA here is from genome assembly GCA_052034175.1 of Actinomycetota bacterium. GTDB lineage: Bacteria > Actinomycetota > Acidimicrobiia > Acidimicrobiales > Ilumatobacteraceae > UBA668. The sequence goes on from JBPOIX010000364.1 coordinate 7,659, forward strand.
CACACCGCGACGATCACCGTCGGGACCCTCATGCTGCCCGGCGACCAGTCCACGCCCGCCAACTCGGTGATCCCCGACGCGTTGCCCCCCGACGCGCCGCAGGTCGTGCACCCGGAACTCGGCATCGTCGTCTCGCGGAACCGGATCCTGGTCTCGTTCACCGATGCAGCCAGGGTGCCGCAGGCCAACGCTGCGCTTGCCGAAGCCGGTGTGCGGATCCTCGGCGGCATCCGCGACCTGAAGATGCTGGTGGGCGAGGTCGCCGACGCCGGCACCCTCGACCTCGACTACATGCAGAGTGCGATCGACACCCTGCGCGCCCAACCCGGTGTGCGCACCGCCGCCTACGACTTCGGCGTCGACACCGAGTCGGCGCTACCGCGCCCTGCCGACCCCGACCCGTCCTCGCTGGTCACGCCCGACCCGGGGCAGGTGGTCTCCCCCTACACGTGGGAGGCGCTGGTCATGGACGACGAGACGATCCGCGGCACGGGCATGAACTACGGCCTCGAAGCCGCGCGGTTCCCCCAGGCGTGGAACTGGCTTGACGCGATCCGCATGGTCCAGCCAGGAAACGGCACGAAGACCTCGACGATCGTGCTCGATCAAGGCTTCGACAAGAGCCATCCCGATCTGGCTCACGCCAAGGTGCAGAGGTTGTGCACACCGGAGCAGCGGTGCACGGAGAACCGGATCGGTGTCGACATCGACGGCGACATCCTCTCGGCGCACGGCAATGCCACCGCGGGCATCGTCGGTGCCCTGTTCGACCGTGGCCCGGCCGACTCGCCGACCTCCGAGGGCACGGTCGGCGGCGACCCGATGTCGGGTCTGCATCTGGTCCCATACTTCACCGACGACGCGGAAGACTCCTTCGACGTCGTCACGTTCGCGTCGTTCGCCGCGGTGCTCGACCTCATTCTCGACAAGCAGTTCGAGCCACCGTTCGACTTCTACAACCTGCGGGTGATCAACCTCTCGGCCGGGCCCTTCTTCGAGTTCACCGACGGGGTCGCCGACTTCGAGCAGCGGTACGGCCGCGACCTGTGCGGCCCCGGCGCGGACGACGACACCACCACGCCCGTCGAACAGAAGGTGGCCTGCAGCCCCAACAACCAGGACACGTACGTGAAGGAGTTCCGGGCGTGGGCAGAACTGCTGCGCCCGATCGCCGATCGTCTGGCCGCCTACAACGTGCTGCTGGTGGTCGCCGCCGGCAACGACGGGCTGGACTTCTGTGCCGACCGGCCCCGGGCCGATGTCAGTGCACCGTGCACCCAGCGAACCCTGATCAACACGGCGAGCATCCAGCCGTTCGGCTACCTGGCATCGACCTGGCCGGCCGGCAGCGTGCCGCCGTGGGTGCTCGTCGAGGCGAACTTCACCACCACCACCACAATGACGCGAGCCCCGTACTCCAACGGCGGCGGCACCCTCAGCGCCGGGGGCACCACCGTCGTCCCGTTCGTCGACGCCAACTTCCAGTCGACCTACAACGACAGCACGGGGACGTCGATGGCCGCTCCACTCGTCACCGCCGCGGCCGGGCTCCTGTCCAATCTGGCCCCCAACTGGCAGACGGTTCGCCGCCTGCTGGTGGAGCGCGGCCCGATCGACCTGACGAACTCGAACACGCCGCGCCTCGACGTGTTCTCGGCAATGCTCGGGCTGCCGGCCAACGTGGGGATCGACGCGCTGCTCGACGTGAACGACAACTCACCGGACGGCAACCGGCGGGTCACCCACGACGACCGTGGCAACCCGACCGGCGAGGACACGACGATCGGCAACACGCTGAAGCGGACGGAGTGGTCGGACCCCGACGGCGCGATCGACATGCGCGACTTCAGGCGCTTTCGTGATGCCTGGCTCGACGTCTGCTCCGGCGATGCCGCCTGTCCCGAACTCGAGCAGATCAGCCTCGACGGGTCCGAGTTCCACCCCAAGCGGGACATGAACCTCGACGGGTGCTTCGTGCTCCAGAACGCCGAGTGCGTCAACCTCGAAGGGGTCTACTCACGCGTCGACTTCAACGGTGACGGGACCATGGTGACCCGCGCCTTCCCGATCCTTCTGGACGCCAACGGGCAGCCGACCTCGCGTGCCGGGGCAACCCGCATGACCGACCTCGATGTCTTCGAATCCCGCTTCGGACAGGGCCCGAACGCCAACACCGAGGGCTGGACCACCGCCGACCTCGAACAGCTCCTCGTCTCCGCCGACGTCGAGCTGCGCCTGGACAAGCTGTGGGAGGCCGGGGCCGTGTCAGCGGAAGTGACGGTGTCGACCATCGACGAGGTGGGCCCGCGCCGTACGTTCGCTCAGCGCGGCACCGGCGACGTCCAGGTGTACTCGATGCCGATCGCTCCCCTCGTCGACGCCGGCAACGCCGACCTCATCCAAGTACGGGTCGTGGCGACGCTGCCCGGCGACTCGACCGTCGTCTACCTGTCGCCGCCGCTCGAGGTGAAGGCCGGCCAGGACGTCGTCGTCGTGCCGTGCACCGACCAGTTCGTCGTCCGGTCGGCACCCGGCGAGGTCACACCCGGCGGCATGGCCCTCATCACCGCCACCCTCACCGACTGCACCGGACGACCGGTGGCGAACAGCGGGATCGAGTTCGAGATCGCCAGCGGGCCGAACGGCTCTTCGATCAGCGTGGTCAACGCCTCCACCGACGCCGACGGCATCGCCCGAACGGTGTTCACCTACCCCGAGGGTGTGAACTCCGCCGCTCAGGTCGTGGCCCGTGCGTACCCGGCCATCGACGGCGGCGAGCGCCTCCAACGCTCAATCGACCTCGGCCCCGCGGCGGATGTAGTCATCCACTATCGCTTTCGACAGACGATCCTCGACTACGAGCGCACCACGACCAACGACTGGGGCCCGGGTGCCGACGACTGCGACGGTGCCACCGATGCCGGCGTGTCGCCCGCCAACTGCTTCGTCGCCACCCAGGAGATCCGCACCGACTGGCAGGGATTCGTGCGCAACGAGAACGGCGAGATCATCGGGCTCTTCCCGTTCGGCGTCACGCTGGGCGAACTCGAGCGCACCGGCACGATCACACCCAACGCCGACGGCGGTGCCACCATCGACGAGGAGGCCCGCTCGGGCCAGTCGACGACCAGCCCCAATCCGGATTCCTTCGACCTCACGGGCATCAACGTGGTGACCACCGTCGAGGAGTGGGACCCTGCGAACCCGACGGACCGCGTCACCCACATCTACGACTCACCCATCGTGGTGCAGGGCCAGCCGGCGGCGGACGAGTTCGCCGACCTTCCCCCGCTCGACGTGCCGACGATCGACTTCGCCATCACCGACGGGAGCGTGCAGGTGAACAACCTGCGCAACTACGCCGACGGGTATGCCCTGCTCCACGCAGCGTTCACCCTCCAGCGCGGTGTTCCGATCCTGCCCGAGAGCACCAACCCCGACCTGCCCATCCCGAACCTGTACCAGCCGCTGCAGCAGCTCGTGACCGACCTCGCGCTCGTGCCGCGTGCGGACTCCTCGAGCCTGGCGTGGGACTGGAACCCGGACGCGGCATTGACCTTCACCGCCAACGGCGACGGCACGTATCAGCCGGTGACGTGGTGCGGGACGAGGCAGCGGTTGTTCGACAACGCCGACGACCCCGGCTACTGGAACGACCTCGATCCGGCGATCGAGTCGACCGACCCGAACGACCCGGGCATCATCCACCCCGGCCCGTACCGCGACCCGGACGAGCAGCGCACCGACCGCGAAGCGGGCGACCGGGCGGCGCCGCAGCACTCGGGTTCCGTCACGTCGCGTTTCGAGTTCGTGGCCGTCGTCACCCGCGCGGGGGACCCCGCCCCCGACCTGCAGTTCGAGACGTGCACCGACAGCGAACCGACTCCGATCGTCGGTTGGCAGCCCGGGGCGCCGGTCGAGGGCCAAGCGGTCGAGTTCCTCGACCTCTCGTCGTATGCCGACGATGCCATCTCGACCGAGTGGCGCTTCGCCGATTCCGCAGGCTCCAACCCGTCCGCCACCTCGCACGAGTTCTCCGACAACGGTGTGTACTCGGTCGATTTCACGGTGGTCGATTCGGGCGGAACCGCCCACGTCAGCGAGCCCGCTGCCGTCACGGTGCAGAACGCGCCGCCGACGCTGGCCATCGGCGAGGTGTTGGCGGGAGGAACGGCGATTCGGGTGAAGATCGACGACGCCGGGCAGATCGACCGCCAACAGCTGGAAGTGCGGCTGACATCGCCCACGCCTGGCTGGCCGGCCGGCGGTTTCACCAGCTACTCGTCCCCGCCCACCGATCCGCTGACGCTCGAGCCGATGCTCGGTGAGTGGACGCACACCGTGAACCTGCCCACGTCGATCTCCCCAGGTGTGTACTTCGTGGTGCTGACCGTGCTCGACAAGGACGGTGGGAAAGCAACACAATCCTTCACCCTGGCGGTGGCCCCACCCGTCGATGACGGCGGCGGCGCCAGCTCCTTCTCCGCGCCGTTGCGTTCGGGGACGCCGACGTCGTCCGCACCGCTGGCCACCCCCGCCGCGACGCCGCCCGCGACCTCGGCGACCATCGCTCCAATGGCCGGACTGTCCGCGCGATCCGGCGTGACGGCCGCCGGCAGCCCCCCGCCGACCGGGCCGGTGCCGGCCTTCGTCGTCGACAGGTTGGTGGCATCGACCGGTGAGTTGGTGACCGTCCGCAACGCCACCCGCACTGGCGGAAGTCCGTCCGCGACACGGCTCACGCCCGGCGACGGGCGGCCACCGCTCGACATGGCGGCCGGGTCCACGCTGGCATTGGCCTACTCGGCGGCGGGCGAGGTGGAACTGGCTGTCGGTCCAGCGGTGGGAGCCAACGCGGCTCTCACGGTGACGATCAGCGGACCTTCGCTTCCCGCCGAGGTCGGCTACTCGGGGGCTACCACGGCTCCGCTCGGGGCGCTCCTCGCCGCAGCCGCGCACGCCACCTCGGCCGGCGGGGCCGACCTGCCGGGCGTCGTCGTGAGATTCGCCCTCGGCGGCGAGTCGGTGGAGGCGGTCAGTGGTCCTGACGGCGTGGCCAGCGCCGAGCTGGCGGTGACCGGCGCCACCGGGACACGGCAACTGACCATGACCGTGTTGCCCGACGGGGACCCCGTAGAGATCGACGTGACCGTCACCGCCAACGCGGTGCCCGTCGCCGACGCCGGCGGGCCGTACGTCATCGGCCTGGGTGCGGGCCTGTCACTCGAGGGTGCGGCCACCGACGCCGATGCCGATGAATCCGCTGCCCTCACCTACAGCTGGGACCTGAACGGCGATGGCGTCTTCGGTGACGCCCTCGGCACCTCCCCCCTGCTGACACCCGGGCAGGTGGTCGCACTCCTGTGCGGCGGCGCCTGCGCCGCCGGTGAAACCGCCCAGGTCACGCTGCGGGCAACCGACCCGAAGGGCGGGCACGGCTCGGCCACGAGCACCGTGACGATCGTGAGCGACTTCCTTCTCACCATCAACCCGGCGACCGCAACGCTGGTGCCGAATGCCAACGTCAGCTTCACCGTGAGCGTCATCACGACCAACGGATTCTCGGCACCCGTCGCTCTGTCGGCCCCAGGGCTTCCGCCGGGCGTGACGGCGACCTTCGACCCGCCGACCGTGACACCCAACGGCACGTCGCTGCTCAACCTGCGGGCCGGGCCGTCGATCACCGAACAGGACTTCGACCTCGTCGTGCGCGGCACCAGCGGCTCGATCGTGCGCGAAACCGGCGGCGACGTGTCGCTCGACTTCGGCCTCGTGCCACAGTGCTTCGGCGCAGTGAGCGGCCGGATCACCGACCCAATCACAGGGGCCGGCGTGCCCGGCGTGAACATCTTCGGAGCCACGACCGACGCCCAGGGCAACTACTCGGCGACGAACCTGACGCTCGACACCAACAACGCCCCACGCACCCTCTTCCTGAGCAGTCTCGGCACGGAGTTCTATCCGTTCTCACCGCAGGTCTCGGTCCGCATCGCGTGCGGCGTCGCCAGCACACTCAACATCCAGTTGCTGCGCCGCCAGTACGGCACGCTCACGGGCATCGTGACCGGCGTCGATCACCTCGGCAACCAACTCGGCCCGATCAACCAGGCGAGCTACGGCCTCAACCTGCGCACCGGCCCCAACGGGCGTTACACGCTGACCCAGCGCCCCCTCGGCCCGCTGAACGCGCCGGTCCAGTACGGGCTGACGGTGGAGGCCACGGGGTACCACTCGCGGACGCTCTCGACCCAGATCAGCGCCGGCGCCACCTCGACGCTCGACTTCTCGCTGCTCAAGGTCTGCACCGGGTCCATCCGCGTGCGCGTCGTCGATCAGCGAACCGGCCTGCCGATCCAGAACGCCCAGGTTGACCTCGGGGCGGGCACGACCGGCGGTGGGGTCACCAACGCCGACGGCATCTACGTCATCAACGGAGTCGGGTTGAACAGCCCGAACAACAACCCGACCACGCGCAACGTACGCGCCCGCACGCCGACCGGGGTGGCCCCGGCGGGCGTGGCCACCCGCAACGTGGTGGTCGGCAGCTGCGGCGCGCAGGCACCGATCGACATCCCGCTGCCGTTCCCCCGGCGAGTCGAGTCCAGGGTGGTTGCCACCGTCGTCGACGACACCGGCGCCCCGGTGCAAGGAGCCACGGTGCGAATCGGTTCGACCAACTACAGCCCGACCGGAGTCGACGGCAAGCTGGTCATCACCCACCTCCTCGGTTTCGACGCACCGCCGACCCTGAACACGGCGGTGACCGCATTCAAGTCGGGGCTGCTGACCGGCACGGCGACAGCCGTCACCCTCACCGAGGGCCAGACGACCACGGTCACGATCACCCTGTACCGCCCCAGGTACGGCACGGTGGTCGGCACCGTTCGCGACCGGGCCACGGGCGCTCCGCTGGAGGGCATGAACGTGAGCGGTGAGATCACCGGCCCGGATGGAAGGTTCGTCATCGACGAGATCTCCTTGAACGGCATCAACCAGCCACGCGACATCGGGGTCTCGGCGTACGACCCGGCCGCTCCGATCACCCATTGGAACTCATCGAACGCCACGGTGACCGTGTCCGCCGACACGGTGACGGTGTCGCCCGACCTGTTGATGACGAGGGTCTGCGCGCCGGCCACGATTCGCGGCAGGGTCATCAACGCCGTCACCCGCGACCCGATCGAGGGCGTGCTGGTACGCGCCGGGAACTTCTCGGCGCTCACCGGTGCCGACGGCCGGTTCGTGATCAGCGGTGTCAGCGTGGGGACCAACAACCAGAACCTGCAGTACACGGTGACGGCATCGAAGACCGGCTTCGTGAGCGCTTCGAAGAACGCGACCGTGAGCTGCAACGCGGACGTCGTGGTCGACTTCGGCAACGACGGCGACGGGGTCGGGTCGATCACCGGCACGATCACCACCACCGGGGGATCGGCCGTGAGCGGGGCACAGGTCACCACCGGTTTCGGTGGCACTGCCACCACCGCCGCCAACGGCACCTACACCATCCCCAATGCTCCGGCAGGGGTGGGAGGCGCGGCCCGCGACTGGGCCGTGCACGTGACGCCGCCGGCGGGGTCGCCCTTGGCTCCGGCGGATGCCACCGTGTCGGTGAGCGCCGGACAGGTGACCACTCGCGACTTCGTGCTGGAATCGCTGGCCGACGCCGCTCCCGTGGCGGCTTCGTTCGCCATCACCATCGAGCCCGCTCCCGTCGACGTCACGCTCGCCGGGGCAGACCCGACGAACGATCCGCTCACGTTCACCGTGACGAAGGAACCCGAGAACGGCACCCTGAGCGGTACCGCGCCGGACCTGGTGTACACACCCGACACCGGTTTCGCCGGCGTCGACACCATCGAGTTCGTCGCCGAGGACGGATCCAACACCTCGGTGCCAGGTGTCATCACCGTCACCGTGCTGGCGCCGAACGGCGCTCCGACCGCCGTGATCAGCGGGCCGCTCACCTCGCCGGAAGGCACGCGGGCGTTCCTGTCCGGTGCAGGGTCCACCGACCCCGAAGCGGCGGCACTCACGTACGCCTGGGACCTCGACGGCGACGGGTTGTTCGACGATGACCTCGACGCCAGCGCGTCGGTCCGGCTCTTCGACGACGGGGTCGTGCCGGTGGCCTTGCGAGTCACCGACCCCCGCGGTGGCGTCCACATCGCGGAGGTCGAGGTGACGTTCACCAACGTCAACCCCGATGTGATGCCGCTCGGGCTGGAAACTGACGGGCTCGACATCGCGTGGTTCGGGGAGATCAGCGAGCCCGGCGACGACACGGTGACCGGCACGATCGACTTCGGTGACGGGATGGGCCCACGCGCCCTCGTCGGCGGGAGCGAGCTCGACACCTCGGGCTTCGTCATCCTCCACACCTTCCCGGCCGGGGGCACGTACACGATGACGCTGGTCGTGTGCGACGACGACGGTGGTTGCACATCGGTCGAGCAGGAGGTGGTGGTCGTCGGCGACGGGAACCAGCCGCCGATCGCCCGCATCACCGCGGCCCCGGCGGCGGCCTTCGAAGACGACACGGTGCAATTGTCGGGCACCACCTCGAGCGACGCCGACGGAACGATCGTCGCCTACGCCTGGGACCTCGACGACGACGGGGCGTACGACGACGGCACCAGCCCGACGGCAAGCGTGACGCTGGCGGACGACGGCACGATCGACGTCCGCCTGAGGGTGACGGACGACATCGGGGCGACCGCCACGCGGCTGACCACGGTCACGTTCGCCAACGTCGAGCCCGTCGTCGACCCCATCGCCGACCTCGAGATCGCCGTCGGCGAGTCGATCGCTGTCGACGTGCTCTTCACCGACCCGGGCGCCGACGAGTGGACCCTGTCGGTCGACTGGAACGGCGACGGAACGGTCGACGAGACGACGCCGTTGCTGACGCAGCAGTTCACGCTGGCACACCAGTTTGCGACGGCGGGCACCCACACCGTGCTCGTCGAGGTGTGTGACGACGACGAGGGCTGCGGCGAGGGACAGGCGACCGTCACGGTGCTCGGGCCGGACGAACCGCCGGTGGCCGCAATCGACGCGCCGGCCACCGTCGCCGAGGGCTCTGCGGCCCTGTTCGACGGAGGGCCCTCCACCGACCCGGACGGAGCCGTCGTCGCCTGGGCGTGGGACCTCGACGGGGATGGCGACTACGACGACTCGGCCGCCACCCAGGCTGCCGCGACGTGCACCGACGACGGCCAGGTGGACGTCGCGCTGCGAGTGACCGACGACGACGGCAATACGGACACGACGACCGCGTCGGTGCTGTGCACGAACGTGGCGCCGCTGGTTGCGCCCCTCGCGAACACCGCACTGCAGCCCGGCGACACGCTGGCCCGCGGTGGATCGTTCTCCGACCCCGGCACCGACACGTGGACGGCCACCGTCGACTGGGGCGAGGGGGACGGCCCGGAGGCTCTGGCAACCAACGGCCAGACCTTCGCGCTCAGCCACCTGTACGCCGACGCAGGAACCTTCACCGTCACGGTGTCGGTGTGCGACGACGACGGAGACTGCGGGGAGACCACCACCACCGTGGTCGTCGCCCCACCGCCGCCGGACCCCACCGCCGACCTGACGGTCGACACGCACCATGTCGGCGACTTCACCGCAGGCTCCTCGGCCGAGTGGCTGATCGACATCACCAACGCCGGCCCCGACCCCGCGCAGGGCGTGACGCTGACGGATGTGCTCCCGACCGGCGCCGCGTTCTCCCACGCCAGTGGCTCGGGGTGGTCGTGCGAGCTGACCGGAACCCAGGACCTGACGTGTGTGCTGGCCGGTGGCGTTCCGCTCGGGTCGGCTCCGACGTTGACGATCACCGTCACCCTGGACCGGCAGATCGCGGTCGGGCCAGACGCACTGGCGAACACGGCCACGGTGAGCGCCACCACGGCCGACCCCGACCCGTCGGACAACGTGGACACCGATCTCGCCGACGTTGCGCCGGCTCCGCCATCGTCGGACCTCAGCGGCTCGCTGACCGTGTCGGACTTCAACCCGGAGGCAGGGTCGACGATCGAGTGGAGTGTGTCCGTCGACAACGCCGGCCCGGACTCCAGCGGCATGGTGACGGCCACGATCGACCTCCCGCCCGGCTGGACCTTCGTCGGCCAGACCACGGGGGCGCTGGGCCTCGTCGGGTCTGGACCGACGGGGCCGGTGTGGGTGTGCGATGCCAGCAGCGTGTCGTGCACCACGCCGGACCTTGCCGTCGGCGAGACGACCATCCTGGTGTTCCAGGTGCGGGTCGCGAACGAAACCACCGGGCCTGTGCGGGGTGGCGTGGCGATCACCGCCGCGAGCGCCGACCCCGACCCGTCGGACAACGAGTTCGGTGTGGATCTCACCGTCAGGGCCGGCACCGCACCGACCACGACCACCACCCCTGGCGGGCCGCCGCGAACGCTTCCGGCCACCGGCGGCGGCCATCGGGCGTCACCAGGGATCGCGCTCGCCCTGGCCGTGGTCGGCGTGCTGCTGGTGTGGGCGGCGCGGCGTCGACCGAAGCTCGGCCGCCGCACCGCCGGCTGAGAGGCCGACGCCTCGCGGGAGGCCGAAGCGGGGGCTCAGTGTCGTGCAACGTCGCGGGCGGTGGAGGCCGCCCGCGACGCCAACCTCATGTACCCCTGCGGAGCCCCGTGGTCGACCCAGTAGGTTTGCCGCCCGTGACGTCTTCTTCCCGCCGCGGCCTCGTGCTGCGCCTTGCCACCGCGTTCGCCATCGGCTTCGTCAGCCTGACGTTGGAGATCGCCTACACGCGCATCATCTCCTTCAAGCTCTTCTACTACTACACCTACTTCGTCATCGGCCTGGCTCTGCTCGGCCTCGGCGCGGCGGGTGCGGTGATGTCGCTCTCCCGCCGCCTGCGGGCCATGGACACCGTGCAACTGGTGCAGCGGGTGGCCCCCGCGGCCGGCTTGGCCGGTGTGCTCGGCTACGTGGTGGTCGCCCGGCTGCCGATGGACGTGTACCTCATCTGGACCGGCAGCCTCGGCCAGGCGCTGGTGCAGATGATGCTGCTGCTGGTGATGGCGCTGGCGATCACGGGCGTGTTCTTCGGCGTCGGCCTGCTGTTCGCCTCACTGGTGGTCGGCCAGGCGGAGACGATGCGCCGGCTGTACTTCTGGGATCTCGCCGGCGCCGCGCTCGGCTGCCTGCTGGCGGTGCCGCTGCAGGCCACCATCGGCCCGCCGGCGATGGTGTTGGCGAGCATGGTGGTGCTGGCGGCGCTGGGCCCGGCACTGGGCTTCGCCGAAGGTGGGCGGCCACGCCTGGCCGGCGGTCTGGCGGTGGCCGTGGCACTGGTGGCCGTGCTGGGCGGGCAACTCAAGGTGCGCACCGACGACACCAAGACGCTGCGGGACAGCGACCAGGTGCAGGGCGGCGACTGGGGCGCGGTGTTCCGTGTCGACGCCGTCGAGCTCGGCGACATCATGGTGCTGCACCACGACGGGCTGTGGGGTTCCTCCATCTGGCGCTACGACGGCACCCGGGCCACGACAGCCCGGTTCGACACCGACATCCGCCAGGTGCCGTTCGCCGCGCTGAGCGACGGCCCGCGGGTGCTGATCATCGGTGCGGCGGGGGGCAACGAGATCATGGCCTCGCTCACGTACGGCGCCTCGCACGTGGATGCCGTGGAACTGAACCCGGTGACGGTGGACCTGCTACGCGGCACGTTCGCCGACTTCTCCGGCCATGTGGTGGACGACCCGCGCGTGAACTATGTGCAGGGCGACGGGCGCACCTTCCTCGCCCGCTCCGCCGACCAGTACGACCTGATCTGGTTCGTCGCCCCGGACAGCTACGCGGCGTCGAACGCCGCCACGGCCGGCGCCTTCGTGCTGTCGGAGAGCTACCTGTACACGAAGGAGATGATCGAGGAGTCCTTCGATCACCTCACCGACGACGGCGCGGTGGTGGCCCAGTTCGGCGACATCGTGTTCGACGAGCGGCCGATGCGCACGGCGCGCTACCTCGTCACCGCCCGCGCAGCGCTCGACGACCGGGTGGAGTCGTTCGCCGACCATGTCGGCCTGCTGCGCAACAGTGGCGAGAACGACCTGGAACGGGTGAGCACGATCATGCTCTTCCGCCAGCCGCCGGAGACCGAGGTGCTCGCTTCGGTGGAAGCGGCCGTGCCGAACGTGCCCGGGGCCACGGTGCGCTACCTGCCGAACGGCAACTCCGTACCGCACCTCACCACCGACCTCATCGTCGGCACCGACGCCGAGGTGGACGCACTGGTGGACGGGTACCCGTTCGAGATCGGGGTCATCGACGACAACCGCCCCTTCTTCTGGCACTTCACGCCGTTCACCTCCGTGCTGTCCAACTGGGACCGCACGTTCGAGGACAACGAGATCGCCATCGGCGAACGGCTGCTGGTGGTGCTCCTCGGGGTGGCCGCAGTGGTGGCCGCGCTGTGCCTGTGGCTGCCGTTCGGGCTCACGCGGCGGCGTCGGGCGGCAAGCGGCGAGACCGCGGTGAAGGTGGCCGGCCGGTGGCGGCTGTTCGTCTACTTCGCCGCGCTCGGCCTGGGGTTCATGGTGGTGGAGATCTCGATGATCCAACGCTTCGCCCTGCTGCTCGGCTTCCCCACCCTCTCGTTGTCCGTCTCCCTGTGCACCCTGCTGATCGCCGCGGCCATCGGCGCCCGGCTCAGTGGAGCGGTGGCCAGGTGGCGTGGCAACGGCATTCCTGCGGTCACCGCCGGCCTGGTGGTGCTGGCCGTGCTGGCCCTGGTGGCGGTGGAACCGATCACCGACATGGCGTTGGCCTGGGCCCAGTGGGCACGCATCGTGATCGTGGTGGCGATGCTGCTCCCGGTGGGCCTGCTGATGGGCGCCTACCTCCCCACCGGCATCGACGCTGCCGTGCGCGCTGCGGGCGGCGACGGGGAGACCCAGGGCCGTCTGGTGGCGTGGTGTTGGGCGGTGAACGGGTTCTTCTCCGTCATCGGCAGCTCGTTCACCACCGTGCTCTCCATGGCGCTCGGCTTCGATGTCACGCTGATGGTCGGCCTGTGCCTGTACCTCGTGGCGATGGGCGTGCACCTGCTCGGCCGGCGCGACCCGGCGGAGGCAACGGTGGTCGCCACCGCCTGATCGCGGGCGGCGCCAGGTTCTGGCGCGGTCAGGCGAGATGGGTCGGCGTGCGGCGGCTGACCCTGCACAGCACCCACCCGGCCAGCGTCAGGGCCGTGGCCCCGGCCACCAGCGGCCACTGGGCCACGCCCGTGCTGGGCACGGACCCAGGGGTGACGGTGAACGCGGTGAGGAACGGGCCGGTGAGGGCACTCCCTCCCTCGCTGACGCACCACACGCTGATCAGGTTCTCGCCGAGCACCGCACCCGCGGGCACGGTGAAGGTGACGGCGAACGTGCCGTCCTCGTTCGGCGAGCCGACGAAGCCGTCACGCTGAGGGTTCCACACCGGGGTGTCGTCGCTGGCGCCTTCGAACCACACGACCACGAACTCGGTCCGCCCTGTCGGGCACCCGGCACCGGTCACAGTCGCTCGCGTTCCCACCGGACCGCTCGTTGGCGACAGCTGGAGCCCCAGGGTGGCCACGGTGAAGCTCAGCTCCCCGGAGTCGATCGTGGTGGCGTCCGTGTCCTTGCAGAAGATGCGCACGGTGTACGGGCCGGGTACGAGGTCGATCGGGAGTTGTTCGTCGAACCACGCCGCCCCGTCCACCGCGGCGGCGCTGTCGTCGAGGAAGGCGGCGCCACCCTGCGGCAGGATGTCGATGGCGATGGTCGTGGTGGCCGGGGCCGGGCAGCCGAAGGTGTCGATGCTGATGGCCGCGCCCGGCGGCACCACCTCCGGAAGCACCTGGCCGGTGGCGTTACCGGCGGCGGAAAGAGTGGCGGGCGTCGTGAGGACGGCGGCCGCCAGGAACGTGAGGGATGCAATGGCGGTACGCATGGCTTACTCATCGCGCCGCACTCGCTGCCCCGCCAGAGGCCGACGACCTGTGACTCACGGCCACGCCCGGACTGTCATGGCAACGCCCGGACTGGCATGGCAACCAGCCCGACCGGACTGGCATGGCAACCGGCCCGACCGTCCCGGCCACCCGACATCCGACATCCGACACCTGCGGGCGCGACGGCGGCCCCGTCAGGCCGCCCGCTGGGTTGGCGGCCCATTCGTGGAGACTTGGCCGCCTGGCCGCAGCACGGTGAGTGTGCGGTCCGACGCCAGGTGAAGCTGCCAACCACCCTCGTGAACGAGGTGGTGATGGTGGCGGCACAGCGGCACGAGATTGTCGATGTCGGTCGGGCCGTGGTGAAGGCCGAACCAGGACACATGGTGCGCCTGAGTGTGTTCGAACGGCACCTCGCACAGCGCGCACGTCCGGTAGAGCACCCTCAGGGCCCGGCGCTGCGCCCGGTTGGCCAGGCGAGTCTCCCGCCCGAGGAAGAGGCGCACCCCATCCGCCCCCACCACCACCGGCGTCACCGTGCCCATGCACGCCCACCGGCGCACGGTCTCCACCGGAAGCCCGAACCGGCCCAGCCCGGCGTCCACCACCGAGTGCTGGTGCCGCCGCCCGCCCAGCAGCGTGGCTTCGTCCACGAGCACGGTGATGTCCGGCGCGGCACCACCGGGTGCAGTTCCATCGAGGAGCGCCAGCAGTGCCAGCGCCGCCAGGTACGCCTGCCGATCCGCAGGGTCCGCCGGCGCATCCTCGAACGCCGTGGCCCCCGCCTCCGCCGCCATTCCACCCGGGCCACCAGTTGCGCCGAGCCCATCCGAGCCGCCCACGCCACCAGCCCCGCCCGAGCCGCCTGCCCCACCGGCGCCTCCAGCCCCACCGGCGCCACTCTGGAACAGCGCCTCGACGGCACTTCGCAGCCGGCCCTCCAGTTCCGTCCCGCGGACCGGATCGAACGTGCCGGACAGGTTCCACATCCCGTCCAACCCCGTCCACCACCGCACGCGCGTGGCCTTGCGCTGGCGGGCCAACCGGGTCAACCCGTCGTCGTCCTTCGCCTGGCCTACCACACGGTCGATCGTGGCTCGGTAGTCCCGCTCCGTCGCTTCTGCGGCTGCACTGGCAAGGAGTGAGCCCTGCTCCGCCACGCGCTCCAGCTCCTCGGGCGACAGCCCGGAGGTGGCGGCGGCCAGAGCATCGACCCGCTCGCCCGTGGTGCGGCCGCCGGCCAAGGCCGCACCGACCTCCGGCACGGCCTCGCACGCCTTGCGACGGTTCCGCACCCGCGCCGCCTTTGCCCGAGACGTCTTGGCCGCCTTCGCCAACTCCTCCTCGGGGAACACCCCGGGCGCCTCCTCGGTCAGCTCGTCCAGCCGGGCCAGCACTTCCAGCTCCCGAGCGTCCAGCAGGCCGCGGGCACTCCGCAGATCCTCCGCCTCGCGCCGGCACGCCTCCAGATCCGGCAGCGGCGCGGCGCCGATCACCGAACGAAGCGTGACGAGATCCATGTCCCTACTCAAGCAGAAGGGTGTGACAAGGAAGCCCCGCCGCCGGCACCCTCCTCGATGGGCCGGTCGACCCCCGCCCAGCCCCTACGCCGTGACCACTCGCGATCCTGCACCACGCACGTCGAACACGGTGCCCACACCGGCGGCGAGGGCGGACGCGATGCCATCGCGGGAGTCCTCGTAGGCCACGCACCGGCTTGCCGGCACGCCGAGGCGGGCGATGGCATGGAGGTATCCGTCGGGTGCCGGCTTGCTCTCCTGCACCGACTCAAGCGTGACCACGAAGTCGAACAGGTCAGTGATGCCCACCGCGGCCAGTGACTTGTGCACCGCGGGAGCGATGCCCGACGACACGACCGCCATCGGCAGCCTCCCGTGGTACTGGCGGGCCACATCGACGACATGCTCCAACGGCTCGATCAGGTGGATCGAGTCCATGAACATGTTCATGCCCTCGTCCTGCACCCGGGCCAGCGTGGCCTCGTCCGCCTCGGGCAGTGCCGCTCGCACGAACTTGTGCACGGTGAGGCCGACCCTGGTGTCGAACCACTCGTCCGCCATCTCGAAGCCCGCCCGGCCGTAGACCTGCCGCCAGCAGATTCGGTACAGGCTGAGCGAGTCCACCAGCGTGCCATCGCAGTCGAACAGCAATGCCGCGGCGTCTGCAGGCGGGCCGAGGCCGACGGTGGTCACGGCGCCGAGTCTGGCACGCTCCCCCGCGTCGCCCGACGTTTGCCGAGGGGTCGTCCCACCAGGCCTCCCAGCCGATGTTCAGGGTTCAAGCGCGTTGTAAGCCGCGCAGAAGAGGAGGAACCCAAACAGAGCGAGTGCTCCGGACGGGTTGTCCGAAAATGCTTCGGGCAGCAGGGAGAGTCCCACGAGAGCGACAAGTGCGCTTGAAGCGAGCCCGCCGATCCGCTGACTCTGAGGCGGACGGATCACGAGGCTCGCGCCGACTACGGCC
>JBPOIX010000306.1:0-16878 GCA_052034175.1 Actinomycetota bacterium
GCTCGAGGTCCAGCGGGTGCAGGTGGACCACGGAACCGCGGGCGAGATGGGCCAGCGAGGCCGAATGGGCCGTGCCACTCGCCTGGTCGTACAGCACCCGGCTGACCACGAGGCGGAAGTCGTAGGCGTTGCGCTCGCCGACCGTGGCCTCGACCACGTTCATCGGGTCGATCTGCTCCGGTACTGCGGCCAACACGCCATCACCCTGTGCCGCCACCGCGGCGGCGGTGACGTCGGCGTAGCCGGCCACATTGGCGGCGATGTCGGCGGTGATGTCCGAGACGGTCTCGTAGCCGAGGTCGGTGCCCAGCTCCAGCGCCAGCTCGGCGGCGATCATCCAGTCCGCCCGGGTGACGCCGGCGGGGGTGACCTTGCGGGCCAGGGAGGTGACGCGGCCTTCGAGGTTGGTGTGGGTGCCCGCCTTCTCGGCGAATGCGCTGGCGGCCAGCACGACATCCGCCTTCGCGGCCGAGGCGGTGAGGAAGGTGTCCACGACGATCACGCGCCGCGCACCGGCCAGCGCCCGCTGCGCCAACTGGTGATCGGGGAAGTCCGCCAGCGGGTCGGCCCCGACGAGCACGAGGCACTCCAGCTTCCCGTCGGCGGCGGCCTGCAGCGTGCCGCGCGTGTCGAGCCCGCCCTTGCCGGGCCGCATGCCCACTTGCAGCGCCCCCACGACGTTGCCGCGGCGGAATGCGGGCAGCACGGTGGCGCCCGGCACGGCATCGAGCACGGTGCGCAACGCTTGCACGGTGGTGGCCGTGGATTCCGCCAGGTTGGCACGGCCGGCGACAACCACGACCGGGCCCTTGGCCAGCTGTGCCTGCACGGCGGCGTCGGCCAGCAGGGCGGACACTGCCGCCACCTGGGTGCCCGGCTCGTAGCCGACATGGCGCCACGCGTACGGAGTGAGGCCGGTCTGCTTCGGGGCCAGCTCGATCAGCCGGGTGCGCTTCTTCTCCGAGGCCTCCCGCAGGCGCAGGTACAGCACCGGCAGCTCTTCCTTCAGGTCCGGCCCGAGCAGCACCACGGTGGCCGCGGTGGCGGCCTGGTCGATGGTGGCACGGTCCAGGCCCAGCAGGCCGGCGGGCAGGCCGTCGCCCATCTGGGCGTAGACGTTGGTGGTGCCGATGACCTCGTGGGCCACGCGGGCCCAGGCGAAGGCGTCCTCGTTGGTGCCACGGGCACCGCCGAGCACGGCGACGCTGTTCGCCCCACCGGAGGCAAGGGCCTCACGGACGAGACGGGCAGCCTGGCTGACGGCCACGTTCCACGCCGCGGGCTGCAGGGTGTCGCCCTGGCGCACCAGCGGCTGCAGCACACGGTCGGTGCTCTTGGTGGCCTCGAAGTTGAACCGGCCGCGGTCGCAGAGCCAGCCGTGGTTCACCGGGTCGCTGTCCACGCCGACATAGCGCAACACCTCGTCGCGGCTGGACTGCACCACGATGCGGCAGCCGACCGAGCAGGTGGTGCAGGTGCTTTCCTCCTGCTCGAGGTCCCAGGGGCGGGCCTTGAAGCGGTAGGGCTTGGCGGTGAGTGCGCCGACCGGGCAGATCTGCACGGTGTTGCCGCTGAAGTAGCTGGAGAACGGCTCGTCGGGGAAGGTGGCGATGTGGGTGGTGTTGCCGCGGCTGGTGAAGTGGATCAGCGGGTCGCCGGCTACCTCGTCGGCGAAGCGGGTGCAGCGGTCGCACAGGATGCAGCGCTCGCGGTCGAGGTAGACGAGATCGCTGATGGCCAGCGGCTTCTCGTAGTGGCGCTTCTCCTCGATGAAGCGGCTCTCGCCCGGGCCATGGCTGAACGCCTGGTCCTGCAGGGGGCATTCGCCGCCTTTGTCGCACACCGGGCAGTCCAGCGGGTGGTTGGCGAGCAGCAGTTCCAGCACGCCTTCCTGCATCCGCTTGGTGGTCTCACTCTGGGTGTCGATCTTCATGTCCGGCATGACCGTGGCCATGCAGCTGACGGTGACGGCCGGGCCACGGCCGGAGTCGCATTCCACCAGGCACATGCGGCACTTGCCGACCGGTGTCATCCGGTCGTGGTAGCAGAAGCGGGGGATGTACTCGCCGGCGTCGGCCGCGGCTTCGATGACGAGCTGGCCCTTGCGCGCCACATGGGGCACACCGTTGACGACCACGTTGACCGCGTTGGGGTCCACCGGCGGGGCTTCGACTTCTTCGCTCATCAGTGCACCGCCGTCACGGGGATCGACTTCTTCTCGGTGATCCGGGCCTCGAACTCGTCGCGGAACAGGGTGAGCGCCGAGTGCACCGGGGCATACGCCGACGGGCCGACGAAGCAGATCGTGGTCATCTTGTAGGGGAAGGGGGTGGCAGCCAGGCCGAGGCGTTCGCTGCTGGCGTGCGGGAAGTTGCCCGGGCAGATGCTCTGGCCGATCTCCAGCAGCTGCGCCAGGTCGGCCTGGGAGCCGCGCCCGTCCACCACGCGCTGCAGCACGCGCATCAGCCAGGTGCCGCCTTCACGGCAGGGGGTGCACTGGCCGCAGCTCTCGTGGGCGTAGAAGCGGGTGAGCGTGAGGGCCGCAGCCGGGATGTCCGTGGTGTCGTCCATCACCATGATCGCGCCCGACCCGAGCATCGAACCGGCGGCGCCGGCGGCACGGCCTTCAAACGGGATGTCCAGCTGATCGGGCGTGAACCACGGGGCGGAACCGCCGCCGGGGACGAACGCCTTCAGCTCGTTGTCGTCGCGGATGCCCTGGCAGAACTCGTCGCCGCAGAGCACGTCGCGGAAGGTGGTGCTGCCGTTGATGATCTCGTAGACACCGGGGCGCTTGACGTGGCCGCTGACGGCGATCATCCGCGTCCCGGGGCTGGTGGCCGTGCCGATCGCGGTGTACGCCGCGCTGCCGTTGGTGAGCAACCACGGCAGGTTGCTGAGCGTCTCCACGTTGTTGACGATGGTCGGCTGGCCGTAGAGGCCGATGGCCGCGGGGAAGAACGGCGGCTTGAGGCGCGGTTCGCCGCGCTTGCCTTCCAACGACTCGATGAGCGCAGTCTCCTCGCCCACCACATAGGCGCCGGCCCCCCAGTGGAGCACGATGTCCACGCTGAAGCTGGTGCCGAGGATGTTCGTGCCGATGTAGCCGGCGGCGTACGCCTCGTTCAGCGCAGTGGCCACCCGCTCGTGGGCCAGCGGCATCTCGCCACGGATGTAGAGGAACACCTGTGCCAACCCGGCGGCGTAGGCAGCGATGAGGCAGCCCTCGATCAGCTGGTGCGGGTCGCGTTCCATCAGGAGGCGGTCCTTGTACGTGCCGGGCTCGCTCTCGTCGCCGTTCACCACGAGGTAGCGCGGGTACTTCTCGGCGGGCATCAGGCCCCACTTGGTGCCGGCGGGGAAGCCGGCGCCGCCGCGGCCGAGCACGGTGGCCGCCTTCACTTCTTCGTGCACCTCGCCGGGCGCGCGGCGCAGGGCGGCCTTGAAGCCGTCGTAGCCGCCGGTGGCGTGGTAGCGCTCCAGGGTGTAGCCGTCCTCGTAGCGGAAGCGCGAGGTGACGATCTGGGGGCGGTCGCCGTCGTCGATGAACCCGGCGGCCCAGGGGTAGCTGCTCATTTCGTGGCCTCCGGGGCGGGGAGCCAGGCGGGGCGGCCGGCGCCGTCGGGGGCCACCGCACCGGCGGCCTTCTCGGCGGGAATCTGCTGGCGCACCCGGGCGAGGGTGCCATGGGGCGGAATGTCGGCCTCTCGCCGGCCCGCGCGCAGGTCGTCGATCAGCTGGTCGAACGACTCGGTGGTCATGCGGTGGCAGTGGCGGTAGTTCACCTGCATGTTCGGCGCCTCGGTGCAGGCTGCCTGGCACTCGGCGTGCTCCAGGGTGAACAACCCGTCGTCGGTGGTGCCGCCCGCCTTCACCCCGAGCACGTGCTCGGCGTGGTGCAGCAGGGCTTCGCTACCCATCAGCTGACAGCTCATCGTGCCGCAGATGTTCACCAGGTACTTGCCGACGGGCTCGAACTTGAACATCTCGTAGAACGTGGCAGTGCCCTGGACCTCGGCCGGGGTGGCCCCCACGAGCTCCGCCACATGGGCCATCGCCGCCTCGGTGACGTACCCGTTCTGCTGCTGCGACAGGTGCAGCAACGGGATGGTGGCCGAACGGGCCTTCGGGTAGCGAGCGATGATCTCGCGCGCCAGCAGCGTGTTCGCCTCGTTGAGACGGCTCACCGGTCCACCTCTCCCAACACGGGGTCGACGCTGGAAATCACTGCCACCGCGTCGGCCACGAGGCCGCCGCGCATCATGTGCGGCAGGCACTGGATGTTGACGAACGACGGCGCACGCATGTGCATCCGGTACGGGGTGGCGCTGCCGTCGCTGGCGATGTAGCAGCCGATCTCGCCGCGCGGGCTCTCGACCGCCATGTACACCTCGCCCTCAGGCACCTTGAAGCCTTCAGTGAAGATCTTGAAGTGGTGGATCAGTGCTTCCATCGACTCGTCGATGCGTGCCCGCGGTGGCGGCGTGACCTTCTTGTTCTGGATGCGGTAGTCGCCCTGCGGCATGCGGTCCAGGATCTGATGCACGATGCGAATGGACTCACGGATCTCGTTGAGCCGGATCGCGTAGCGGTCGAAGGCGTCGCCGTAGCTGCCGACCACGACGTCGAACTCGACCTCGGGGTAGCGCAGGTAGGGCTGGTCGCGGCGAAGGTCCCACGGCACGCCGGTGCTGCGCAGGATCGGGCCGGTGGCACCGAGCGCCAAGGCTTCCTCGGCGGTGATGACGCCCACACCCTGCAGCCGGTCGCGCCAGATCGGCTGGCCGGTCATGAGGATGTCGTATTCGTCCAGCCGGGGCGGGATGAAGTCCAGCAGGTGGAGCACGTCGTCGCGCCAGCCGCCCGGCAGGTCCGCGGCCACACCGCCCGGGCGGATGAAGTTGTGGTTCATCCGCAGGCCGGTGACCTTCTGGAAGAAGCGCAACACTTCCTCACGCTCGCGCCAGCCGTAGATCATCATGCTGACCGCACCGATGTCCATGCCGTTGGTGGCGAGGAACAGCAGGTGACTGCTCATCCGGTTCAGCTCGCTGAGGAGCATGCGCATCCAGACGGCGCGCTCGGGGATGTCGCCCTCGATGCCGAGCAGCTGCTCCACGGCCATGCTGAACACGAGCTCGTTGTTCAGCGGGGAGAGGTAGTCCATGCGGGTGACGTTCGTGCCGCCCTGCATGTAGGTGAGCGCCTCGCCCTGCTTCTCCATACCGGTGTGCAGGTAGCCGATGATCGGCTTGCAGCGCAGGACGGTCTCGCCCTGGAGCTCCAGCATCAGGCGCAGCACCCCGTGGGTGCTGGGGTGCTGGGGCCCCATGTTGATGATCATCGTCTGATCTTCGGAGGGGTCGGCCGGGATGTCGCCGAGCTTGGCGGCCTCGGCCTCGCTCATGCGCAGCACCGAGCCGACCTCGCGGAGCAGCTCACGGGCGGTGATCTGGCTGCGTGGCTTCAGCCCCTGTTCGGGCTCGTTGCCGTCGCGGATGGTGTCGACGATGCCCTTGGCGGCCTGCCCGGTCATTGCGCACCGCCCTTCGCGGCGAAGTCGGTGCTGAACTGCACCGGGATGCGGCCCTGCTCGTAGTCCTTGCGCAGGGGGTGGCCCTCCCAGTCCTCGGGCATGAGGATGCGGGTGAGGTCGGGGTGGTCGGTGAACTCGATGCCGAACATGTCGTACACCTCGCGCTCCATGGCCTCCGTGCCGGGGAACATGTCGAACAGGGTGGCCACCGTGGGGTCGGCTTCGGGCACCTGCACGCGGAGGCGGAGGCGCTCCCGGCGCTCGATGCTCAGCAGGTTGACCACCACTTCGAAACGCTCTGCGGCGACGCTGGCCGGCAGGGAACGCTGCATGAACTGCAGGTAGTCCACTGCGGTGAGGTCGCTGACCGTGGTGAAGGTGTCGTCGAGCAGGGCTCGCACGGTCTTCACGTACTGGTCGCGGCTGGGGTGCAGCACACGCTGGCCGCGGCTGTCGCTCAGCGGCACCCCGTACAGGGTGGGCGGCGGCTCGGGCGCGGCAGTGGGCTCGGGGGTTGCCTCACTCATGGTTCACCGGGTTCCCAGGATGACCGGCACGGGCTGCGCGCCGGAGATCTCCTCGATGTGCAGGTTGGCGCCTGCACCACTCTGCTGGCGGCGCTTCAACAGCTCGCCGTCCTCGATCTTCTGGTGCAGGGTCTCGATGGCGTGGATGAGGGTCTCCGGGGTCGGAGGGCAGCCGGGTGCGTACACGTCCACCGGCACCACCTGGTCCACGCCCTGCACGATGGCGTAGTTGTTGAACATGCCACCGCTGCTGGCGCACACGCCCATGCTGATGACCCACTTGGGCTCCATCATCTGGTCGTACACCTGACGCAGCACGGGCGCCATCTTCTGGCTGACGCGACCGGCGACGATCATGATGTCCGCCTGACGCGGGGAGGCGCGGAAGACCTCCATGCCGAAGCGGCTGAGGTCGTAGTGCGCTGCACCCGTGGCCATCATCTCGATGGCGCAGCAGGCCAGGCCGAACGACGCCGGCCACGAACTACGGCTCCGCGCCCAGTTGACGAGGTCTTCCAGCTTGGCGGTGATCGCGTTGTGCGGGATGCCGCCGAAGCCGTCGTCGAGAATGTCCTTCACCAGAGCCATCGGCTAGGCCGCGCTTTCTTCGGGCCGGCCCTCGAGGCCGACTCGGCGGATGGTGCTCGTGGAGGTGCGCTCCGCCGAGAACATCGGCGACAGGCGCACCTGGCGCTGCACCGGGCCCCAGTCCAGCGCGCCGCGGGCGACGACGTAGACGAAGGCAGCGAAGAAGACCACGCTGAAGGCGATCATCTCCCACAGGGCGTAGCTCCCGAGGAAGGTGCGGTCCACTGCGAAGGGGTAGATGAAGATCAGTTCGATGTCGAACATGATGAACAGCATCGCCACCACGTAGAACGTGACGGGGAAACGTTCCGGTGGCTCGCGGCTGGGCACGATGCCGCACTCGTACGGGGCTTCCTTGGCAGCCGAGGGGCGGCGCGGCGCCAACAGGCGCGATGCGAAAAAGCTCAACGCACCGAACAGCACCGCCAGGGCGAGCAGGAAGACGACCGGGAGGTACTGACCCATGCGTCAGGCCTTCGCCGGCAGGGCCTTCGCTGCCCGGTTGGCCGTCACGTGACGGTCGCGGCGGTGCAGCAGCCAGCACAGGTTGAGGAAGATGACCAACGAGCTGATGGTGATGACGGCGGCGGGCACACGCTTGCTGCCCAGGTCGCGGATCATGTAGATGTACTCGTGCGGACGCGAGGTGTCGATGATCGGGCGGGCCGGGGCACGGCCGGGCTCCGAACGCTGCGGCACCAGGGGGGCCACCTCGACGATCGCATAGTGCGGGTCGTGGAAGAACGCGAGGAAGTCCACCCTGTCCTTGAAGAAGGACGGGCCACGCTCGCCACCCTTGTCGAACACGGCGACCACGGTGAACTGGCCGGCCGCCAGGGCCTCCGATTCCTCCATGTACACCGTGCCGGAGGAGCCGGCCTGCTGGTACGAGGGCAGGGTCGAGGACAGCTTCAGCCAGCCGTTGTCCTGCAGCATCTCCTGCGCGGCGAGCGCGTCGGCGCTGTGGTCGCCGGTGGTTTCCAGGCTGGAGGTGATGACCCCGACCTCCTCGAGCACACCAGGGTTGCGCAACACGGTCTGATGCGCCACCGGTTGCCACGACGGGTCGGTGCCCTTCAGGCCCTGGCCGTAGCTCCACCAGATGCTGCCCATGATGAACATCCAGCCGGCGAGGGCGGCGAGGAGCACCATGAAGCCCAGCCGGGCACCCATGTTGCTGCCGATGATCAGGTAGATGCTGCCCATCAGCACCGACACAGCAATGATGACGATCAGGATGCCGCGAAGCTCGGGCTCCCAGTTGATGGCGAGTAGACCCAGCATCACAGACTCCGGACGTATTCGACGATGGCCTTGATCTGCTCCTCGGTGAGGAGGTGGCCGAAGCCGGGCATGCGGCCCGTGCCCTGACCCTGGAGGCCGTACTTGGCCCCGTTCTTCGACCCCGACTGGATGAACGAGATCATGTCCGCCTCACTCGGGAAGTGAGCGGCCGTGGAGCCACCCGTCAGGTTCCAGCCCATACCGCCCTGGCCGGTGACACCGGGGTTGCTGTAGCTCCAGCCCTGGGTGTGGCAGCGGGCGCAGCTGTAGGCGCCGCCACCGAGCGAGATGTTGAACAGGGCCTCGCCCTCGCTGGCACCGGGGTTGGCCTTCTGGTAGGTGGCCACCGCATCGGTGACGCTCTGCTGGTCCGCCGCCGGCAGGGTGCCGCCTTCACAGACGTACGGGTCGGCGTCCTTGACGAAGGACGCCTCGGTGAGGCACCCCTCCGGCTGGATCTGGATGGACTCCAGGAAGATCAGCAGGGTCTCGATGTTCTGAGTGGTCATCGGGCCACCGCCCGGCTCGCCCCAGGCCGCCATCGGGGAGAACGGCCGGCCGTAGTTGAGGATGAAGCGAACCTCTTCCTTGCTGAAGCGGTAGAACACCGTGTTCAGCGCCGGGGCGTACCAGTTCACCGCCGTCACTTCGCCGGTCAGGGTGTCCGTGAGGGTGTACGGGGCTGCGCCACCCTCGCCGTTGGCGCCGTGGCAGCCGGCGCAGTTGAAGCCGCCCTTGTCGGTGGTGGCGAACAGGTCCGCACCCCAACCGATGAACTCGTTCTGGCGATGCTCCTGGGCGCCGGCCTGGCGGTCGGGCTCGAGAACCCAGTAGAGGGGCAGGCCGATGACCATCGTGATCAGCAGCAGCACGCCGAGCAGCTGCATGCGCTCCAGGCGCGGGCCCTCCAGCGTCTCGTCGTCGTAGTACGGCTTGCGGTTCGGCGCCATCTCGACCTCGGAGCCGAGCTCGCGGCGCGCCCCGAGGTTGTTGAGCAGGTAGTAGCCGACCCACCCCAGGACGATGACGACCAGGATGACCCAGGCGATCGAAGTGGTGTTGAGAGCGAGCATCAGTGCGAACCTCCGCCACCGGTGATGCAGTGCGGACCCTCGGCCTCTTGGCCGGTGGTGTTGGTGCCGATGGCGGCACCGTTGAGCGGGCGGGACGTGTCGATGACGACATCACCCGAGGCCGACACGCTGAGCGCGAAGTGGTCCATGCCGCGCGGGGCAGGGCCGGCCTTCTTCTCACCGACGCGGTTGTACTGGGAGCCGTGGCACGGGCATTCGAACCACTGGCTGCCCTTGCACTCCGGCACTCGGCAGCCGAGGTGCGGGCACTTCTGGTACGAGGCGACCACACCGGACTCCATACCGGAGATGAGCTCCTTGTACTCCGGCACACCCTTGGCCTTCGGCAAGGCGTCCGTCGGGTACACGGTGACCCAGGAGCGGGCGGCGGAGGAGTAGAAGAACCCGCCGTTGGTGCTGATGCTGGAGAGGATGTCGTCGAGCTTGCCGACGTTCACCTTGCCACCGAACACCGGTGCAGCGGTGGGCCACAGGAAGGCCACGAAGCTGGCCGCGGCGAACCCGCCGAGGCCGGCGCTCATCAGGGTGACGGTGGCCCGGTTGAGGAACTGGCGGCGGCTGACGCCGATCTCGTCCATGTCCGGCGGCACCCACAGCGAGGGGGCCGAGCCGGTGACTTCGGCCGGCAGCGGGGCCAAGGGCTTGCGCGCCTGGGCGGCGGCACGCTCCACGTCCTTGCCCGTGGGGCCCGACGGGAGGTCGAGGTCGGCGTCGCGGTCGCGGCGCACGGTTTCGCGGCTGAGGGCACCGGCGCCGCGCACGTCGCGACGCTTGACCGTGGTGAACGCCAGGCCTGCAAGCAGGACGGCCGCACCGACCGCAAGGAGGATGACCAGGGAGGAACTCATGTCTGCGACTGCCTCACAACTCGAAGAAGATGCCGTCACGCCACGGGAGCGTGAAGTTGAAGCCAGGGCCACGGAAGAACGAGCCGATGATCACGAGCACGGCCCAGAACATCATGTGCACGGTCATCAGGGAGATCGCGAACTTGCGATCCTCCGGCTTGTTGGACGGGTTCTTGTCGATGTACGGGGCCAGGATCAGCACGATCAGGCCCACACCGGGGATGGTGACGCCGGCCACCATCGGGTGGAACATCGTGAGCAGTTCCTGCAGACCGAGGAAGTACCACGGCGCCTTCGACGGGTTCGGCGTCTTGTTGATGTTCGCCTGCTGCAGCAGCGGAGCGTTGACGAAGATGCTGAAGAAGAAGGTGAACGACATGCAGGCCAGGGCGGCGACGAACTCGGCGGCGAGCAGGTGCGGCCAAGTGTGCACCTTGTCCACCGGCGAGGCCTTGACGTCCTGGATGCTGCCGCTCTTCACCACGGTGAGCAGGCGCTGGGTGTGGCCACCGGGGCCGGCGCTCAAGGGCACGCCGCCACCAGCCGGAGCGGCGGCCACCACGCTGGCGACCTTCTCCTGCACGGCCACGGCACCGCCGGCCCCCGCGTCGGCCTGAGCCTTGCGGGCCTTGCTGCGCTCCAGCAGGTGCGCGGGAATGCGCGGGTCGGCGGCAGGCGCGTCCGCAGCAGCCGCGGGCTCGGCCGCGGGCGCTGCTTCGGATGCCGCCTTGTCGCGGGCGGCTTGCGCCCGCTTGAGGAGGTGTTCGGGGATTTCGGTCATGAGTTCGTCGCCCCTCTCACAGCGGCCCGGAGATGCCGCCGTCCTTGCGGACACGCCAGAAGTGGATGGCCATGAAGATCACGATGACGAACGGCAGCATCAACACGTGCAGTACGTACCATCGGATCAACGTGTCGCCAGAGATCTCTTTGCCGCCGAGCAGCACGAAGCGGACCTGCTCGCCGATCACCGGTGAGTAGCCCATCATGTTCGTACCCACGGTGACGGCCCACAGGGCCAGCTGGTCCCACGGGAGCAGGTAGCCGGTGAACGAGAGCAGCAGGGTGAGCATCAGCAGCACCACGCCGATGACCCAGTTGAACTCTCGCGGCGGCTTGTAGGCCCCGTGGTAGAAGACGCGGGCCATGTGGAGGAACACGCTGAGCACCATCAGGTGGGCACCCCATCGATGCATGTTTCTGACAAGGAGCCCGAAGGCCACCGACGTCTGCAGGTTGTTGATGTCGTCCCACGCCTGGGTGGCGGACGGCCGGTAGAAGAACATCAGGAAGATGCCGGTGACCGTGAGCAGGATGAACAGGAAGAAGCTCAACCCACCCAGGCACAGGGTGTAGCTGACCTTCACCGCGTGGCGCTTCACCTTCACCGGGTGCAGGTGGTACAGCACCGAGTTCATGATGACGTAGCTGCGGTTACGCGGGCTGTCGGTGTAGCCCTTGCGGAAGATGGAGCCCGGCCGGAAAATGCTGTTCCAGGCCTGGCTGCCCTGTACCCCGTCGACCGTCTTGATGAAACGGTCCTTCGCGGTGGGGCGAGGAGTGTCGTCGAGTCTCGTAGCCATTCGTTGTTCCTAGAACCTCATGCCGTAGCCGTAGCCGTGGTTGTTGGTGCGGGTGTGGTCGTTGCCGGTGACGCTGGGTGCGCCGGCCTTGCCGAGGATGATCACGCCGGTGGGGCAGCGATCCACGCACAGCTGGCAACGGGTGCAGATGTCGTCGTCGATGATGAAGACGACGTTGTCGCTCGGGTCGAGGCCGGGCTTCTCGGTGCCGTTGGCCTCGGCGATGGTGTCCGGGGAGAGCATGTGGATGCACTTCCACGGGCAGATGTCCACACAGCCCTCGCACATGATGCACTCGGTCTGGTCGATGTGGATGAACTGCTTCGGCTTGACAGCCTTGGACAGGTAGTCGGCGTCCACCTCCACGAGGAGGTAGTCGTCCGTGTACGGCATCATCGGTGGGTTGGCATCGGTCTTCGCCATCCGGTCAGCCCTTCTTCACCAGGGGGCGACCGAAGGAGCTGGTGGCCAGCTCGGTGCTGGCCGCACCGTCGCCACGCTTCTGCCACTTGCCCCACAGGAAGATGATGAGCCCGAAGTACCACACGTGGATGAGCACCACGAAGGTGTCGCGGATGGCTTCGTAGGAGGCGGTGAACGGGAAGTTGCCACCGAACGCCTTCGGCTTCATCAGGTCGAACGGGCCGTAGATGACGTTCGCCTTGTTCCACGCCAGGTTCTTGTCCGCATGGTCGATGAACTGGTGGGGCACCACACCGAAGGCCACGAACATGACGCCGAAGGCGAACACGGCAGCCAGCATGGCCTCACCCCACGAGGTGGGTGTGCCCTTCGGCCGACGCTTCGCATACGGCAGCACGGCAAGCGCCAGCACCGATGTGAGGACGAAGGAGAACAGGAAGGCCTGATTGAGGAAGAACAGGTGCTTCCATCCATCGTCGAAGAAGTTGTCGGGGATCCAGTCGTATGCGATCAGCACCTTGGCTGCCTTCCTCGTGAACTGCTGCACGAACTGTAGCCACGCGACCCGGGGTACGTACCAGTCCGTGCGCGGAACATCCGCGAACGGACCACCCCGGGGGCGGAACTCGTAGTCGGTTTACCACGTGGAGCACGCCGGCGCGATGCTCTCGTGAACTCGTGCACGCGGGCCGCCTCACGGCCGGGGCCGGAAAGTTTGCACCGCGGATTTCCGTCGCCGACCCCTCCGCCGTCTATCGTTCTTCCCCGTGACCGAGATTCCCGAGCACTTGCTGAAGCGGAGCCAGGCCGCCAGGGCGAAGACCGGCGGCGACGATGCGCCTGCTGCCGCGCCCACCGCCGCTGCCACGCCTGCCGTTGCCACCGCCGCTGCGCCCGCCGCCACCACCAAGGCGGTCGAGGCTGCGCCGAAGGCCGCCGCCCCGAAGCCGGATTCCCCGGTGGTGGAGGCCTACAAGAAGCGCAAGAAGATCCCGATGTGGGCCATGGCCACGCTGAGCATCCTGCCAGTGTGGGGCTTCATGTACGTCCGCGCCCTCACCCCGCAGACGGCCAAGGCCGCCGGCCCGCTCAGCCTCGGCACCGAGGTGTACTCGGCGAAGGCTTGCAGCGGTTGCCACCTCGCCGACGGCGCCGGCGCCGCCGGCCGTCCACTGAAAGACGGTGCCGTGCTGACGACGTTCCCGCACATCGAGGACCAGTTGAACCTCGTGTACACGGGCTCCCAGGCCTACCTCGACTCAGGCGTCGGCCCGTACGGCGACCCCTCCGTCGGTCACCTCGGCTACAACGGCGTCTACATGCCCCAGCAGGGCGAGAAGGCCGGCGGTTCGCTCACCGAGGCCGAGATCCTCGAGGTCGTCTGCCACATCCGCTACGACATCAGCGGCGCGGATGCCGAGGGCGACTACGCCGAGGAGTTCGCCCTGTGGTGCGCCGACGACGCCCCGATCTACCTGGCGTTGGAAGACGGCTCGGCCAACTTCGACAACGTCCACGAGGTGTTCGCCGCCGACGGGGTCATCCCGGTCGGCACGGCGCCTCGTGCGGGCACCCCCGCCGAAGCCTGACCAACCTCCGCTTCCCCGAACTCGTGTGGCCGCTTCCGCCTGGGAGCGGCCACACTGCTTTCCCATGACTGCTCCTGCGCAGACCGACGTGCTCGTCATCGGTGGCGGCCCGGCCGGCGCCGCCGCCGGCTACTGGCTGGCACGGCACGGGCACGACGTCACGATCGTCGAGAAGAAGACCTTCCCGCGGGAGAAGACCTGCGGCGACGGCCTCACCCCGAGGGCCGTCTACCAGCTGGAGCAGATGGGCCTGGCCGACGCGCTCACGCCGTACCACCGCTATCACGGGCTGCGCGCCACGGGCATGGGGCGCGAGCTGGAACTGCAGTGGCCGTCGCACTCGATCTACCCGCAGCACGGCTATGTGGTGCGCCGCCGCGACCTGGACCACATGGTGGCCCGCAATGCCGAAGCCGCCGGTGCCACCCTGTTGCAGGGGCACGAGGCGCTGCAGCCGATCATCGAGCGCGGCTTCGTGCGCGGCGCCACGGTGCAGGCCAAGGGCGGGGAACCGACCGAGATCCACGCTCGCTACGTGGTGGTGGCGGACGGGGCGAACAGCCGCTTCGGGCGGGCGCTGGGCACCTTCCGCACCCGCGAGTGGCCCTACGGCACGGCCATCCGCACCTACTGGAAGACGCCGCGGCACGCCGACCCCTGGATCGAATCCGCCCTCGATGTGAAGGACCGCAACGGCAACCCGATGCCCGGCTACGGCTGGATCTTCCCGGTCGGCGACGGCACCGTGAACATCGGCGTCGGCCTGCTCAGCACGTTCCGCGACTTCAAGAGCGTCAACACCACCCACCTGCTGGACGCCTACGCCCACCAGGTGGCCGAACGCTGGGAGATCGACCCCGGCAACCCGGAGCAGAAGGCCACGGCCGGCCGCATTCCCATGGGCGGCTCCGTCGGCCCGAAGGCCGGGCCGAGCTATCTGGTGGTGGGCGACGCCGCGGGCAGCGTGAACCCGTTCAACGGCGAGGGCATCGACTACGCCTACGAGACGGCGCGGATGGCCGCGGATGTGTTGCACGAGGCGCTGGTCGGCAACGACCCCACCGTGCTGCAGAAGTACCCCGCCCTGCTGGACGACGAGTACGGGGACTACTTCAAGGTGGCCCGCCTGTTCGCCCGGGTCATCGGCAAGCCGGTGCTGATGCGCGAGCTCACCCGCGCCGGCATGCACAGCCGCACCTTGATGGAGTGGGTGCTGCGGATCATGGCCAACCTGCTGCGTGAGGACGAGAAGGGCCCGGCCGAACTCGCCTACAAGGCGGCCGCCAAGCTCGTGAAGCTCGCCCCCAACGCCTGACCTCGCACCCACGCGCCGGGCTTGACCGCGGTGGGCTCGGCCGCGGCGGGCTCGGCCGCGGCTCGGCTCGGCTCGGCTGGGCCTCGGGGTCATGCAATCCCGGCGAAGAACGCCGAATTCGGATGACACCGAGGGGTCCTGGCTGTCGCGAGGGGTGCCGCCGAAGCGTTCGCGGTCAGACCATTGCGAGCAGCGCGTCGGGCGTGTGCAACAACACGTCCGTTGCCGGCGAGGCAGGCAGTGCCCGGCAGGCGGCCTTGGCGGCAGCGGCCCATTCCTCGGCGGACTTCATGGCCGAGGCCACGCCCCCGTTGCTGCGCACGATGGCCAACGCTTTGTCCCGCTCGGCGATGTCCAGCGGCTTGCCGAACAGGGCCAGCAGCTCGGCCGCGGCCACACCGCCGGCCTGCAGGGTGCGCAGGACGGGAAGGGTGTAGACGCCTTCGACCATGTCGTGGCCGGCCGGCTTGCCGAGGCGAGCATCCGTGGCGGTGACATCGAGCAGGTCGTCGACGATCTGGAACACCATGCCGAACGCCTCGCCGTACTCGGTGAGGGCGTCGATGTGCGGGCGCTCCATCTCGGCCACGATGCCCCCGATGCGCGCCGCGGTGGCGAACAACGACGCCGTCTTGCCACGGATGCTGCTGAGGTAGCTGGCCTCCGGGCGGGCCGCGTTGTAGGTGTGGCGCAGCTCTTCGATCTGGCCTTCGCACAGGCGGCCGATGGTGCGCGCCAGCAGGCCGGCCACCTCGGTGCCGAGAGAGGCGGCGATCTCGCTGGCGCGGGCCAGGAGGAAGTCCCCCGCCACGATGGCCTGCAGGTTGCCCCACTTGGCGTTCACCGTCTCCACGCCGCGACGGGTGTTCGCTTCGTCCATCACGTCGTCGTGGCACAACGAACCGGTCTGCACCAGTTCGCACGCCACCCCACCGCGCACCGCGTCGTCGGTGGCCGAGCCACCTGCCACTTGCGCGGCCACCACTGTCAGCAAGGGCCGCAGCAGCTTGCCGCCGGCCTTGATGAGATGGCTGGCGATCTCGTCCAGGTACGGGTCGTTCACACGGACCGATGTGGCGAGCGCGGCTTCGATGCGCGCCAGGTCCGAGGCATGCGTGGGCAGCGCGAAGAGCGGGGCGGACGACACGTGGGTCAGGCTACGTCACATCCGGGAGGACAGGCCAACGCCTGCCCGCGGCGCACGTGGGTGTGCCGGGGGAACGAACGCACGACACGTTGGAATGGCCACCCACCGGTACACTTCCGCCATGTTTGAACGCTTCACCGATCGGGCCCGGCGGGTGGTGGTGCTGGCGCAGGAGGAAGCACGCCTCCTGAACCACAGCTACATCGGCACGGAGCACATCCTCCTCGGCCTGATCCACGAAGGCGAAGGCGTCGCCGCCAAGGCGATGGAGTCCCTCGGCATCAGCCTGGAAGCGGTTCGCAGCCAGGTGGAGGAGATCATCGGCCAGGGCGGTTCGTCGCCGTCGGGCCACATCCCGTTCACCCCGCGGGCCAAGAAGGTGCTGGAGCTCTCGCTGCGCGAAGCGCTGCAGCTGGGCCACAACTACATCGGCACGGAGCACATCCTCCTCGGCCTCATCCGTGAGGGCGAGGGTGTGGCGGCGCAGGTGTTGGTGAAGCTGGGCGCGGACCTCAGCCGCGTGCGCCAGCAGGTCATCCAGCTGCTCTCCGGCTACCAGGGCGGCCAGGGCAAGGGCGAGCCTCCGGCCGCCGGCGGGCAGCCTGCCGCGGGCGGCGCCCCGAAGGAAGAGCAAGGCGACAAGGGCAACAGCCAGATCCTCGACCAGTTCGGCCGCAACCTCACCCAGCTCGCTCGCGAAGGCAAGCTCGACCCGATGATCGGCCGGGCCCGCGAGCTGGAGCGCGTGATGCAGATCCTCAGCCGGCGCACCAAGAACAACCCCGTGCTCATCGGCGAGCCGGGCGTCGGCAAGACCGCCATCGTCGAGGGCCTGGCGCAGAAGATCGTCAGCAACGACATCCCGGACACGCTGCGCAACAAGCAGCTGTACACGCTCGACCTCGGCGCCCTCGTGGCCGGCAGCCGCTACCGCGGCGACTTCG
>JBPOIX010000309.1:0-4313 GCA_052034175.1 Actinomycetota bacterium
CCTTGCCGTTGGGTGCCCGACCGATGGTGTCCACCAGCACGAGGTGCCGCGGCGCCTTGTAGTGCGCGAGATGCCCCTTCACATGGTCGGCGAGGGTCGGCAGATCGACAGAGCTGCCCGGCATGGCTTCCACCACCGCACAGATGGTCTCGCCGAAACGGTCGTCTGGGATGCCCACGACCACGGCGTCGCGCACGGCCGCATGCTGCTTGAGCGCCTCCTCGACCTCCTCGGGGAAGACCTTCTCACCGCCGGTGTTGATGCAGACCGAGCCGCGGCCGAGCAGCAGCAGGGTGCCGTCGTCGTTGACCTCCGCCCAGTCGCCCGGCACGCTCCAGCGGCTGCCTTCGAAGGTACGGAAGGTCTGGGCGGTCTTGGCTTCGTCCTTGTAGTAGCCCACCGGGATGAACCCACCGACCGCCACCAGCCCGCGCTCGCCCGAGCCGGGGACCACTCGGCGGCCGTCCTCGGTGAACACCTGGCACGCCGGCCCGAGCATGAAGCGCGCCGTCTGGCTGGTGCCACCTGCCGTGCTCACCGACGCCCCCATGCCCACGGCCTCCGACGACCCGAACGAGTCGAACAGCGCCGCCTGGGGCACGTGCCGCAGCAGCCCCTGCTTGTTGTCCTGGCTCCACATGACGCCCGACGACGACATCATCAGCACGCTCGAGAGGTCGTACGCGCCCGAGTTGGCATCGAGGTGTTCGAGCATCGGCCCGGCGAATGCCTGGCCGACGATGATCACCGAGTTCACCCGATTGCGCTGCACTTCGCCGAACAGTTCGGCGACGTCGAAGTGCCGTGACGGCAGGGTGACGATCGCACCACCCAGGTTCATGGCGATCAGGCTGGAGAACTGACCGGTGCCGTGCATGAGCGGGCAGGCCGACAACAGCACGAAGCCCGGCGCCTCGGGGTCGACCCGGGCGACGAGTTCGTCGATGTCGGCTGCCGGGCCGATCCCGAGGGTGGCATTGCCACCGGAGCCGAGCACGTTGAACAGGTAGTCCTGGCGCCACATCACGCCCTTCGGCATGCCCGTGGTGCCGCCCGTGTACAGCAGCAGCAGGTCGTCGCCGCTACGCCCCCACGGGCCGCGCACGGGCCCGGCCACCTGCGCGGCGACCGCCGTCTCGTAGTCGTGCGCCCAGCCTGGGCACGCGGCACTGCCATCCTGCACGCAGTACCACCGCTTCACCTTCGGCAGTTCGTGGCGCACCTGTTCCACGAGGTCGAGGAAGGTGGCGTGGAAGACCACGGCCTCGGCGTCAGCGTTGTCGAACAGGTAGACGATCTCATCGTGGCCGTAGCGGTAGTTGGTGTTCACCGGGGCGAAACCACCCTTGAAGGCCGCGATGTACGTCTCGAGGTACTCCGGGCCGTTGAAGAGGTAGGCGGCCACCTTGCTCTGGTGGGTGAGGCCTGCGGCCAGCATGTCGGCGGCGAGGGCGTTGGCCCGGGCGTCGAACTGCCCCCAGGTGATGACCCGATCACCCTGGATCTGGCACGGCCGATGCGGCGCCTTGGCGGCCACTGCCTCGTACACGTCTGCGAAGTTCCAACCGGTCATCTCAACCCCCATTGTTCGACCCTCGCCAGTGTGTCAGGGGACACATCGCCGGACCGGGTTGGACGGTCACGGCACGATCGCCAGGAACACGAACGCCGCGAACACGGCAAGGTGCTGCGCACCCTGCAGGACGGTGGCACGGCCGGACCCGAAGGTGAGCGCGCTGATGGCGGCCGTGAGCGCGAGGAGCACGATCTCCTTCGGGCCGAGCCCGAGTGTGATCGGGCCGTCGAGCCAGATCGACGCGATCGCGATGGCCGGAATGGTGAGCCCGATGCTCGCCAAAGCGCTCCCCAACGACAGGTTGAGGCTGGTCTGCATCTCACCGCGCCGCGCCGCCCGAAGCGCCGCCACCGACTCGGGAAGCAGCACCATCAGTGCAATCACCACACCAACGAACGACTGAGGTGCACCAGCCCACTCCACACCATCCTCGATGCTCGGCGAGAGCGTCTTGGCGAGGCCCACCACACCGACCAGGGAGACGACGAGGAGCGCCGCGTTGCCGAGCATCTCTCGCCGGGCCCATGGCAGGGCGCCCTGCGGCCGGGCGTGGGCCAGGTCGTCGTCGCCCTCATCGACGAGCGCCTCCGGGTCGAGGAACATCCATCGATGGCGCACCGTCTGCACGACGACGAACACGCCATAGACCACCGCCGCGGACACGGCCGAGAAGGCCAACTGCGAGGACGTGAACGTCGGGCCCTGGCTCGAGGTGGTGAACGTCGGCATCACCAGGCTCAAGGTCGCCAGGGCGACGACCGTGCCGAGCAACGCATTCGCTCCCTGTTCGCTGAAGCGGACCACACGGGACCGCTTGCTCCCGACGACGATCGACGCCCCCACCACTCCGTTGCACACGATCATGACCGCGGCGAACACCGTGTCGCGAGCCAAGGTGGCGGCCTTCGGCCCTTCGGCGGCCATGAGGGTGACGATCAAGGACACCTCGATCACCGTGACCGCGAGAGCGAGCACGAGTGTGCCGTACGGCTCCCCCAGCCGATGGGCGATCACCTCGGCGTGACGCACGGCCGCGAGCACCAGGGCGACGTGCAGCACCGCCACCGCAAGTGCGACGGGCACGGCCAGTGATCGCCCCCACGCCGCGGCGAGCACCGCCAACCCCGCCAGCGGCAGCAACCACCGGGCACGGCGCAGGGCCGGTAGAGCAGACATGACGGGACCCTAGCCGATTGTTAGGTGACCTTTACGGCGGCTGGCTTGATGTTCCTCGGCCGCCGGGTGCCCGAAAATGCGAAACGGAGGGCCCGTAGTGAGCCCTCCGTTCTCGATGGCGCCCTTGCAGGATGCCCATTGGAGGCGACGCCGGGAATCGAACCCGGGTACAGGGCTTTGCAGGCCCTTGCCTAAGCCACTCGGCCACGTCGCCGTCCGCGGCCACCGGGTTGCCCCGACGACAGCGCCTGCACGATAGCGGGACGGCAGACGTTCCCGCAGGTCGAATCTCGACCTCGCACGAGGGCGGAGTCGGTGAGAGGCTGTGGACATGCGTGTTCGTTCACTTGCCGCCCCGCTCCTCCTCGCCGCCGTGTTGGCCGCAGGGTGCAGCGACGACGCACCCTCCACCTCCGGCACTGCGGTGGACCGACCCGACACCACCGAGGCCGACCCCACGACGTCCACCTCGGACGCCCCGACGACCACGGCTGAGCCGACCACCACCGTCGACCCCGCCGCGGCCGCCGGCCTGTACTCCGAGGCCGGCCCGTACCGGGTGGGCGTCACCACCCTTCAGCTGGCGAAGGGCCCGCTGGTCGAGGTGTGGTACCCGGCGGTCGACGGTGGCACCGGCACGGACAGCTACGACGTGCGCGACTATGTCCCGGAGGCAATCAGGGCGCTGCTGACGGCCGACGTGCCCGCCGGCTACGAGTACGCCGCCGACCGCGACGCAACGGTGGCTGCCGGGCAGTTCCCCGTGGTCCTGTTCAGTCACGGGTACACCGGCATCCGGGTGCAGAGCACCTTCCTCACCTCCCACCTCGCCAGTTGGGGGATGATCGTGGTCTCGCCGGAGCACCCTTCGCGCGACCTCACCAATGTGCTCGGGGGAACGGCTAGCGGCGACCGCGCCGACTCGATCGATGACCTGTTGCAGAGCCTCGATCTGATCACTGCCGCCGGCGCGGAGCCGAGCAGCCCCT
Organism: Actinomycetota bacterium; assembly: GCA_052034175.1. Lineage (GTDB taxonomy): Bacteria > Actinomycetota > Acidimicrobiia > Acidimicrobiales > Ilumatobacteraceae > UBA668. The sequence continues at coordinate 3,742 of JBPOIX010000309.1, forward strand.
TCAACGGTCATGTCGACGCCGAGCAGGTGGTGGCAGTGGGTCACAGCGCCGGCGGGGGCACGGTGCTCGGTGCCGCCGCGGACGCGCGGATCGACGGGTACGTGTCCCTCGCGTCGGGAGCGTTCGGTGTTGAGGATGGCGCGCTGCCCGCGAAGCCGTCGTTCTTCATGGCTGGCTCTGTCGACGGCGTGGTACCTGCCGAGACCGCCACCGAACCGGCCTTCGAGGCTGCCCCCTCCCCCCAGCCTGCTGTGGGTCATCGAAGGCGTCGGCCACAACGGCTTCGACGACTTCTGCACGTTCGGCAACGGTGCCGGCATCATCGGGCTGGCAGAGGCATCCGGCCTCGGCCCGCTCTTGGATGCTCAGCCCGAGCTGAGGACGCTCGGTGAGGACGGGTGCGTGGAGCCGGCCGTCGCTGTCCAGACCACCTTCCCGATCATCACCCACGCCGTCACGGCGTGGGTTCGTGCGCTGTTCGGCATCGATGCCGAGGCCCTCGCCATCAGCCCAGCGGTGTCGAACGCGTTCGACGTGCCCGTGGAGATCACCGAGAAGTAGAGGGGTTACCC
>JBPOIX010000110.1:0-11163 GCA_052034175.1 Actinomycetota bacterium
GTCGTGAGCACCACCTGGCCCGGCGGGAGGTGGCGCAGCAGCGCCGTGCACCTGGTGGGGTCCAGCTCGCTGAGCACGTCGTCGAGCACCAGCACCGGTGCACTCCCCGCCTTCTCCGCGACCATCCGATGCGCGCCGAGGCGCAAGGCCAGCGCCAGGGTGCGTTGCTCCCCCTGCGAGGCATGGGTCCGTGCCGGCAACCCGTTGACGAACAGATCCACATCGTCGCGGTGCGGGCCGACGGTGCTCACGCCGCGCCGCAGGTCGTCGGTGCGCGCCGCGGCCAGCGCCGCGGCCAACCCGCCGCTCCCCCGCCACGGCGGCTCGTATCGCAGTTCCACCGGAGTCGCCTTGTCCGCCAGCTGGTCGTACGCCTCGGCAACGGTGGGCGACAGGCGCGCCACGAGCACAGCTCGGGCGTGGCCGAACTGGTCGCCCACCTGGGCCAGCTTGGCGTCCCACACGTCGAGCGTCAGCTCGCCGCCCTCGTCCAGCCGGCCGTTCGCCTGCTTCAGCAGGGTGTTGCGCTGCTTCACGATGCGGTCGAGCTCCAGCCGCAGCGCGTCGTACTTCAACGCCAGCGACACCAGGGTGTCGTCCATGAACCGGCGCCGCTCGCCGGGCCCGCCCTTCACCAGCTGCAGATCGTCCGGGCTGAACACCGTCACCCTCATCACGCCGAGCAGGTCGCGGCTGCGGCCGAGGCGCTGCTTGTTCACCTGCACCCGGTTGCGGCCGTGGCGGCTGAGCTCCAGCTCCACCAGCACCTCGCGGCCGTCGGGGTGGAGCACGGTGGCGCGCACCACGGCCGTGTCCGCGCCGACGCGGATGAGCGCGTCGCCCGGTGCGCCGCGGAAGGAGTCCAGCGACGCCAGGTACGCCATGGCCTCGGCAAGGTTGGTCTTCCCCTGGCCGTTGAGCCCGACCACCGCGGTGATGCCCGGGTGGAAGTCGAACGCCGCCTCGTGGTAGTTGCGGAAGTCCACCAGCTCCAGGCGGGCAACGATCATTCGCGCAGCCCCGCGGCATCGGCGCGCCAGAAGGCATCGGCGTACACCAGGTTGCCGCGCACGGTCGGCTCATAGGAGGGCAACGGGTAGACCATGAACGCCAGGTCGGGGACGCGTGGCGTCGGCTTCCCGAAACCGAGCTCGCCTCCGGGGCGGAACCCGAAGCGCGGGTAGTAGCTCGGGATGCCTTCGAGGAAGACCGCGGCCTCCGGGCGGGTGCGCTCCAGCTCGGCGAGCGCGGCGCGTACGAGGGCGTCGCCGATGCCCTGGCCCTGCAGGTCGCGGCGCACACCGAGCGGGCTGAGCACGAGCACGGGCACCACCCGCTCCGGCGCATCGACGAAGCTCGGGGTGAAGACCACGAGCGCCACGACCTCCCCTGCCTGCTCGGCCACGAATGCCAAGTCGTCGGCCCACCCCCACGACGAGTGCAGCGTGTCGAGGAGGGTGTCGATGCCCGGCTCGTCGAACGCGTCGATGCACACCGCCCGCGCCACAGGCCATTCGTCCGGGTTCATCCTGCGTACCGTGAGCACACGGCGAGCCTAGAGGCGCGGCTCAGGGCGAGGCGGTGAGGCTTTCGTGGTCGGCCGCACGGTCGACGCCCACGTCGGCTGCGTCGGCGGCTGCGTCGGCGGCTGCGTCGGCGGCTGCCGTCGCGCCAGCGTCGCCGGCCGTCACCCCGGCGTCGTCGGCCACGGCATCCAGGGTCGCCAGGGTCGGCGTGCGGCGCATCCACAGCGCCAGCGCCAGCAGGGCTGCGGCCACGAACAACATCACCAGCGCTGCGCCGCGGCCGGCGCCGGTGCCGATCAGTCGCCCCACCGTGTCGCCGCCCACGCGGCCGCGGGCCATCAACGGCTCCGCGGCTCCTGCGATCAGGGCCCCGGCGAGGAAGGTGCCGACGGGGTCCAGCGACCGGCCGACGGCGAAGCGGACGGCGAACACCCTCCCCTGGATCTCCGCCGGCACCCGCTCGTGGAACACCGTCGACACGGCGGCGTTCACGGCCGGCACCGCCACCAACGCCAGCGCGACCCCACCGATCAGCAGCGCCAGCACCGGCCGCGCTGCCGCCAGCGTGGCGCCGAACGCCATCAGCGCCAGGGCCCCGGCGAAGACCCGCACCCGGTGCTTCGGCACCCCGTGCATCCCGAGCCACACGGACCCGACGACCATCGAGACCCCGGCCACACCGAACACCAACCCGGCGCGGGCTGCGCCGGCCACCTCGATGGCCAGCACCTGCAGGGCCACGTTGAAGAAGCCCAGCGCCAGGTTCACCACGGCCGTCGCCCCGATCAGGGCCAGCAGGGGCCGCCCCGTGGTGCGCAACCACCTCCACCCGGCGGCCATCCCCCCGTCGTCACCCGCGTCCGCGGCGCCCGCCGCTTCGCCGACGCCGGCCCGCACCAGCGGCGTGAATCGAACCGCCGCCGTGGCCGCGACGGCGACGGCAAACGTCACCAGGTCGACCACCAACACGGCCTCGATCCCCCAGCGGGCCACCAGCGGGGTGGCCACGATCGGCCCGACCACGATGCCGACGGCGGGCCCCAACTGGCTCAACCCGTTCGCCCTGCCGAGTGCGGCAGCGTCCACCAGTTGGGGCACGGAGGCCGCGGCCGCTGGGGCCTGCACGGCGTTGCCGAAGCCGGCGATCATCGACGCCAGCAGCAGGTGCCACACCTCCAGCCGGCCCGACACGGCGAGCAGCAGGGCCACGGCGGGCCCGAGTGCGGCCACACAGTCGGCGGCGATCATCACCCGGCGGCGATCGAAGCGGTCGATCAGCGGGCCGAGTGGTGCCGCCACCAGCGACATCGCTGCCACCAGGGCCCCCATGGCCCCGAGGAGGAACGCGCTGTGCGAGTCGAGGAACACGTACACCGCCACGCCGATGGCGGACATCGAGCTGCCGATGGTGGAGAGGGTCTGCCCCGCCCACACCACGAGGAAGCGCCGCCCAAGGGGCGGCCGGGACGGCGAGACAGGTGCTGAAGCGGACATGGGGCATATTCAATACGATTGAATACGAATATTCAAGTGGTATGAACATAATCTTGTGGGGTGGACACCTGGACCCCGACGGAGAATGTGCCGCCCTACCTCGACGAAGTCGTGCTCACGGATCTCGACCTCGTCGCCGAGATCACCCACCCGATTCGCAGCCGCATCCTCCATCGGCTGCGGCGGCCGAGCTCCGCGGCAGAGTTGGCCGCCGACCTCGACGTGCCCGTCACCCGGCTCTACCACCACCTGCATCGCCTGGAGGAGCTGGGGTTGATCGTGGTGGTGGCCACCCGCCGTTCCGGGGCACGCACCGAACGGCGCTATCGCAACCGTGGCCGTGGCTTTCGCATCGAGGCCGACCTCACCGCGCCGCCGGCCGCAGACGTGGCTCGGGTGGTGACCTCGCTGTTCGATGTCGCGCGCACGGAGCTGCGCCGCGAGTTCGACCTCGGCATGATCGACCCCCGCCACTTCCGCGACCGGGGGGCGTTGTCGCTCGTGACGCTCAACCTCACCACCGAGCAGCGCGCCGAGTTCCTGGCTCGCCTGGCCGCGCTGACGGACGAGTACGTGGCCGTCGACGACGCCAACCCGGAGGGCGTGGCCACCCATCGCCTGCGGTTGTTTGCGTCGGTCTTCGAGTTGAGCGACTGACGAGCCTGCCGCGAGCGGGCGTTGTTACGGCACCCGCACCGGCATCAGCAGGTACAGGTAGTCCTCCGCACCCACGCCGCGCACCACGGCCGGCTTCAGCGCGTCCAGCGTGCTGAGGGTGACGGACTCGCCGATGCAGGCCTCGACGCCGGCAGCCAGATAGTCCGGGTTGAAGGCCACGGTGAGCTCGGCGCCCTCGTAGGTGGCGTCCAGTTCCTCGGTGGCGTTCCCCACGTCCTGGGTGATTGCCGTCAGGCGCAGGGTGTCGCCGCCCATCTGCAAGCGGACCGGGGTGGCGTCCTTGGCGAGGATCTTGACGCGGCGGATGGCCTCGAGCAGCGGCTCGCGTTCCACCGTCAGCGTGTTCGGGTGGCTGGGCGGGATGAGCTGGCGGTAGTTCGGGAACTCGCCCTCGATCAGGCGCGTGGTGAGCCGGGTGCGGCCCACCTCGAAGGTGGCGTCGCGGTCGCCGAGGCGCATCGTGACCTCGTCGCCGCTGCCCACCAGACGCTGCAGCTCGGTGAGCGCCCGCCCGGGCACGAGGACCTTCTGGTCGGCGGCAAGTACCTGCTGGCCGGCGAGGTCGCGGACGGCCAACCGGTAGGAGTCCGTGGCGACCATGCGCAGGCCGTCCGCCTCGGCGGCCATCAGCACGCCGGTGAGGATCGGGCGGGCTTCGTCGCTGCTGGCGGCGCGGACCACCTGGCGCAAGGCGTCGCCGAACTGGGCGGCCGGGAGGGTGACCGAGGTGTTCACCGGGGAGGCCAGCTTCGGATAGTCGTCGAAGCTCAGGGGGCGGACGTTGAAGGTCGAGCGGCCGTTGGAGATCGTGACATCGTCGCCATCGGCGGCCACCTCCACCTTGCCGCTGCCGAGGGAACGCACGATGTCCGCGGCCAGCCGGGCCGGAAGGACGATGCCACCATCGCGCTCGCCGCCGACTTCGACGGAGAGCTGGATCGTGAGATCGAGGTCGGTGCCGGTGACGCTGAGCAGGTCGCCCACCAACTCCAGACGTAGACCGGACAGGACGGGGAGGGCGCCGGAACGCCCAGTGGCGGCACGGCCGGCAGTGGCCAGGGCCTCGGCCAGGGCTTCACGCTCGCAACGGAACTTCACAGCGTTCCCTTTCTCAACATGGGGTGATGAAGAAAGCTAGTAGAGGTAATAAGGGCTGTGGATTGTGCACAACTCGGTATCGGCCCAGCGTAGGTGGCGAATCCGCGTCCACACCGGTTTCCCCACGCGTCCACAGCCGAAAAACGACGCGTGTGTAGTTCGGTGGACAACACGCGCCGCGTCCAGAGGCTGACCGATGTCGTCCACACCTTGTCCACCGGGGGTCGCGCGGCCATTGCTCAGGCCTTCTTCAGTCGCTGCACGAGGTCGGTGACCTGGTCGTAGATCTGCTTGCGTTCCTTCATCAGCCGCTGGATCTTGTCCACGGCGTGGATGACGGTGGTGTGGTCGCGGCCGCCGAAGAGGCGGGCGCTCGCCGGGTAGCTGTTGTCCGTGAGCTCGCGGAAGACGTACATGGCCGTCTGCCGGGCGGTGACCAGGGGGCGCTGGCGGCTCTTGCCACGCAGGGCTTCGACGCTGAACCCGAGGATGAGCGCGATCTCGTTGAGCAGCTCCTCGTCCGTGCGCGGCTTGACATAGCTGTCCGAGAGCAGGTCGCCGAGGAGGTGCTCGGCGAGGTGCGGGGTGATCGGCACCGAGTTCAGGCTGGCGTAGGCGGTGACCCGGATGAGGGCGCCTTCGAGTTCGCGGATGTTGGTGGTGATGCGCGACGCAATGAACTCCAGCACGTCCGGCGGGACGGGGCTGTGGTCTCGTTCGGCCTTGTTGCGCAGGATGGCCAGGCGGGTTTCGAGGTCCGGCGGCTGGATGTCGGTGATCAGGCCCCACTTGAAGCGACCGCGCAGGCGCTCCTCCAGCGTGGGGATGGCGTCGGGCATGCGGTCGGAGCTGATGACGATCTGCTTGTTCGCCCCGTGCAACGAGTTGAACGTGTGGAAGAACTCCTCCTGGAGCCCCTCCTTGCCTTCCATGAACTGGATGTCGTCGATGAGCAGGACGTCGATGTCCCGGTAGCGGCGCTTGAAGTTGGCCGTGGTGTTGGTGCGGATGGCGTCCACGTACTCGTTGAGGAACGTCTCGGTGCTCACGTAGCGCACGATGTCGTGCTGATAGTGGCTCTGGACGTAGTGGCCGATGGCGTGCAGCAGGTGGGTCTTGCCGAGGCCGGCCGAGCCGTAGACGAACAGCGGGTTGTAGCTGCGCCCGGGCGTTTCGGCCACACGCTGGGCTGCTGCGAGGGCGAACTGGTTGCTGGCGCCCTTGACGAAGGTCTCGAACGTGTACCGCGGGTTCATGTCCCCCACCGCCACGTCCACACGGGACGACTGCGCCGGCGCCGGGGCGTGGTGATCGCGTGCCGGTTCGGGGGCCCACTCCGTGGTGGGCTCGGGTTCGGCGACCTGCACCTCGACCGCAAATGGCAGCCCACCGGCGCCGATTTCCTCGAGAGCATCCCTCACCAGCGGCAGGTAACGCGACAGAATGCGGTCTCGGGCGTGTGCGTTCGGCGCACTCACCCGCAACATCGAGGCATCACTTTCCAGGGCGGTGACGTCCTGGAAGGTGGAGAACCACACGGCCTCGGACACCTGCGCACGGAGGAGTTGTGCGACGGCCGTCCACAGCTGGTCATGGTCGTTCACCTGCGCCTCCTCTCATTTGGTCGACTGACATCCACATGGTTGTCCACACGATGTGGACAACCCCCATCGCGAAGGGCGCACGCTAGCAGGCGCGCGCCCGTACCCGGTACGCCGTCGTCGGACGGGCTGCCCATGGCGCGCCTGCACACCCCTGCCGGTTGCCGCGGCCGACGCGCGACCGTAGTCTTGGCGGCTGGCCTGGGTTGCCGGTCTGTTTGCGGCGCGCCAGGAACACCATCGTTCCGTCACAACAGTCGCCCGCATGGGCGGCAACGAGGAGGGCTGCGTGAAGCGCACGTTCCAACCCAATAACCGCCGCCGCGCCAAGAAGCACGGCTTCCGCGCCCGCATGAGCACTCGCGCTGGCCGCGCCGTGCTGAAGGCCCGTCGCGACAAGGGCCGTCACCGCCTGTCGGCTTGATCTGGCGCATCCGAGAGCGCAGCGCCTTCGCGCGTCTCACCGCTGACGGGCAGCGCGCTCGGGCCGGAGTGCTGTGGTGCACCTACCTTCTCGATCCTCCGAGCTCGCTCACGCCGCCGCGTGTGGCGTTCGCGCTCGGGCGCGCCCTCGGCCCCGCCGTCGTACGCAACCGTGTGCGCCGGCGGCTTCGGGTCGCGCTGTCGGCCGCCTGCTCCGAGGGGCGCCTCCCGCCGGGCTGGTACCTGTTCGGCGCCCAACCGCGCGCCGTCGAGCGGTCGTTTCACGAACTGACGTTCGATCTGACGGCACTGTTGCAACGAGTGCAGGCGAGCGCGCCGCCCCGAAGCGGTCCGTCCGCATGATTCTCTGGTACCAGCGGGCCATGGAGGGCCGCCCCTCCCCCTGCCGGTTCACCCCGTCGTGCAGTGCCTATGCGATCGAGGCACTGGAGACCCACGGCACATGGCGTGGCGGTTGGCTCACCGCCCGTCGTTTGCTGCGCTGCCGGCCGTTCGGGCCTTCGGGGTGGGACCCCGTGCCTGAACCGTCGCACGATCGCGCCCCATCCCGTCCACAGGAAGATCCCTCATGATCGCCATTGACTTCTTCAAGTACCCGGCTTCGTTGCTGGCCTGGTTCTACAGCCTCACCAACGACTACATCCTCTCGATCTCGCTGATCGCCCTGGTCGTGATGCTGATCACCGCCCCCCTCGTGCTCAAGAGCACCAAGGGGATGCTGGAGATGCAGCGCATCCAGCCGGAGATGCGCAAGCTGCAGCAGCAGCACCGCGGCGACCGCCAGAAGCTCAACGAAGAGATGATGAAGCTCTACCAGGAGCACAAGGTCAACCCCTTGGCCTCCTGCCTGCCGCTGCTGCTGCAGATGCCGGTGTTCTTCATCATGTTCCGGGTGCTCACGGGCCTGATTGCCCGCGATGCCGACGGAAAGTTCCTCCCGAAGTACGTCTCGCACGGTTCGCGGCTGTACAACGACCTCGTCGGCAAGACGGAGATGAAGTCGTGGGGGCTGGACCTTTCGGTGCGCCCGGTGGAGCAGTTCTCCAAGGGGTTCGGCACCGGGTTGGTCTACGCCGGCCTGGTGGTGCTGCTGTGCCTGCTGTACCTGGTGCAGCAGAAGATGGTGGCCTCCCGCGCGGCGGTCTCCCCCAGCGTGTCGCCCACCCAACAGAAGATCATGCAGTACCTGCCGGTGGTCTTCGGCGTGTTCCAGATGTTCTTCCTCACGGGCCTGGTTGTGTACTACATGGCCCAGGCCGTCATCCGCATCGGGCTCAACTACTACATCACGCACCGCTTCTACAAGGGTGACGAGTCGCTCGGCCGCCAGGCGCAGCGTGCCGGCGAGCGGGCTCGCGAGATCTCCAAGGCCGATGGCGGCGGCGGCTTCTTCGCTCAGGCCAAGAAGGAACTGGCTGTCGCCAAGGAAACCAAGGGCGGCGCACCCGCTGCTCCCGTGAGCAAGCGGGTCACCCCGCCGAAGAATCGCCCCACCGGGGCTGGCGCACAACGGCCGTCGGGACGGCCGGCGCCGACAGGAAAATCCACTCGTCCCAGCAGCGCCCCCGGCCGCTCTCCGAAGAAGAAGTAGCAGGTCAGCCACCATGGAATGGGTTACCACCACCGGAACCAGTGTCGAGGAAGCCAAGGAGCGAGCCCTCGACCAGTTGGGCGTCAGCCACGACGACGCCGAGTTCGAAGTGCTCGAAGAACCGAAGAAGGGCCTCTTCGGTCGCCAGCGCGGCGAGGCCCGGGTGCGCGCCCGGGTCCGGCCGACGCAGGCCCGGCAGAAGGTCGAACGGCGCGACCGCCGGCGCGAGAAGGGCGACCGCACCGACAAGGCGGAGAAGGGCAACGGCGCCGAAGGCGGCGAGGCCGCGAAGCCGCAGCCGGCCAGCCGTGGCGGCAAGCAGGAGCGTTCCAACGCTGCGAAGCCGCAGGGGAGCAAACCCCGTACCCCCAAGCCCGCCCAGCCGAAGGCCGCTGTTGCGGCCGCGGACGACACCGACGCCGAGCGCGGCGGAGATTCGACACACAAGGAGCAGCACGTGGATGCACATCAGGTAGGCGAGGAGGCTCGCCGGTTCATGGTGGGTCTGCTGGAGGCGTTCGGCGCCGAGGGCCAGGTCGAACTGGCCGAAGATGGCGATGACCTGGAGCTTCGCGTGGTCGGCCAGGAGTTGGGGCTGCTGGTCGGCCCCCGTGGGTCCACCCTGCAAGCCGTGCAGGACCTCACTCGCGTCGCCTCGCAGCGCCGCCTCGGCGACCACGACACCCGCCTGCGGGTGGACGTCGGCGGGTATCGCGAGCGTCGGCGTGTGGCGCTGGGCGGCTTCGCCGAGCAGATGGCCAACGAGGTCATCTCCTCCGGCGTGGCCAGGGTGCTGGAGCCGATGTCGTCGGCCGACCGCAAGATCATCCACGACACCCTGTCGTCGGTGGAGGGCATCGCCACCCGTTCCGAGGGTGACGATCCGTATCGCCGGGTCGTCATCGCTCCGGCGAATGGCTGACCACTCCACACTGCTCGCCGTTCTCGGCTCGATCCAGGCCCGCGGCGCCATCGGCAGGTCGTCTCTCGACGACGCCGTGGCGCACGCGGGCCGTTTCGTTTCTCTGGTTCCCGCAGATGCCCGGCGCTTGGTCGATCTGGGCTCGGGTGGCGGGCTTCCTGGCCTGGTGATCGCCGATGCGCTGCCGGAGTTGGAGATCGTCCTGGTGGAGCGCCGCGAGATGCGTGCCGATCTGCTCCGCCGTGCGGTTCGTGCGCTGGGCGCCTCCGAGCGGGTCCGCGTGTACGGCGGCGATGTGCAGGCGATTGCGGCAACCGAAGCCGGCCAGTTCGACGTGGTCACCGCGCGCAGCTTCGCCTCCCCGGCCATCACCGCCCGCTGGGCGTCGGTGTTGGTGCGGGTCGACGGCGTCGTGCTGGTCAGCGAGCCACCCGAGGCTCCCGCCGAACGCTGGCCGGCGGCGACCCTGGAGCCGCTCGGCCTCCACGATAGGGGCGTTGACCAGGGCATTCGCGTCCTCGGACGGCACTGACGTTCCACGTGGAACATCCGCCGCGAGCCCGCGGCGATTGTCGGGGATGGGGGCCCAGGGTTCCACGTGGAACATCCCGTGATGGCCGAACGAGGTGCCGCCGGACCGGCTGGGTGTTTCACGTGGAACATCCCGGCGCCCATCCCACGCGCGTCCAGCGGGGTCCGCTATCCTCCCCCTACCGGGTCCCGCTCGACCATCCGTGTCGCGGGCACGAACAGCACCGGAGTCGCTCTTCAATGACCGAACGCCGACCACTCCCCCGCGTCATTGCCGTCGCCAACCAAAAAGGCGGCGTCGGCAAGACCACGACCACGATCAACCTTGGTGCCTGCCTGGCCGAACTCGGCTACCGCACGCTCATCATCGACCTCGACCCACAGGGCAACGCCTCCACCGGCCTGGGCATCGAGAACCGCGGCCTCGAAACGTCGATGTACCACGTGATCATGCACGAGGTCCCGATCGAGAACTGTGTGGAGCCGTCCTCGGTGAAGAACCTCTTCGTCGCCCCGGCCAGCCTCGACCTTGCCGGGGCTGAGATCGAGCTGGTCCCCGCCTTCAGCCGCGAGAACCGGCTGCGCAAGGCCATCGACGCCGTTCTCCCGGACTACGACTTCGTGCTCATCGACTGCCCGCCGTCATTGGGCCTGCTCACCGTCAACGGGCTGACGGCGGCCAGCGAGGTCCTCGTGCCGATCCAGTGCGAGTACTACGCCCTCGAGGGCCTGGGGCAGCTACTGCGCAACGTCGACCTGGTGAAGCGCAACCTCAACCCGACGCTGGACGTCAGCACGATCGTCTGCGTGATGTACGACGCCCGCACCAAGCTGGCAGAGCAGGTCGTCCGTGAGGTGCGGGAGCACTTCGGCGACAAGGTGTGCCGCTCCGTGGTGCCGCGCACCGTGCGCCTTTCGGAGGCCCCGTCGTTCGGGCAGCCGATCATCACCTTCGATCCCACGTCTCGCGGGGCCACGGCCTATCGCGGTGTAGCCAAGGAGGTCAGCGGTGGCCCGTCTGAGCGGTCTCGGTAAAGGTCTCGGCGCCCTCATCCCGGCAGACGCTGCGGCGGTGGTCAGCGGCGATCAGCCGCGCCTCGACGACCTTCCGGTCGGGAGCATCGTTCCCAACCCGAACCAGCCGCGCGTGCACTTCGACGAGGAGTCGCTGGCAGAACTTGCGGCGTCGATCCGTGAGATCGGGGTGCTGCAGCCGATCCTGGTGCGCCAGGCGGGGGAGGGGAGCTACGAGCTCATCGCCGGCGAACGGCGCTGGCG
>JBPOIX010000304.1:0-3374 GCA_052034175.1 Actinomycetota bacterium
GGCGGGCGCGGCGTGGGGGTAACATCGGGGGCCCTTGGGGGGGGACGGGGGGGTCGCGGCCGGCGCGGGCCTGGCCGTCGCGGGCCAGGGGTTGGCTCGGCCGAAGTGGCGGCGCAGCACTGGCATCCACTTGTTCGCCGGCAGGTCGGCGTCGAGGGCGGCCATGCCGACGGCGTACTTGCTGATCGACAAGGGGCGATTGCCCTCGCCCCATAGCAGCCGGTCCACGGGGCACGCCGGCCCGGCGGACTTCGTCTCGACGATCAACAGTTCCGGCAGGCGGACCGTGGCGCCGTCGCGGCGGGTGCACTCCAGGTCGGCGTCCACCGTCATCCGCATCGTGTCCATCACGAACGTGGTGCGGGTGTAGCGGGTGGTCAGAGTCGGCTGCAGCTCGCGCCCTGCGTCCGGCAGGTCCACCAGCTCGGCCACGAAGGCCCGGCCGTTGTCGGTCAGCCGGCCGGCATCGTCGGGGGCGTACTCGATCCGGTGCTTCACCGTCTGGTCCCGGCCGTTGCGCACCTTCACTTCGAGCATGCACTGGCCGCTGTCCAGGTAGGTGCGGGTGCGCACCTTCCAGCGGTGGCGGCGCTTGCGGGCTGCCGCGAGGTACGACGCCAGCTCCGGCGTGTCGAAGTAGACGGACTCGTAAGCGAACGAGCGGTGGCCTTCGATGTCCAGCACCCGAACGGGCCCGGGCATCATCGACACCACGGCGGCCAGCTCGCCGGGCCGCACCACATACTTGCGGTCGGTGCGAGTGAGCATCGCGGCCGCGTCGTTCAGCTCCTGCAGGGTGATGGGTTGTAGGTCGCTCATCGCGCTGCCCTCACCTTCTCCACCGAGCCGGCGACGGCGGCTGGGCCGTGGACCAGTAGGCGGTAGCGCACGTCCACCACGGTGGTGTCGCGGACCAGGTCCACCTTCTCGACCACCATGTGCTTCACGTCGGCCCGCAGCAGTTCGCCCAGGTAGTGGCGCAGTTCTGCCTCGTCCGTGTAGGCCCGGTCGACGGTGATCACCTGCTGGCGGTACCCCTGCAGGAGGCGGGGGTGGTCGGCCACGAACACCACGGCCACCAGCATGCAGATGAGCACCGCGCTGACCCACGTGGGGTCGAGCTCGAAGCCACCGAGCAGGCCCATCGCCAGCGCCACGAAGTAGTAGGCCACTTCGGCCTGGGTGAGCTCGCTGGAGCGGAGGCGGATGATCGACAGCACGCCGAACAGGCCGAGCCCCAGGCCGGCGCCGATGCTGGCGCTATCGAGGGCGATGGTGACCGCGGCCACGCCGGCGTTGAGCCCGACGTAAGCGAACACCATGTCGCGCCGCCGATGCCGAGGGAAGTACACCGCACATGCCATCACCACGACGGCCATCAGATCCACTGCAAGCACTGCGCCCTTGGGCATGTTCGTCCCTTTCGTTCTTCGGTACGGGCACATGGTGCGACCCGAAGTTGAGAGAACGATGAGAACGAACCGTGAACCAGGAGTGAACGGCGAAGTGCGTTCGGGACATCGCCCCGGGCGCCGCCCCGTCGGTGCCGGTAGCCTCGACTCCTCGTGAGTGCAGACGCGATTGCCGAGGCCGGGAAGCGGCGCACGTTCGCCATCATCAGCCACCCCGACGCCGGCAAGACCACGCTGACGGAGAAGTTCCTGCTGTACTCCGGCGCGGTGCAGGTGGCCGGCGCGGTCCACGCCCGCGAGGGCCGCAAGAGCGCCCGCAGCGACTGGATGGAGCTCGAGCAGCAGCGCGGCATCTCCATCTCGTCCACCGTGCTGCAGTTCCCCTACCGGGAGCACACGATCAACCTGCTCGACACGCCCGGCCACCGGGACTTCAGCGAGGACACCTACCGGGTGCTCGCGGCCGTCGATGCGGTCGTGATGGTGCTCGACGCGGCGAAGGGCATCGAGAGCCAAACGCTGAAGTTGTTCCAGGTGTGCCGCTCGCGCAACCTGCCGGTGCTGACCTTCCTCAACAAGTACGACCGCCCGTCCCGCGAGCCGCTGGAGCTGCTGGACGAGATCGAAGCGCAGATCAACCTGCGGCCCACCCCGGTCACCTGGCCGGTGGGCAACGGCGAGGACTTCCACGGCGTCATCGACCGCCGCACCGGCCTCTACACCGCGTTCACCCGCACGGCCCGCGGCGCGTCCGCGGCGTTGGAGGAGGACATGCCGTTCTCCGAGGCGCGTGCCGCCGGTGTCGGCCGGGCATGGCAGGCAGCCGAGGACGAGCTCGGCCTGCTGGAGGCCGTCGGTGCGGACATCGACATGCCGTCGTTCCTGGCCGGCGAGAGCACGCCGCTGTTCGTCGGCTCGGCACTCACCAACTTCGGCGTGCGCAAGCTGCTCGACGCGGTGGTCGACCTGTGCCCGGCGCCGTCGCCGCGGGCCGACGTGGCCGGTGACGATCGGCCGCTCGACGCACCGTTCAGCGCCTTCGTGTTCAAGGTGCAGGCGAACATGGACCCGTCGCACCGCGACCGCATCGCCTTCGCCCGCATCTGCTCCGGCCGCTTCGAGCGTGGCATGACCGCCACCAACTCCCGCACCGGCCGGGACATGACCACCAAGTACGCCACCACGGCGTTCGGTGCCGACCGCGAGACCGTCGAGGAAGCCTTCCCCGGCGACGTGGTGGGCCTGGTGAACGCCACTGGCGTGCTCATCGGCGACACCCTGTACGGCGCCGGCTACGACGGCTCCGCGGTCACGTTCCCACCGCTCCCCCGCTTCGCCCCTGAGGTGTTCGCTCGCGCCCGCCCGCTGGACAACGGCAAGTTCAAGCAGTTCCGCAAGGGTCTGGAACAGCTGGACGAGGAAGGCGTGGTGCAGGTGCTGCGCGACCCCGACATGGGCGACGTGGAGAACGTGCTCGCCGCGGTCGGTCAGCTGCAGTTCGAGGTGTTCGCCCACCGGCTCGGTTCCGAGTTCGGCGCACCGAGCGAGGTGCTGTCGGCGCCGTACCAGGCGATCCGCCTGACGGACAAGGCCTCGGCCGAACGCCTGCGCCAGATCGGTGGCATCCGCATCCTCACCCGCGGCGACGGCGCGCTGGTGGCGCTGTTCGAGAACCGCTACCGCCTGCAGCGTCTGATGAGCGACGAGCCCGAGCTGATGCTCGAGCCGATCATCGCCGACGCCACCGCGCTGTAGGTCGGCGCGCACTCGTCGGCTCAGCAGCCATCGCCCACGCGTCCGCGGACGCGTGGCCGCCTTGTGCCGCACGAAACTCACAGGCCTCCGGAAGGCGACTCGGTCAGACTGTCGACATGATCATTCGACGGGAAGGCCCGGGCGACGCTGCAGCAGCACGATCGGTACAGGTCGCAGCGTTCCGCAGGCCGGACAGCGACGACGAAC
>JBPOIX010000293.1:0-23195 GCA_052034175.1 Actinomycetota bacterium
CCGGGGCGGGCTGCTGCTGCGGCATCCCGGCGAGGGTAGTACCGTGAGGGTGGTCATGGCTCACGAAGAACTGCTCGCCCGTACCGATTTCTTCGCCGACGCGCCGCCGTCGGTCATTCGCGACCTCGCTGGTCTGGGCAGCGAGCTGCACCTCATTCGTGGCGACGTGCTGTTCCGCGAGGGCGACGTCGCCGATTCGCTGTACCTGGTGGTCAGCGGGCGGGTGGCCATCGCCATCGCCAACCCCATCGACCATCGCGAGACCGTGGTGGCGCTGATGGACTCCGGCGACCTGTTCGGCGAGATGGCCATGCTGGACGAAGGGCCGCGCTCGGCCATGGCCCGCGCCCTGGAGCCTTCCACCGTGCTGGCCATCCCGTTCGACCCCGTCATCTCCGCCTTCCGCGGCGACCCGACCCTGCTGTGGGCCGTCACCCGGTTGCTGGCCCAGCGGCTGCGTGTGATGGATGAAGCGCTGGCGGACAGCGTGTTCCTCGACGTCACCGGCCGCACCGCGAAGCGCCTGCTGGAGCTGTCCGAGGGGGCCGACGAATTCACCCTCCCGATCACCCAGGAGGAGCTCGCCGGCATGGTCGGCGCCTCGCGGGAGCGCGTGAACAAGGCCATCGCCAGCTTCATCCGCCTCGGCTGGATCGACCAGCACGAGCGGCGCTACACCATCCTCAAGCGCGATTCCCTGGAGTTGCGCTCGCGCTGAACCGTGCCGTCGCCAGGCTCAGGCGTCGCTGCGCTGTGTGCGCAGGGTGCCAAGTGCCAGCACCACCACGGCAAACAGTGCGAACACCACACCGCTGGCAAGCCGGCTCGGCTCGTCCATGAAGTCGAAGTCGAACTCGCTGGAGAGCGACATCAGCCGGAAGCCGCACTGGAACGGGAACCACCGCATGACGTTCTCGCTGCTGGTGATGACCTGCACGAGACCCCCGACCAGACCCTCGACCACCAATGGCCATGCCAGCAGGATGGTGACCGCACCGGGGGTGGAACGCACGAGCAGGCCCAGCCCGACACCGACGACCGCCATCAACCCGGCGAACACGACCGCGCCGACCAGCGGCGCCGACCCGTCGGCCATTTCGGCAAGGTCGACCTTCACCCCGTTGCCGTCGGCAACGGCAGCGCTGGCGAAGTAGCTCACCAGGAGCACCACCGTGGTCAGGCTGCAGGCCGTGAGCACGGCCACCACCACTTTGGCAGCGACCACCCGCAGGCGCGACGGGGTGGCCGCGAACGTGGGGCGGATGGTGCCGAAGCCGAACTCACCGGTGACGCCGGCGGTGGCGATGATGCCGTGGATGAGGCCGGTGAAGATCGACGACCCGACCAGGTCCTCGACGAGGGTGCGCGTGTCGTAGTGGCCGGGATCGTCCGACGTGAACAACGCGGTGAGCACGCTGACGAGCAACGGCAAGGCCACGGTGACGCCACCGAGCACCCAGTTCATCGTGACCGTACGGACCTTGATCCATTCGGACTGGATCGTGTGGATCATGCTGCGACCTCCGCCGTGCCGCCGCCGGAGCGGTACTCCTGCGCGTGCGCCGTGGCCTTGAGGAAGGCGTCCTCCAACGAACCCGTCTGCGGCGAGAGCTCGTGCAGCACCACACCCTGCGCTGCTGCCAGCTCGCCCACCGCCGGGCAGTCCAGCCCCCGGACGTGCAGGGTGTCGGCATCGACCGAGGTGACATCGGCCGACGGGTAGGACCGGACGATGGCGGAACTCAGTGCCCCAAGAGCCGGGCCCTTGACCTGCACCCAACGTTCCGCCCAACGACCGACGAAGTCCGCTACCGACGCCTGCTCGATCAGCCGGCCGCGCCCGATGACGACCAACTGGTTGGCGATCAGGGCGATCTCGGCCAGCTGGTGGCTGCTGACGAGCACGGTGCAGCCGTCGGCGGCGAGGTGGCCGAGCACGTCGCGGATCCAGCGGATGCCCTCCGGGTCGAGCCCGTTGGCCGGCTCATCCAGGATCACCGTCTGCGGCCGGCCGAGCAGCACGCTGGCCAACCCGAGCCGTTGGCGCATGCCCAGCGAGTAGCTCCGCACCCGCTTGCCCGCGGCGTCGTGCAGCCCCACCAGGTCGAGCACTTCCTCCACCCGCCCGCGGGAGAGGCCGTTGGAGGCCGCCAGCCAGCGGAGGTGGTTGCGCGCCGTGCGACCCGGGTGCACGTAGCCGGCGTCCAGCAATGCACCGACCTGATGCAACGGCGTGCGCAGCTGGGAGTACGGCCGCCCGTCGAACAGGGCGCGCCCGGTTTCGGCGCGGTCGAGGCCGAGCATGCAGCGCATCGTGGTGCTCTTGCCCGACCCGTTCGGGCCGAGGAAGCCGGTGACCTCGCCCGGCCGCACTTCGAAGCTCAGGTCGTCGACGGCGAGCGTCTTGCCGAATCGCTTCGAGAGGTGCTCGACGGTGAGGTGCATGGGCCTACCGGCTCAGATGCTGTCGACGAAGGCGTTGGCGAGGACGACGGGGTCGGCGTTGTTCTCCACGATCTGGCGCACCATCTGGTTCAGCCGTTCCGTGGTGAGGCTGGAGGCGATGGCGTCGATCGCCGAGAGCAGGTCGGGCCCGCCGACCTCGGCGTTGACGAGGGCGATGGCCGCGTTGCCGGGGAACATCGTGCGGTCGTCCGCGATGATCGTCAGCGACTGGGCGGTGATGGCCGGGTCGAGCGAGTCGATGGCCACACACTCCACATCGCCCGCTTCGGCGGCCGCGGCCACGTCGTCGGATTCCACGACGTCCTTGAACTCGCCACCGTAGAACGTCTGGAACGCCGGCAGGCCGGCTTCCTCGTCGGCGATCCACTCTGCAGACGCGCCGAGGCGGATCCCGGGGGCGATCGAAGCAAGGTTGGACAGGGTGGCCAGCTGGACGTCGGCGTTGGCCTCCATCGCGGCCTCCGTGCAGGCGATGACCGTCTTGTGTTCGGCGATCATGCCGCTGTTGATGACGACGGAGTCGTCCAGCGCGGCCTGAATCACCAACACCTGCTCCACCACACCGCGGCCGTTGCCGCTGAGCACGGTGGTCGTGGTGGAGTCGGCGACGACAGTGGTGGTGGACTCGGCAACGGTGGTCTCGGCAGCGGTGTCGGCAGTGGTCTCCGCCGTCGTGTCGGCGGTCGTGTCGGCAGTGGTGTCCGCCGTCGTGTCCGCCGTGGTCTCCGCTGTCGTGTCGGCCGTGGTGTCCGCCGTGACCGTGGTGGTGGTCTCGGCAGGAAGCGTGGTGGTCGTGGCGATGGTGACGGGGGCGGCGGTGGTGGCCGGCGAGTCCGGAACGATCGTGGTCGGCGAGGTGGGTGCATCCGGCCGCGAGTAGACGTAGGTGAGCAACTCGCCCGACCATTCGGGGATGAGGTCGATCTCGCCGGACTGCACGGCGGCGAAGTACGCGTCGCGGTCCATGTCGATCGGGTCCCGGCGGGCCACACGGAAACCGGCGTCCTCCAGCAGGCGAGCGTAGATCGCGGCCAGCAACTGGCTGACCGGATCGTCGGCCAGCGAGGTGACCGTGACCCGCGGCTGGGCCACGAGGCTGGTGGTGCTGGCGCTCTCGTCGTCGCCACATGCGGCGAGCGCGATCCCGGTCAGAACGAGGGTCGCGACGCATCGCGTGAACAGGGAGGGGGTCGTCCGCTTCATCGGGCAGCGAGCCTACTGGCCTGGGCAGGGTCAACGGTCGTCGCCCGCCATGAGGGGCAGCCCGGAGGGAGCGCCACCTGCGCCAGAATCGGTGCCCCTCCGTCGAGTGCCCACACCAGCCCGGGGCGTGGGCGGACCGCCAATCGCCGCGGCAACACCATGTTGAACAGGTCGCCGTCGAGGTCGCTGCCGCCGGTGTGCACCACCCCCACCCGGCTGCGGCGGACCGTGGCCGTCCAGTGGCCGTAGCTCTGACGCAACGCGTCCGCCCGCCCTCCGGCCAGCACCAGCAGCCCTGGCCGGCCCGCAGCGAGCAGGGCTGCCAGGCTGCCGCCCGAGTCGTCCACCGCGTCCGCATCATCGACCACGAACAGCACCGGGCCGGTCGTCGCGGCGGCCTCCACCGCAGCGACGGCGTCGGCCACGCTGCGGCGGTCGTGCACCACATCGGCCGCGTGGGCCACCGGCGAGCGGCGCGGCACCAGGGCCACCACCACCCCGCCGTCCACCGCCGTGCGCCACGCCGCCACGAGGGTGACGAGGGTGGTGGACCGCCCGCTGCGCGCCGGGCCGACGACCAACACATGGTCGCCGTCGGTGAGGTGCAGCACACTCGCCTCGCCGCTCTCCACCTCGAGGGCGAACGGAAGGTGCAGCGCGCCGTCGTGCACACGGCCCGCGGGCAACGCCCCGTGCTCCAGCCGTGCCGGTACCTGACGCAGCTGCCCGCCGTCTGCCGGGGCGACGGTTTCGCTGACCACCACCGGGCGCACCAGTTGGGCCGTCAGGCCCTCACCGGCCAGGTGCACCCGGCCCGGCACCTTGGCCGGCACCGCCCCGGGGCCCACGCCGAGCAGGCCCGCCTCGTGGGGGTCGTCGAGGTGCAGCACCCAACGGTGCGCCAGGCCGTGGGCCAGGCGGGCCGGCACCGCCGATGGCTGGCGCACCCCGACCACGACGGTCAGCGGCGCACCGCTCGGGTCCGCCCCGGTGCCGTCGAGCACGGAGTCCAGCGAGTCGAGCATCGCCTGTGTGTCCGGCTGGTCCAGCAGGCGGCGCACGAGGTCCAGCTCGTGCACCAGCAGCAGCGTGGGGGTGGCCAGTGGGCGCCGGAGGTGGTGCAGGAGCCGCAGCACGCGCTCCGGGCTCGCCACCGACACGATGTCCGCACCGGCGCACTGCAGCGACCCCTCGGTGAGGGCGAGGGCCACGACATGTGCGCCGACATCGCGGGCCACCCCGCCCATGAGGGAGAGGGTGGACGCCAGCCCGCTGCCGGCACTGCCGGCGACGAGCACCCCGCCGTCCGCCGGCTGCCAACGCAACGGGTGCTGCGCCTGCAGGTCGGGTGCGTCGACCAGGCCGATCGCCCCGTCCGCCAGGCTGTGGCGCGGCAGGTCGGTGGGCAGGGGCGGCAACCACGGTGAGCCGGCGGGCGGCAGGGCCAACTGGCGCGCCGCTTCGGCCACGCGCTGCACGACCCGGTCGAGGTCGGTGACACCCGCGCCGTCCGGCACGGTGCACGCCGCCGCCTGGAACGTGACGTGTTCGCTCGGCCCGAGCCGCAGCACGGCGCGGCCGGGAAGGGTGCGCGAGAGGGTGGCCGGGCCGCGGTCGCCCACCACATCCATCGCCTCGGTGGCGTCCTGCAGGCGCAGGGCGATGCGCAGGTTGGTGTTGGCGCGGATGTCGTCGCTGATCACCCCCTGGGGTCGTTGGGTGGCGAGGATCAGATGCACGCCCAGGCTGCGGCCGCGTTGGGCCACGCCCACCAGCGCGTGGAGGAACGCCGGCTGCTCGGCCACCAGGGCCGCGAACTCGTCGATCACCACCACCAGCCGGGGTAGCACCACATCCGGCTGCCGCGCCCACAGCTCGGCGAGGTCGGCCACGCCATGGTCGCGTAGCAGCCGCTCGCGGCGGCGCAACTCGGCGTGCAGGCTGCGCAGCGCGCGGTCGGCCAGCTGGTCGTCGAGGTCGGTCACCACGCCCACCACATGGGGCAGGCGGGCGCAGGCATCGAAGGTGGCACCGCCCTTGTAGTCCACCAGCACGAACGTGAGATGGGTGGGCGGCAGGGCCACCGCCAGGCCGGCCACCAGGCTGCGCAGCAGCTCGCTCTTGCCCGCACCGGTGGTGCCCGCCACCAGCCCGTGGGGGCCGTCGCGGACGAGGTCGATGTCCACGGCACCGTCGCCGGCCACGCCGAGCACGGTGCGCGGCGCGAGCTCGGCCGGGGTCCCTGCGGCGATGGCGGCCGCCCAGCGGGCGCGGATGGCGGCCGGGTTGGCCGCGGCAGAACCGAGCAGCTGGCCGAGCGCCACCGTGCGCGGCATGGCGGCGGCGGCCGCCAATGGGTCCTCCGGGTCGGTCAGTTCGCCCAGCGCGGCCACCACGTCGGCCGCGGACGCCACACTGCAGCCGGCGAGATGGACCCTCGTCGGCAGCAAGCTGGCTGCGGTGTCGTCCACCCACCCGGCGGCCGGGCCGGCGTTGGTGGTGAGCACCGACGTGCACCAGTGGGGCACGGTGGCCTCGGCCTCCAGTACCGCCAGCAGCGCCGTTCCGGGGGCGTGCAGGGCGCGGCGGAGCTGGCTGGTCCGCGCCGCCAACCATGGGGCGTGGTCCGTGATCAGCACAAGGTGGGCACCACGCACGGCCGGTTGCGGCTCGCCTTCGGTGCCGGCGGCCGGCGGGCCGACCTGCAGGGTGGCCAGCGTCTCGGCGAGCAGGTCGTCGCCGACGACCGCCACCGCGCCGTCGGGCAGGGTCGCGTGGGGCAGGCCCTGCAGCCACAGCCACCGGCCGGCGTGAGGGGTGACCACCACCACTCGGAGGTCGGCAGGCCCGCACTGGGCGACCAGCTGCACCACCATCGCCCGGGCCACGAGCGCCGCCTTCGGCCCGGTCAGCGCCAGCCGAGTGTCCGGGCCGAGCCCAGCGGCCACGGGCACCTCCCCCACCTGCTCGTCGCCCCACCACGCGCTGCCGTGGCCGAGTGCCACCGTGAACGCGTCCGGGTCGCCGACGCGGCGGGCCCACAGGTCGGAGGTCCCCGCCTCCACAGTGCGGCGCGCTGCGGCCAGCCCGGGCGCCACCGCCAGGGAGGCGGCCACGACCTGGAGGCGCGCGTGCGCCCGGGCCAATTCGGCGGCCTCGACCGCGGCTCTGTGCGCCGCCACCGCCCGCCGCCGGCGGCGAGCGCGGGCCACCCACTGCGCACCCCAACTCCCGAGCGCCACCGACGCACCGAGGGCGCCGAACAACAGGAACATCGGTTGCCCGAGGATGGCCGCCATCGCCCCACTGCCGGCGAGCGCGATGGCGGCGGGCAGCAGCCCACCCGGGCGCTCCTCCGCAGCCGGCAGCTCGGGCGGGTCGACCGGAGCCGCAGCCGGGGCGGGCACAGGGGGCCGCCGGGTGCGGACCACCGCCGTGCCGTGCAGGGCCACCGGGCCGAACGCAGGGCTCGGGCCGAGCGTCAGCACGCTGTGGCCGAGCTCGATCCTGCTTCCGGGCTCGACGACCGTCGGCCCCTCCACCGGTCGGCCGTTCACGGCGACCCGCCCGGTCAGCGGGGTCAGCTCCACCGTCCCGCTGGCGTCGTGGTCGAGCAGGGCGTGGTGGGGTTGGAGGGCGGGATCGGCGCAGCGAAGGTCCGCGGTCGGGGCACGGCCGACCACGCCACGGCCGGTGGGGAGGGTGGTAGCGGCACCGGCGTCGGGGCCGGCGATCCAGGTGCAGGCGAGGTCCATCACCCTTCTGGTGCACAGCGAGCCGGCCAATTCGGCAAAGAAGTCCGAAAATTCCTCCCTGTGAGGGTCGCGGTGAGGGTTCCTGTGAGCCCAGCAGTGAGGCACCGCGCGGACGCTGCGGCCCATGACGACTCGCTGCACGCTCCCCGTCCGCCTCGACAACGAGTGGAACCGCCTTCGCTGCCGGCCGGCGCTGCTGCGGCGCGCCGCCGGCTGGCAACTGCACCTGTCGCCGCGCTCACTGGAGTCGCTGGACGATCTGCTGCGCGCCGCCGGCGCCTCACTGGGGGCCACCCCGGGCGCGGCGGAGACGGAGCCGGGTGGGGCCGCCGACCGCCTGCTGGGGGCGCTGGTCCAGGTGGCCCACGCGGACGACGTGGCGGCCCGGGTGGTGCTGCAACGGATGCTGCCCGGCCTCTGCAACCGGGCCCGCCGCTGGGCAGGTTCCTGCGGAGGGGATTGGCAGGCGGCCTTCGAGGAACTGGTGGCGTCGGCGTGGATGGTGATCCGCACCTACCCGGTCGAGCACCGGCCGATCTATGTGGTGGCCGGGCTGCTGCGGGCCACCGAACACCAGGCGTTCGTGAAGGCCGGCCGGCGGCAGTGGCGCGCCGAGGTGGTGGAGCCGCACCACTTCGACGTGCCGGTGGAGCCGGAGGACGAACCCGCCGAACCCGCCGCCGAGCTGGAGGAGGTGCTGGAGGTGGCCGACACCGCGCTCTCCGACCGCGACCGCGCCGTGCTGCGCCGCCTGATGAAGGGCGGTACCGCCGCCGAAGCCGCGGCTGCGCTGGAGGTGAGCGTGCGCACGCTCACCAACTACCGCGACGCGGCGATCCACCGGGTGCGGGCGGCGGTGGCCGCCGCTGCGTGAACGCTGGCGGCAGTCAGCGGGCGGCGGGCGGTCAGTGGCCGGGGCGGTAGCCGCGGAGGCGCAGGCTGTTGCTCACCACGAACACGCTGCTGAACGCCATCGCCGCGCCGGCCACCACCGGCGACAGCAACCACCCCATGGCCAGCGGGAGTGCGGCGACGTTGTAGGCGAACGCCCAGAACAGGTTGCCCTTGATGACGGCCAGCGTGCGCCGGCTGAGGTGGATGGCATCGGCGGCGGCCGCGAGGTCGGAGCGCACGAGCGTGAGGTCGCTGGCCTCGATGGCCACATCCGTGCCGGTGCCCATGGCGATGCCGAGGTCGGCCTGGGCCAGTGCCGCGGCGTCGTTCACCCCGTCGCCCACCATCGCCACCACACGGCCGGCTGCTTGGAGGCGAACGATCTCGGCCACCTTGCCGTCGGGCAGGACCCCGGCGATCACGTTGGCGGGTCCGATCCCGACCTCGGCGGCCACCGCGGTGGCCGTGGCCGCGTTGTCGCCGGTGAGCAGCCAGGGGCGCAGCCCGAGGCGGCGGAAGCGATCGATGGCGGCGGCGCTGCTCGGCTTCACGGTGTCCGCCACCGAGATCGTGCCCGCCAGTTCGCCCGCCACCCGGACAGCGATGACCGTGTGCGGCCCGCCATCCGTCGGCACCTCATCCGGCGCCGCGCGGCCCACGTGCACGGGGCGACCGTTCACCGTGCCGTGGGCGCCCACGCCGGCTTCGGCGGCGAAGCCCTCCACCCCGGGTACCACGAGGCGGCGCTCCGAGGCGGCGCGCACCACGGCGGCGGCGATCGGGTGCTCGCTGGCGGCCTCCACGGCCGCAGCCACGGCCAGCAGGTCGTCCTCGCTGCCACCCCACGCACTCGTGGGCTGCACGGCGACGACGGCCATCGTGCCGGTGGTGACGGTGCCGGTCTTGTCCAACACGATGGTGTCCACGCGGCGGGTGCTCTCGAGGATCTCCGGGCCCTTGATGAGGATGCCCATCTGGGCGCCGCGGCCAGTGCCCACCAGGAGGGCAGTCGGCGTGGCCAGGCCGAGGGCGCACGGGCAGGCGATGATCAGCACCGACACCGCGGCGCCGATGGCCTGGGTGACGCTGCCGGTGCGGGCCGTCCAGAAGCCCCAGGTGGCCACGGCCAGCACGATCACCACGGGCACGAACACGCCGGCCACGCGGTCCGCCAGGCGTTGTACCGGCGCCTTGCCGCTCTGCGCGGCCTCCACCAGGCGGGCCATCTGCGCCAGAGCGGTGTCCGCGCCGACTCGGGTGGCGCGCACGACCAGCCGACCGTTGGTGTTGATCGTGGCTCCCGTGACGCCGTCCCCGGGGCCGACCTCCACCGGCACGCTCTCGCCCGTGACCAGGCTCATGTCCACCGCGGAGCTGCCGTCCTCCACCTCGCCGTCGGTGGCGATGCGTTCGCCGGGGCGCACCACGAAGCGGTCGCCGACGCGCAGGGCCGCCGTGGGGCGGGTGAGTTCGCTGCCGTCGGGCTGCAGCACGCTGGCGGTGTCTGCCCCGAGGGACAGCAGGGCACGCAACGCGCCGCCGGCGCGGCGCTTCGCCTTCGCTTCGAAGTAGCGCCCGGCGAGGATGAGCGCCACGGTGGTGCTGGCGACCTCGAAGTACAGGTGGTGACTGTCGCCGCGTTGGGGCACGAGCGACATCGGCATGTTCATCCCGATGTCGCCGGCCGACGTGGCCAGCAGGGCGTAGAGGCTCCAGCCGTAGGCGGCGATGACGCCGACCGAGACCAGGGTGTCCATGCTGGCTTCGGCCTGGCGGGCGTTCTTCCAGGCCACCGTGTGGAACGGCATCGCCGACCACGCGGCCACCGGCGTGGCCAGCACCAGCGCCACCCACTGCCAACCGCGGAACTGCAACGCGGGCACCATCGACACCAACAGCACGGGCAGGCCCAGCGCCGTGGCCAGCAGCAGGCGCCGCCGCAGGTCCGCCACACGGGCCTCGTTGGCGTCCGGCTGGCCGGCCTGCGGTGGCGCGGGCACATGCGCGCCGTACCCGATGGACTCCACGGCGGCCACCAGCGCCGCGGTGTCCACACCGGCGTCCGCCACCGTGATCGAGGCGCGCTCGGTGGCGTAGTTCACCGTTGCCGTCACCCCGCCCAGCCGGTTGAGCTTCTTCTCGATCCGGTTGGCGCACGCGGCGCAGGTCATGCCCGTGAGGTCGAGGTCCACGTGCACCAGGTCGGGGGCGTCGACGACGTTCATGCGCCGGCCTCCGCCGCGGGCACCGGCACCGTGAAGGCCACGCTCAGCACCTGGCCGTGGTAGCCGAACTGGAGGAACAGCCGATAGGTGGCGCCCGGCTCCAGGGTGCCCTGGAACATGTACGTGCCGGGCACGTCGCCCATCGGGTGCAGGTGGAGGTACGCGAGGTCGGTGTCGCGGAAGGCCACCATGTGGGCCGGCGCACCGAGGTAGGGCTCCAGCCCGTCGGGCGTGGTGCCGCTGGCGTCGGCGACGAAGAAGTTGAGGCCGTCGCGAGTGACGGTGAGCTCGCCATGTGCGGTGGGCACGGCCACCGTGTCCGAGGGGGCGGGCAGTGACGCCGCCGGCACCACCACCGCGTCGTCGACCGTGGCGCTGACGACCACGGGGTCCACCTGGCCGCTCGGGGTGCTCTCGAAGACCAGGTGCCAGCGGCCGGGAGATGGGATCTGCACGGTCCAACTGCCGTCGGCGCCGATGGCCGGGTGGAGGTGCTGGAAGTCGCTGAGGTCGGGCCGCAGCAACATCACGTGCAGGTCCGCCTCATGCACCGGCAGATAGCTGCCGACCGTGCTGCCGTCGGGCGCCACGAGGTGGAACGTGGCACTCCCGGGCAGCAGGTCGGTGGGCGGCTGCACGGCATCGGTGCTCAGCTGATAGCCGGCGTACGTGGCCCCCGGCACCACCGGCACGGTCAGGCCGGGCGTATGGGTATGGGTGTGCCCGTCGCTTCCCGTGTGGGAGTGCCCGGGCAGCCGCTCGCCCACCGCGTAGGCAGTGCCGAACGTGCCGGCGAGCACCAGCACGAAGGCAGCCAGGC
Source organism: Actinomycetota bacterium (assembly GCA_052034175.1). Lineage (GTDB taxonomy): Bacteria > Actinomycetota > Acidimicrobiia > Acidimicrobiales > Ilumatobacteraceae > UBA668. The sequence goes on from JBPOIX010000293.1 coordinate 11,364, forward strand.
GGGTGGCGACGGGGGTCATGGCAGCAGGGTCAGCCGGCGACTTCGAAGCCGGCTTCGTCGATGGCGGCCACCAGCGCGGCGCGATCCAGCGCCTCGCCGGACACGGTGACGAGCTTGGTGCCGAGGTCCACGTCGACGCCGGTGACGCCGGCGACCTTGCCGACCTCGCCCTTGACCGCTGCTTCGCAGTGGCCGCAGGTCATGCCCGGGACGGTGAGGGTGAGTTCGCTCATGTGATGCTCCGTTCGATGTGAGGTGTCAGGTCCGCAGCAGTCGCTCGACGGCTTTGGTGGCTTCGTGCACGAGTTCGTCGGTTCGTTCGCCGCCGGCACCCTCGGCTGCGGCGCCGGCAACGCAATGCTGCAGGTGCTGCTCCAGGAGGTGCAAGCCCACGCCCTGCAAGGCCTTGGTGACTGCTGCCACCTGGGTGAGGACGTCGATGCAGTACGTCTCGTCGTCCACCATGCGGTGCAGGCCGCGCACCTGGCCCTCGATGCGCTTCAGCCGCGCCAGGACCTTCGCCTTGTCGTCGTGGTAACCGGGCGTTCCGTGCACGCCGACCAATGTACCCCCTGGGGGTATCCGCGCGCAACGCGGCCGGTTGGACCGGGCCGGGTGTAACGGCCCGGGTGATCAGCCGCGTTCGGTGAAGTGGGGGCGGCGCTTCTCCAGGAAGGCGGCGATGCCCTCCTGCGCGTCCGCGGTGAGGGCGGCGCGGGCCATCACGTCCATCGCGTAGGCGTACGCCGCCGCCTGGTCCAGGCCCACCTGGGCGTAGAAGGCACGCTTGCCGAGCGCCTTGCTGGCCAGGCTGCCGCGGGTGGCGCGAGAGAGCAGGTCGCCGACCTCGGCGTCCAGCTGGTCGTCGGGCACGGCCTTGTTGATCAGGCCCCACTCCACTGCGGTGGCGGCGCTGATCGGGTCGCCGGTCATCGCCATCTCCAATGCTCGCTTGCGGCCCACGTTGCGGGCCACGGCCACCAGTGGGGTGTGGCAGAACAGGCCGCCCTTGCCGCCGGGGATGGCGAAGCCCGCGCTCTCGGCCGCCACTGCCAGGTCGCAGGTGGCCACCAACTGGCAGCCGGCCGCGGTGGCCAGGGCATGAACCCGGGCGATCACCACCTGGGGGATCGACTGCACGGTGTCCATCATCTCGGTGCACACCTCGAACAGGTGGCGGGTGTCCTCCAGCGAGGCGCCCGCCATGTCGCCGAAGTTGTGCCCGGCGGAGAACACCGGCCCGTTGGCGGCCAGGATGACGCCGCAGACATCGGCTGTGGCCACCTCGCGCAGGGCTCGGGTGAGTTCGAGCATCACGTCCAGCGCCAGCGCGTTGCGCTTTTCCGGTCGGTTGAGCGTGATGGTGACGAACGGGCCGTCGATCTCGACGAGGAGGTGCTGGTAGCTCACCCGAACAGTCTGCCCCGACCGCACTACCCTGCCGAACGTATGCGCCCCCCTCACCCGCTTTACGTAAAGGCTGTCGGCGCATGACCAGGGCTTCGGGTCGCCGAAATTTGACACAAACGGGTGGGCGGCCACCGGCCGTGGCGGTGGCGCTGGCCGTGGTGGCGGTCGCCTTCTTCGCCCTGCCGTTCGCCGGGCTGCTGTGGCGCGTGCCGTGGGCGCGGGTGGACGACGTGCTGCGCGAACCGACCGTGCGGCGCGCGCTCGGGCTGAGCCTGCGCACCTCACTGACCGCCGCCGCGCTCTCCGTGCTGTTCGGTGTGCCGCTGGCGTGGGTGTTGGCCAGGGTGGACTTCCCTGGAAGGCGGTTCGTGCGCGCCCTGTGCACCCTGTCGATGGTGCTGCCGCCCGTGGTGGGCGGGGTGGCGCTGTTCTTCGCCCTCGGCCGCCGCGGCCTGTTCGGCCAGTGGCTGGACCGCTGGTTCGGGTTCCGCCTGCCGTTCACCACATGGGGTGTGGTGGTGGCGCAGACGTTCGTGGCCATGCCCTTTCTGGTGCTCACCGTGGAGGCCGCACTGCGCCAGCACGACCACCGCATCGACGACGCGGCGCGCACCCTCGGCGGGTCGCCGTGGTACGTGTTCCGCCGGGTGACGCTGCCGATGGTGCGCCCGGCGCTGGTGGCCGGTGCCGTGCTGGCATGGGCCCGGGCGCTCGGCGAGTTCGGCGCCACCATCACCTTCGCCGGCAACTACCCGGGCACCACGCAGACGATGCCGCTGGCCACCTACCTGGCATTGGAGACCGACCCGCCGCAGGCGCTGGTGCTGAGCCTGATCCTGATCGTGGTGTCGTTCACTGTGCTCGTGGGCCTGCGCGACCGTTGGCTGGGCGACCAGCCCGCAGGGGTTCCGGCATGACCCTCGAGGCAGTGGTGCGCGCCCAGGTGGGTCAGCTGGCGCTGGACGTCGAGTTGACCGTGGCGCCAGGGGAAGTGCTGGCCGTGCTCGGCCCGAACGGCGCGGGCAAGACGTCGCTGCTGAAGGCGCTGTGCGGGTTGCTCCCGCTGGCGGGCGGGCATGTGTTGCTGGACGGCACGCCGCTGGACGACCCCGGCGCCGGGGTGTTCGTGCGGCCGGAGCAGCGCCCGGTGGGCGTGGTGTTCCAGGACTATCTGCTGTTCCCGCACCTCACCGCGCTGGAGAACGTGGCGTTCGGCCTGCGCGCCCGCGGCACCGCGGCGGGCGCCGCGAGGAAGCGGGCCGGCGAGTGGCTGGAGCGAGTCGGCCTTGCGGACCATGCCGGGCATCGGCCGCGGCAACTCTCCGGCGGGCAGCAACAGAGGGTGGCGTTGGCGCGCACGATGGCCACCGACCCGCGGCTGCTGCTGTTGGACGAACCGCTGGCCGCGCTCGATGCGGCCACCCGCAGGACCACCCGGCGCGACCTCCGCCAGCAGCTGGCCGGCTTCGACGGCATGCGCCTGCTCGTCACCCACGACCCCGTCGACGCGTACACGCTGGCCGATCGGGTGGCCGTGCTCGATGGCGGGCAGGTGGTCCAGACGGGAACGATCGCCGCGGTCACGGCCCATCCGCGGTCGCGGTTCGTGGCCGAACTGGTGGGCACGAACCTGCTCCAGGGCGTCTGCACCGAGGGTGTGGTGCGCCTGGCGAACGGTGCCGCGGTCGTGGTGGCCGACCCCCCGGCGGGCGACGTGTTCGCCGCCGTGCGCCCCTCCGCCGTCTCGCTGTCGCGGAGCGCCCCGTCCACCGATGCGAGCGTGCGCAACGTGTGGCCTGCCATCGTGGCCGACCTCGACCGCCTCGGCGACCGGGTGCGTGTGCTGCTGGAGGGCGAGGTTCCGTTGACGGCCGAAATCACCGCCGCCGCGCTCGAGGCGCTGGCCCTGCGCCCCGGAGACGCCGTGCACGCCGCGGTGAAGGCCACCGAGATCGACGTCTACCCAGCCTGACGGCCGCCTCCGACCTGCGCCGTCGCGGTGTGCCCCCCCAGGGTTTCGAACCCTGAACCAACGGATTAAAAGTCCGCTGCTCTGCCATTGAGCTAGAGGGGCGAGTTGGCGCCGGCCGCGTGGTTGCCGCGGATCGGCGAGCCCCAGTATGCCGGGCCACGGAGTACCGTCGGGAGGCGACTGGAGGCGGATTCGATGGACGACGAGCTGGATCTCGACGGTGACGGCGTGGCCGACGTGAGGGTGCCGGGGCTTCCCGGGGCGCTGGCGCCCGCCGCCGGCAGCGACGAACTGCAGGACACCTCGCCCGAGGAGGCCATCGCTGCCGCCGACCTCCCTCCCACCACCCATCCGGATTCACCGATGGGGCAGGTCGAACACATGGGTTACGCGTTGCGCTCGGAGACCGCGCAACGCGGCTGGCGGCGCAAGGTCGTAATCGGCACCCTCGTGGTGTGGCTGGTGGGCGTGGTTGCCCTCGTCCTCTTCGCCGCGTTCGAGTAGGCGGCCCCGGCCTCGGGCTCAGTCCCCGACGGCTGTGACCGTACGTGCAGTGGCGGGTCTGCCCGGTCCGCGGCATCGTACGGGTGATGAGTGAGCTCGACGGCGAGGTGTACGCGAAGCATGCCGACGAGCTGACCCGCTTCGCCACCACACTTGTCGGCCCTTCCGATGCCGAGGACGTGATGGCGAGCGCGGTCGTCGGTGCCATGCGATCCGTCACGTGGAGCGAAGTCCGGGACCCCCGCGCCTACCTGTACCGCGCCGTCCTCAACGAGGCACGCATGCGGCAGCGCGCCGGCGTTCGACGGCGGCGACGAGAGGCAGCCGCGGCCGCGCCTGACACGCAACCGGACAGCCACCTCAGCATGGAGGTGCGCGACGCAGTGGACCGCCTGTCGGTGAGGGCGCGGTCGGTGCTCCACCTCGCCTACTGGCATGACATGACGGTGGAGGAGATTTCGCGCACCCTCGGGCTCTCCCGCCGCTCGACCGAGCGGGCACTCACCGAGGCACGACGAACGTTGGAGGAGGAACTGTCATGACGACCAAGTGGTCCGCCGCGGTGGCCCGCGCGATGCATGAGCTGGAGGCAGCCACACCCTCTGCGCCACCGTGGGAGAGCATGCAGCTGGTGCCATCTCACCCAGAGCACTCGCGTCGGAGGGCACCCCTCCTGGTGGGCGCAATGGTCGCCCTCGCCGCCAGCGGGCTGGCTGGCCTGGTGGTGCTTCGGGGCGATCAGCCCGAGAGGTCATCAGCTCCGGCCGGTGCAACGATGCACCATGTCCGAGTCACGTACTCGCTGACGTCGGACCTGACGTGCGACGAATTCCCCTCTGCAGAGACGTCCACGGCGGAGATCGAGCTCTTCGCCGATCGCGCCGGCCGACGGTGGCGAACGTCGGTCACTGCCAGCGATGGCGCCACCGCGGACCTCATCCTCGCCGGCAGCTACGTCTATCCAACGGCGCGTTGGGAGCGGGGCGTCGCGGTCGAGCTGAGCGCCAGTTGCCCCATGCAAGACGGAGACAACCTCTTGGTGTGGAGCGGCCCGACCAGTCCTCCGTCGTTGCTCAACGTGGCCGCGGAGCTGGGATCGGATGAGGCGCCGTTCGTCTCCACCCATGGCGAGCTCGGTGTCGACCTCGGCCGGGAGGAAGCCGATGCGCTTGGCCGACCTGGACACCTCTGGGAACAGCGGATCGACGGCTTCTTGACCTGGCCGACGGATCCGCAGCTGCCAATCACCCAGGTGACGCGATGGTGGGTCGACCCGGCGGACGGCACCACGGTGCTGCAGCGCCAGTTCACGTACACCCTCGAGGGCCTCGGAGAGGTGGTCGAGACCGAGACCCTGGTGGAGGACGGAGCGTTCGCGCTGGACGAAACGGTCTTCGCCACGGACGGCTTTCGCCCTGGCGAGGTCGAGCCGCGGCCGTCGCTGCCCGGCCCCGACGGCCCAGGTCCATTGGAGACTGCGCCGACCACCTGCGCATCCGACGACCTCGACCTGAGCCAGGAGCCGAGGTGGCCGGCCGGTACGTTCACTCCCTGCAGTTGACCACTACGGTGCGCGCATGGCCGCCACCGACCCGCACGCCCAGGACACCGTCGATGCCGAACTCGACGCGCTGATCACCCGCTTCGTCTCCGCCATCGCGCAGGGCGACGTGGCGACGGTGCGCGCGATCTATGCGCCGGACGCCGCCATCTGGCACAACTTCGACGAGAAGGACCAATCCGTGGACGACAACGTCGCCACCCTCGCCGACCTGCACCGGCGGGCGACCGACCTGCGCTACACCGACATCTGCCGCTACCCGTCGCCGGGGGGCCTCATCGAGCAGCACGTGCTGCAGTGCACCTCGAAGAGCGGCGCGGCGGTGCGCATTCCGGCGATGATCCGCTTCTGGGTCGCCGATGGGCGCATCACCCGCCTGGAGGAGTACCTGGACACCCGCCAGGCCCTCGCCCTCTACACCGGCTGACCGCGGCGACTTGTCGCAGCTTGACCACGAACGCTGGTGGCCGGAGACTGACACGGACGGGGCGCGCGGCGTTCCGGTGAGGCGAGGAGGGCCGTGATGGGCGAGCGTCCAGGGCCGGTGCTGGTCACCGGGGCGAACACTGGGTTCGGGCTGGCGGCGGTGCTGCGGTTCGCCGGCCGCGGCTGGCCCACGTGGGGCACCGTGCGGTCGAAGGCGAAGGCGAAGGTCCTGGCCGACGCTGCGAAGGCGGCGGGTGTGGCGGACCTCGTCCACCCGCTCGTACTCGACGTGAGCGACCACGACGCCGTGGTGCGCGCCTGGCCGAAGCTGCCGCCGTTCTACGCCGTGGTCAACAACGCCGGCTACAGCGCGCTCGGCGCGGTGGAGGAGGTGAGCGCCGCGGAAGCCAAGCGCAATCTCGACGTGAACCTCGTCGCGCCGGCGGTGGTGAGCGCGTGTGCGCTGCCGGCGATGCGCGAGCGCGGCAGCGGGCGGATCGTGATGATCAGTTCGATCGCCGGCCGGGCCGCGGTGCTCCCGATGAACGGCTGGTACCACGCGTCGAAGTTCGGCCTGGAAGCGCTGAGCGACGTGCTGCGGATGGAAGTGGCCCAGTTCGGGGTGAAGGTCGTGGTGGTGGAGCCGGGCTTCTTCAAGACCGAGATCGAGGCCAAGGCGAAGGCCGATGCGCAGGAGCGCGAGGCCGTGGCGGACAGCCCGTACCGCGCCGCCTATCACCGGATGCAGACGACGGCGGGCGTGATCTCCGCCGTGGCGCCGCCGCCCGACCTGGTGGCGCGCACGATCGTCTCCGCGGTGGAGAGCCGGCGCCCGTTGAAGCGCTATCTGGTGGGTGCGGACGCCCTGGCCATCGCCGCCGCCAACCCGTTGCTGCCTCGCGCCATCACCGACCCCCTCCTGCGCCGTCTCGCCGACCTCGGCTGAAGCGGGCCTCGACTGAACCGGGCCTCGACTGATCCGGGCCCCCGCTGATCCGGGTCTCGGCTGAACGCCGACCTTTGGCCCTGACGGCGGGTGTGCGCCGCGAGCACGATCGGGGTGGAGGGTCCTGTGGCCAGCGTGCCCGTCCAGCAGAACGTCGGCATCACCTCGCCGGCCGAATCGGTGGTGCAGGTGCGCGGCGTCACCCGCACGTTCAGCCTCGCCGGGTCACCCGTACCGGCGCTGCGTGGGGTGGACCTGCAGGTGGCCGCGGGCGAGATCGTGCTGCTGATGGGCCCGAGCGGCTGCGGCAAGACCACCCTGCTCCATCTGCTGGGTGGGCTGGACCGCGCCGACGCGGGCGAGATCACGGTGGCCGGGGTCGACCTGCGCCAGGCCACGCAGGCCCAGCTGGACCGCTTCCGCCAGCAGCACGTCGGCGTGATGCTGCAGAGCGACAACCTGCTCAGCACGGCCACCGCCCGGGAGCAGGTGGCGCTGCAGCTGCTGGCGCGCGGCACGCCATGGCGCGCGGCCCTCCAGACCGCTGAACAACTGCTGACGCAGGTTGGCCTGGCGGAGCGCCAACGGCACCGGCCGGCGAACCTCTCCGGTGGCGAGCAGCAGCGGGTCGCGCTGGCCCGCGCCCTGGCCGGCGGGCCCGAGTTGGTCCTGGCCGACGAGCCGACCGGCGAGCTGGACAGCGTGACGGCGGGCGAGGTGATGGCCCTCGTTGCCGCAGCCAACCGCAACCACGGCACCACGTTCGTGATCGCCACCCACGACCCGTCGCTGGCCGGGTACGCCAGCCGCGTCGTGCACCTGCGCGACGGCCTGGTGGAAGCGGCAGCAGCGGGCGAGGCAGCAGCGGGGGACGCCGTGGCGGGCGGGGCAGCAGCGAACGAGGCGGTGGCGCCATGACCGCGCGCACCACCCTTCCGCTCGGTACGCAAGCCCGCCTGGCCGGCGGTGATCTGCGCGCCCAGCCGTGGCGCACCATGCTGGCGGTGCTGGTGCTGACCCCGCTGGCCGCCAGCTGGTTCCTCCTCGCCACCGTGGCACGCTCCCTGGCCGGGCTGGGCACGGTGGGCGAGGAGCGGAACCTGGTGATCACCGAACCGGACGTCTTCGACCTGGCCAACGTTCGCCTCGACAGCGCCGACCTGGCCACCGCCGTCACCGCCGCCGGCGCCGATGCGGAGTCCGTCAGCCCGCTCGTGCTGCGCCTGGTCGAGATGGACGAGCGCGTCCTGCAGTTGCGCGCCGCCGACACCGCCACCTGGTCGCCCGTGCACGGTGTGACGCTGGTGGACGGACGCCTGCCAGACGCCGCGGCCGACGAGATGGCCGTCACCGCCGCGGTGCAGGCCGCCACCGGCTGGCAGGTGGGCGATCGGCAGCGGGTGTTCGGCACGGAGATGGCCATCACCGCGGTGCTCCGCGGCTCGGGCAGCAAGGTGGCCTCGCTGTGGCTGCCACTGGAACGCGCGGAGCGCCTGTTCGAACGGCCGGGCGAGTTCCAGTTCGCGGTCGTGCGCCTGCGCGCCGAGGCCGACGGCGATGCCGTGCGCGCCCGCCTCCGCGCCGCCTTCCCCACCCTGCTCGTGCTCGACGAGTCGGCCATCCAGGCCGAGGCCTCGAGGGGCGTGCGTTCGCTCGGCGACCTGGCTGCACTGTTCTCCGCCGTCGGCGTGCTCGGGTTGGCCATCGGCGCGGCCAACACCACCGCGCTCACCCTCGCCGAACGCCGGCGCAGCGTCGGCCTGCTGCGCATGATGGGCTTCACCCCCGCCGCAGTGCGCGGCCTGCTGGTGGTGCGGGCGCTGTTCCTCACACTGGCCGCCCTCGCGCTCGGCTACCTGGTTGCGCTCGCCGCCATCCAGGCTCGGCCCTCGTTCGTGCTGCGCACGTTCACAGTGGCGCTGGCCCTGGAGTGGTGGGTCGTCGTGGCCGGGGTCGTGCTCTCGATGGCCAGCGCCTGGGTGGGCGCGGTGCTCGCCGCCCGGCGCGTGTTGCGCGCCCGCCCGGCGCAACTGGTGGTGACGTGATGACGATGGCCGCCGCACCAGGCGTTGGCACGGCGCGGGTGATCGGCGCGGCGCGGGTGGTCGGCACGGCGCGGGTGATCGGCGCGCTCGCCGTGCGGGACATGCGTCACCGCTGGCGGGTGATGGTGGCCCTGGGAACGATGGTGGCGTTGACCGTGGCCATGGTGGTGCTGCTCGACGGGTACGTGCACAGCATCGGCGCCCGCTTCCGCTCTGCCCAGCCGTCGCTGGTGGTGCAGCAGGAGAGCACAGTGGGCGAGTTCGCCGGCAGCCGCATCTCCGCCGCGGTGGGCGACGATCTCCGGGCGCTCGGCTTCGACCCCGTGGCCGAGGTCCACGCGGTCACCGGCACGTCCGGCACGGATGCGGTGTTGATCGCCGGGGTCGACCCCGGCCGCTACCACGCCCTCGACCCGTACCGGTTGTTGGGCGGGCGCCACCTGCGCGCAGGGGAGGCGCAGCGCACGGCGATGCTCGGCACCCTGCTGGCCGACCGCCTGGCGGTGGGCACCGGCGGCGTCGTTCACCTCCGCGGGCGTGCCTTCACCGTGGTCGGCGTGTTCGAGTTGGGCACCTACCTCGACGACGCGGCCGTCGTGCCGCTGGCCGATGCGCAGGCCCTGCTCGGCTGGGGCGACGACGTGTCGCTGTACGTCGTGCCCGAAGGTGGTGCGCTGGCGGACGGCGACGTGCTCGACGGTGGGCTGGTGGTGGCGTCCCGCGGCGACATCGCGCTGGTCGACGAGTGGGGCCCCGTGATCGATCTGCTCGTCGCCGCGGTGCGCCTGCTGGCGCTGGGTGCCATCGCCGTGTTGGCCGTGGCGCTGTGGCGGCTGGCCTGGCTGCACCGGGTCGACCTCGGCGTGCTGCGCCTGATGGGTTTCGGCCGGGCCACCGTCAGCGCCTACCTCGGCGTGCAGGCCGTCCTGCTCGTGGCCGCCAGCTCGGCGGTGGGCGTGGTGGCCGCGGTCGCGGTGGCACCGCACCTGGCGCGCACCACGCTCGCGGTCACCACCATGCCGGTGATCGACGCCACGGTGTTGTGGCGCGCCGCGGCCGTCGGCGCCGCCGTGCTGGCCGTGGCCCTCTCCACTTCCGTCCTCGCCGTGCATCGCCGCGGCGTGGGCGACCTCATCCAACGCGACGACTGACACAACGAAGGGAGCGATCATGTCCAACAACCCGCCAGGTTGGTACGCCGACCCGTTCGGCAGGGCACAGGTGCGGTGGTGGAGTGGCTCGGGATGGACCGACCATGTCGCCACCAACGGTCAGGAGTTCATCGACCCGCCGGGTGCCGGCCCGGTGCATGCGGCACCTCTGGCTGCGGCACCGATGGCCCCGACCCCGGCAGCCCCGATGCCCGCGGCCGCGCCGGCCGCACCGGCCGCACCGGCCGCAGCATCACCGGCGAAGAAGGCGAAGCAGACCCTGGCCATCGTCGGTGTGGCGGCACTCGTCGTCGGTGGTCTGGCCGGGTGGATGATCCGCGGCGACGGTGGCGGCGGGGGCGGCGGTGGGGGCGGGGCGGCGACGAACTCGCTGACCACGCCGATCCTGCAGGGCTTCGCCAGCCTCAACAGCTACGAGTGGACGCTGGCCGTCAACACGGTCGGCCCGACGGAGCAGGACCGCACGGACGCCACCACCGGAGGGTCCATCGACAACGCCAACGACATCCGGCACCTGACGATGAACAGCACCTCGGTCGCCTCCGACAGCCCCGACCCGTCGACGTCGAGCACCGAGTCCTGGCGCTCCTCGGAGATGAGCTGCTCGTTCGACGGCGACGAGTACACGAGCGATGCCGCCAACCCCTTCGAGGCCGACCTCAACTCGGTGCTCGCGGGCGTGTTCGACGTCGTCATCCCCGCGGGCAATGCCACCCTCGTCGGCGACGACACGGTGGCCGGGGTGGCCGCGAAGCACTGGACGTTCACGATCCAGGGCCTGGCCGCCGGCACCGGTGCTCAGGTGGAGGCCAACCAGGGCGACCTGTGGGTGGCCGCGGACGGCGGCTACGTCCTCAAGTACCAGGTGAACATCGCGATGCGCAGCGGAGCCGCCGGCACCCCCGGCGCCGAGGCCTACACGATGAACCTCCTCTTCCAGATGACCTCGGTGAACCAGCCGCTGGCCATCCAGATGCCTGCCGCCTGCCCGCCGCCCGGCACCGGCGACGACGCCAGCACGACCGGCTGAACTCGCCGCGGGCCGCGGCAGTGAAATCGGGCGCGGTGCCGACCGCGCCGTGGTGCAGACTGCCGCGCGTGGCTGCTTCCGACCAGTTCGTCGACACCCTTCCCGAGCACGACTACGGCGGCCCGCTCGCCGTCGCCTACGACGCGTCGCTGCCGCCGGGCACCGTGTTCGGCGACGACGAGGTGTACCTGCGCACCATTCGCCGCGCCGACGGGCCGGCACTGGAGTTGGGCACCGGCAACGGCCGCTTCCTGCTGCCGGCGCTGCGGGAAGGGCTGCAGGTCGAAGGGCTGGAGCGTTCGGCCGACATGCTCACCCGCTGCCGCGCCCACCTTGTGGCCGCCGGCCTCGACACACCGCTGCACCACGCGACGATGGCGCCCCTGGCGCTGGGCCGCGAGTACGCGGCCATCGTCTGCCCGGCCAGCAGCTTCACGCTGATCGTCGATGACGCCGTCGACGCGCTCGCCAGTTGGCGCGCCCACCTTGCGCCCGGCGGCGCGCTGGCGTTCAGTGGCAACGGCGAGGTGCGCGGCGCGCGGACCGGCTTCACCTGGCGTCTGCGCCGCACCGGCACGGACTCGGTTACCGGCATCACGTACGTCAGCCACGAGGCGAGCGGCGTGGACGACCGCGACCCGGCCGTGACCCTGGTGTGCAACCGGCTGGAGACCTACGGGCCGGACGGCCGCCTGCAGGACGCGTGGTTCAGCAAGCTGCGCCTGCGCACATGGTCGGTCGCCGAAATCGAGGCGGCGCTGCGCCA
>JBPOIX010000307.1:0-8793 GCA_052034175.1 Actinomycetota bacterium
GCATCGGTGTGGCCGGCCACAACGACGCCGGCGGTGTCGCCATCGCCGGCTACAGCTCGTCCGGTGTCTCGCTCTTCGCCGGGAGCGGCGGCCGCCTGCGGCTTGAGACCCAGTCCGCAGTGGGGGCACCCGCGTCGGGAGTCCACGCGGCCGGCGAGATGATCGTGGATTCCACGGGGCATCTGTACCAGTGCGTCGTCGGAGGGGTTCCCGGCACCTGGCAGAAGGTGGCGTCGATGCACCCCGCGTACCCGGCCGCGGGTGGCAGCGTGAACCTGCTCTCGAAGCCCATCCGCCTGCTCGACACCCGCGGCACCGCCGGGGTGCCACTCACCCACGGCGGGGCGAAGATCGCCGCCAACGAACAGGTGGTGCTGCAGGTCACGGGCACCGTGGCGCAGGGCGTGGAGGTGCCTGCGGGTGCGGTGGCCGTGATCGGCAACCTCACCGCGGTGCAGGTGAACGGCACGGGCTGGGTGACGGCATGGCCGTCTGGGCCCGTGCCGGCTGTCTCCAACCTCAACTACAACACTGGCAACGCCACACCCGCGATCGCCAACTCGTTCACCTGCGGGCTCACCGCCGGCGGGGCGATGACGGTGATGTGCGCCCAGCAGGCGGCGCATGTGGTCGTGGACATCAGCGGCTTCATCTACTGAGCGCAAACCTCGGGGCCCCGCCGGGGGCCAGCCCGTAGGCTTGACGCCATGTTGCACCTGTACGACACCGCCAGCCGAGAGGTACGTGAGCTCGCCATGCGCGAGCCCGGCACGGTGAGCATCTACCTGTGCGGCCCCACCGTGTATGGCCCGCCGCACATCGGGCACGGCCGGGCCACGCTGATGTACGACGTGCTGCGCCGCTACCTCACGTGGAACGGCCTGCAGGTGCGGCTGGTGAGCAACATCACCGACATCGACGACGCGATCATCAACCGCGCCAACCGCGAGAACCGGCCGTGGCAGGAGATCACCACCAAATGCGAGGCCGTGTGGTTCGAAGCCAAGGGCAAGCTGAACGTGGCGCGCCCCACCGACGTGCCCCACGCCACCGAGTACGTGGATGAAATGGTGGAGATGATCGGCCAGTTGGTGGCGGGCGGCCAGGCCTACCTCACCGACGACGGCGTGTACCTCAGCGTGGAGACCGTGGAGGACTACGGCCTGCTCGTGAACCAACACCTCGCGGACATGCTGGCCGGCGGCGGCGACCGTGCGGTGTTCGGCGCGGACAACAAGCGCCACCCGTCGGACTTCGTGCTGTGGAAGCTTGCCAAGCCGGGCGAGCCGTCGTGGCCGTCGCCGTGGGGTGATGGCCGCCCGGGCTGGCACAGCGAGTGCGTGGTGATGAGCCTCGACCTGCTCGGCGAGGGGTTCGACCTGCACTGCGGTGGGCAGGACCTCAAGTTCCCGCACCATGAGAACGAACGGGCCCAGGCGGTGGCCCTCGGCAAGCGTTTCGCCAACCACTGGATGCACCACGGGTTCATCGTGGATTCGGACGGCGAGAAGATGTCCAAAAGCCTGGGCAACGTCAGCAACCTGTTGGACTTCATCGAGCACTACGACCCGCGGGCCTTCCGCCTGGTGTTGCTGCAAGGCCACTACCGCGGCCCGCTCAGCGTGGGGCAGGACAACATCGACGCCGCGGTGAAAACACTGGCTGGGCTGGACGCCTTCGCCGCCCGCACCGCCGGCGTGGCCGCGGCCGACGCCGACGCCGACGTGCTGGCCCGCTTCCGCGAGCGGATGGACGACGACCTGGATACCCCGGCCGCCACCGCCATCCTGTTCGACACCGTGCGCCGGGCGAACGCCGCGCTGGACTCAGGTTCGGCGGAGGCCGGCGCGCTGGTGGCTGCGGCACACCAGATCTGCGAGGCCGTGGGCCTGGTGCTCAACGCCGGTGGCGAGGTGCCGGCGGAGGCCGCGGCCAAGGCTGCGGCGCTGGACGCCGCCCGCGCGGCCAAGGACTTCGCCACCGCGGACGCGCTGCGCGCCGAGTTGCAGGCCGAGGGCTGGACGGTGGAGACCACCAAGGCAGGCACTGCGCTCCGTCGCTGAGGCGATACCCGCACCTTTCCGTCGACGTGGTCACCGAATCTCGCCCCATTGGCGAGATTCGGTGCCTGCGTCACCGTGCCACACCCTTCGTGCACCCTTCCCGCATGAACGATCGGTTCACACGTGTCGCCGGGCTCGCTGCGTCGCAGCACTCGGCCGTCTCGCTCGCGCAACTCGACCAGTTGGGGGTCGGGCCGTCGCTACGGCACGATTGGCTCGCCGCCGGGCGCCTCATGCGCCTCGGGCCGCGCTCGTTCGCCCTGGCTGGTGCGGCGCCCACGTGGCGGCAGGCGCTACAGGCGGCGGTGTTCGATCTCGGAGGTGCGGGGCTTCTCGCCGGTCGGTCCGGAGCGCAACTGCTCGGCCTCGACGGGTTCACGGGTGACGCGGTGGAGTGCATCCTGCCGCGGGAGCATCGCAACCGGGTCGGCTCCGGGATCGTCCGCTCGACACGCAGACCGATCGGGCCGGCCGACGTGTGCCGGATCGACGGCCTTCCGGTCCTGCGCGCCGAGCGGCTGATCCTTGAGGCGCCGGTGTTCCACTTCGACCGGTCGGAGGTGGAGAATGCCATCGATTCTGCGATCCGGCTGCGTCTTGTCAGCGAGCAGCGGTTGCGGACTCGCGTGGTGCAGCAGCACCACCAGGGCATCAACCATGGCAGGGTGCTGCTGGACGCGCTGGTGGACAGTGGTGGGGAGAGCCGCCTCGAACGGTGGTTTCTCCGTGTGATCCGCGAGGCCGGCCTGCCCCGCCCGACCCTTCAACGCACCTTCCGCGACAGCGGGCGGTGCGTCGCCCGGGTCGACGCCTACTTCCCCGGCGACCTGGTGGTCGAGTTGGCGGGGCACGGCACGCACTCCAGCCGGCGGCAACTCCAGCGGGACGCGCAACGCCACACGGAGCTGACGCTCCGAGGCCTACGTGTGTTGACGTTCCGCTACGAGGATGTGCGCGATCGGCCCCGGTGGGTGGTCGCCCGGCTCGTCGATGCGCTGTGGCAGGCGGCGTGACGTGCCGCCCTGTCGACGTGGTCACCGAATCTCGCCCTGGAGGCGAGAATTGGTGACTGCGTAGCCCGGTGTCGGGGTTCGGAGTGCGGAAGGGGTGCCGCTGCGATAGAACGGACCACCATGTCGGCACGCGAGCGCGCACCCCTGCCGAAGGGGTACTGGACCATCTGGTCCACCGTGGCGCTCGACCTCATCGGGTTCGGGATCGTCGTGCCGATCCTGGGTGTCTACGCCGAACGGTTCGGCGCCTCGGGCTACGCCGTCGGCTGGCTGTTCGCCACGTTCTCCCTGGCTCAGCTGGTGTTCGCGCCACTGCTCGGCCGGCTCAGCGACCGCATCGGCCGCAAGCCGGTGATCATCATCTCGCTGGTGGGTACGGCGGTGGGGTCATTCGTCACCGGGGCCGCGGGCGCGTTGTGGGTGCTGTTCCTCGGGCGCGTCATCGACGGGGCCAGCGGCGGCAGCCTGGCGGTGGCCCAGGCCGCGGTGGCGGACATCGCCGAGCCGGCGCAGCGGCCGAAGTTGGTGGGCATGCTCGGTGCGGCGTTCGGGGTCGGCTTCGTGCTCGGGCCGGCCATCGGTGGCCTGGCGGCGCTGGGTGGGCCGCACGTGCCCTTCTATGTGGCGGCCGGGCTGGCGGCGGTGAACGCCGTCGCGGCGATGATCCGCCTGCCGGAGACGAAGAAGGCCGGCCGCCCGGCGGGGCGCAAGTTCGCCGTGCCGAGCCAGCCGGTGCTGCGCCACCTGGCGGTGGTGGGTTTCCTGGCGATGTTCGCCTTCGTGGCCTTCGAGGCCACGTTCTCCCTGTTCGGCAGCGCCCGCTTCGACCTCACCGAGGGCTCCACGGCGGTGGTGTTCCTGTTCATCGGGTTGGTGCTCGTGGCCATCCAGGGCGGTGGCTTCGGCAAGCTGGCGGAGCACGTGGATGTCGGCCGGTTGTACGCGGCCGGGCTGGCCGTCGTGGCGGTCGGGCTGGTGGTGGTGGGTGTCTCCACCTCATGGCCGATGCTCGTGGCGGGCCTGCTGCTGGTGTCGGTCGGGCAGGGCGTGGTGTCGCCGTCGCTCACCGAATTGGTGAACCGCTCGGCGGGGGAGGAACGGCGCGGTGAGGCCATGGGCTTCCAGCAGTCCGCCGCCGCCGTCGGCCGGGTGCTCGGGCCGCCCCTCGCCGGCTCGGCGTTCGATCGGTTGGGCGTGTGGAGCCCGATGGTGCTCGGCGGCGGGGTGACGGCGTTGGCGCTGCTGCTCGTGGTGATGTGGCGCATACATCGCCCGATGACCGCCGCACCGGCCTGAACTCCTGCGAGAATTGCGGATCGTGTCCGACGGGTTGCCGCATCCAGCGCTGGCGCGCCTCGCGCTGTTCGAGCGCCGCTACGGGGAGGTGCGCCACACCCCGTCCGGCGGCACGCCGCGGCCCGTGCCGAAGATGGGTTACCAGTCCACCCTGGATGGTGTGCGCGCCGTCTCCGTGCTGGCGGTCATCCTCTATCACGCCGGGTTCTCGTGGCTGCACGGTGGGTTCTTCGGGGTGGAGGTGTTCTTCGTCGTCTCCGGCTTCCTCATCACCTCGCTGCTGATCGAGGAGCGCGACGGCAGCGGCAAGGTGAGCCTGCGCCAGTTCTGGTTGCGCAGGGCGCGGCGCCTGTTGCCGGCGCTGTTCGCCGTGCTGATCGCCGTGGGCGTGTGGGCCGTGTTCTGGGGCAACCTGGACCAGCAGAGCGACCTCCGGCGGGACTACCCGTGGGGCATCGGGTACCTGGCCAACTGGGGGGCCATCTTCTCCAGCGAGGGCTACTGGGGCGCGGGCGAGCCGAAGCTGCTGCGCCACCTGTGGAGCCTGGCGGTGGAAGAGCAGTGGTATCTGGTGTGGCCGCTGGTGTTCGTGGTGGTGGCTGCCCGCGGCCGGGCCGCGGCGGGCGACCGTGTGCGTGGCCTGGTGATCGGTGGGCTGGCGTTCGGTGTGATGGTGGCCACAGCAGCGGCTCAGCTGACGGGCTGGCCGACGAAGTGGTTCAACCCGTTCGCCATGGAACTGCAGCCGGTGGACACGTCGAACTTCCTCTACCTGTCCACGATCAGCCGGTCCAGCGGGCTGCTCTTGGGCGCTGCCATGGCGTTCCTGTGGCGGCCGTGGCAGGTCACCCGCCCGGCCCGGGCGGGGGCGGATCGGATGTTCTCGCTGATTGCTGCGGGTGCGCTGGCCGTGCTGGCGTTGGGGTTCGTGATCGGGCGCGTGGAGCGCGGGAGCACCTACCTGTGGCTGCTGCCGCTGGTGACCCTGGCGTCGGCGGCGTTGGTGGCCGTGGTCGTGCACCCGTGGGCCGGTTCGGTGCGCACCCTGTTCGGGTGGCGGCCGTTGGTGGAGATCGGCAAGCGGTCGTACGGGCTCTACCTGTGGAGTTGGCCGATCAGCGCGGTGGTCGGTGCCGACCACGGCTCGCTGTCCAAGTTCCTGCTGGCAGTGGCGATCACCGTGCCGGTCAGCGAGGCCTGCTATCGCTGGATCGAATCCCCCATCCGTAAGGGTGCGCTCGGCCGCTGGTTCGCCACTCGCCAGCGGCGCGACTGGCGGTTGGTCACCGCGTGCGGGGCGGTGGCCTCGGTCGTGGTGGCCGTGGCGCTCGGGTCGTTCTACGCCAGCCGGGCCGCGGTGTTCGACCCCGCGGCGGACACCGGCAACGCCGATGTCGTGTTCGACGCCACCGCGGCTGCCGGCTCCACGACGGTGGTGTCGGTCGCGACGACGGAGACCGCCAACTCCGTGGTGGCCGACACGGCGTTGGCCTCCACCACCTCCACCTCGGCGGCGCCGCCCACCACCGCGGCTTCGTTACCGCGGCGGGTGGTGATCGTCGGCGACTCCACGGCGTACTCGATCTGGCGCAACTTGCCGGACGGCATCGAGTCCACGTTCACCATCGCCGACGGCTCGGTGGAGGGGTGCAGCGTGTATTCCAGCGGGAAGGCCGTGTCGTCCCGCCCGTACACCCGTTCATTCGGTGAGTGCGCCGGGTGGGAGCAGCGGTGGGTGGACGACGCCGTGGCCGCGGACGCCGAGGTCGCACTGCTGGTGATCGGCGCGTGGGATGTGTTCGACGTGGAGACCGCCGAGGGTGCCACCCTCGTGTTCGGCACGCCGGAGAACGACCAGCGCTTCACCGGAGGTGTGCAGGCGGGCATCGACGCGCTGGCGGGTGCAGGGGTGAAGGTGGCGCTGCTGGAGATCCCGTGCATGCGCCCCGTCGACGCGGAGGGGGCTGGTGTGCCGGCGCTGCCCGAGCGCGGCGACGATGCCCGGGTGGCACACCTGAACGAGTTGTTGCGCCAGGTGGCTGCCGCCAACCCGGCCACCACCTCCTTCGTCACCGGGCCGGCGGAGTACTGCGCGGACGAGTCGATCGCCGCCAACCTCGGCTACCGGTGGGACGGGGTGCACGCCTACAAGCCCGGCGCGAAGCTGACGCTGGAGGCCGTGGCCGCCCAGTTGTTGGCAATCCCGGTGCCGTAGCCGCCGGCCCGTCTACGGGTTGTGGTCTGCCTGGCAGGCGGCGCCGTCGCACACGTCGATGAGCGTGTCCTCGAACAGGAACGACGCCTTCTGGCGGCGCACGTCGGGGTCGCGGCGGGGGTCCTCGTGGGAGTCGTCGCCCTCACGTGGCGCGAGGTTCTCGAACGGGATCGGTTCCATGCCGCTGTCCCAGATGATGACCGCCGACCCGTCGTAGGGGTAGCTGATCGACTCCAGGCCCCAGCCGGGGTCCTTCTCCTGCCAGCGACCGTCGATGGCGACCGGGCGATGGATGGAGGCGCCGATCGTGCGGGCTTCGATCAGGGCCGACAGCTCCGTCACCTGATGGTCGCCGAAGGCCACGTCGAGCAGCACGGTCTTGGCCGGGGTGCCGGGGTAGGGGTCGGCGGTGAGGTGCTGCACATAGCCGGCGCCCTCGCCGCGGTCCCACAGCATCTGGGTGATGGCGAAGATCAGCACCCGGTCGGCATCGTTGGGGTAGGCGGGCTTCATGATCGCCTCGTAGGTGTCGAAGTCCACGGAGCGGGGCAGGAGCAGTGAGTAGTTCATGCCGGGCACGCCGAGCACGGCGCGCTCGATGTCGGGCGACACGGCCGCCAGCATCAGGCCCATGATCCCGCCCTGGCTGTTGCCGTCGTAGTCGAGGTGGGTGGGGTCCACCAGTGCGGTGCCGTCGGGGCGCTGGAAGTTGGGGTCGTCGGCCAGGCCGCCGTCGCGGGTCATCAGGCGACCGAGGAAGATCTGGTTGAGCACGCCCTGCTGCAGGCGGTCGGCCATGGTGTCGAAGTTGGAGAACTCGGCCAGGGTGGCCGCGGCGTTGCCGATGTCGTCCTCGCTCATGCCGGCCCACTTGGTGGCGCAGTGCACCACGTTGTGCTCGTTGCTCATGGCGCGCACGTTGCCGGCGTTGATCTCGGTGTGCGCGCCCAGCAGGCCGTGGCCGTACTGCACGAGGTGCGCGGGCTCGGTGCCTTCCATCGTGGCGACGCTGATGTTGCAGATGAACGGGGCTTCGAGCGTGCCGTTCTGCTCGGGCATGGAGTCGATGGCGTCGCTGGAGTAGTTGAACGAGTTGCCCGGGCCGCCGTCGCCGGTGAGGTAGTTGGGCACGGTGTAGGTGCCCTCCCCCTGGAGGGCGATGTTGTCGTCGCTGTTCGGGGGGACAGCCGTGATCGTGTACGCGGGCGCCACGTCGCCGAGGGAGGCGAGGGCGTCGTCGCGGATGTGCAGCATGCGGCCGGCGGTGTTCTCCGCACTGGCGGTCGTGAAGCTCCAGGCCAGTTGCAGGTCGGCCGGGCTGACGCCGGCGCTGGTGATGGCCACGAGGGCATCGTTCATCGCGCCGCGGCGGGCCTCGAACCAGTCCGACATGGTCTTCATGCCGGCGCGGTAGATCTCGAAGTCGGGGTCGAGCGGCGTGAGCTTGCCATCGGTGCCGACGAGGCCGCGCAGGCCCACCACGAACGTGTGGCCCTCGGGCAGGCTGATGGCCGGGCGGATGGTGAGCAGGCGATCGGCGTCCTCCACGGCGTGGGCATCCAGCTCCGCCCAGAGTGGGATGCGCTCGCCGGTGGCCTGGTCCACCACCACGACTGGTGCGTCGTCGGCGAGGGACGCCTCGATGTCGGTCCACGAGGGCAGGTTGCTGGCCTCGGCGTCGAGGCCGGGCACGTGGACGACGATGGGGGAGTTCGGGCTGAAGCCGTCGTTGCGGTTCCATTCGTCCATCGTCACGGTCACGCCGTCGGCGTTGGCGAGCGCCTCGGGCAGGGTGACGCGCTTGCCGGTGGCGGTGGCGTCGTCCTCCACGGTGAACCAGTCGCTGGGGAACGGGACGTAGCAGCCGGCGGCCGCTTCGAGCCCGTCGTTGAGGTACTCGCACTCCGGCCGTTCGGCGCCGTCGTTGAGCTCCGCGAGCCGGGCCTCGGCCTCGGGGCTGAGGGCCGCGGGCCCTGCGGTGGTGGTGGTGGTTTCGTCGACGGCGGTCTCCGGTGGAGCGGCGGTGATGTCGGGCGCCGACGTGTCCGCGGGTGCGTCCGTATCGCCCCCGTCGTCGCTGCATGCCGCCAGCAGCAGGCCCACCCCGGCCAGCGTTGCCATGATCCGCATCATCGTTCCACCTTCTCGTCGAACGCCTTCGACAGGTGGCACTCAGCCACACCACGAATTAAGTAAAGGATGTCGG
>JBPOIX010000415.1:0-5351 GCA_052034175.1 Actinomycetota bacterium
CGCTACGCCGACGACGACGGCCCGATCGACCCCACGTGCAGTTGCGATGTGTGCGCCCGGCACTCCAGGGGCTACCTGCGTCACCTCTTCCAGGTCGGGGAGCCGACGGCGCTGCGTCTGGTCAGCCTGCACAACATCGCCTGGACGCTGAACCTGATGGCCCGCATGCGTGCCGCGATCACCAACGGCACATTCGCCACCCTCCGTCAGGACGTGCTCTCCGTCTGGGGGTGAACCGCCGAACGCAGGTCGGCCCTGGCTAGAATCGCCGGTCGGTCAGCGAGGGCACCGCCCTCACCACGTGAACAGTTGGTCGTCACCACCATGCACTCTCTTCTCCATCTCGTCGGTACTGCCACCACGAGCGCGCCGGCGGACTCCGGCGGTTCCAGCGGCACCGGCGCCATCATCCAGCTGGCGGTCCTGCTGCTCATCCCGTTCGGGATGTACTTCCTGCTCATCCGCCCGCAGAAGCGGCGCCAGCGCGAGCAGGTGGCCATGCAGTCGGCCATCGAGATCGGCGACGAGGTGATGACCACGTCAGGCGTCTACGGCTTCGTCACCGGCTTCGAAGGCGACATCGCGTGGCTCGAGATCGACGACAATGTGCAGATCCGCATTGCACGTCAGGCCATCCAGCGCAAGGTGGACACCGCCAAGGGCGAGACGGCCGTGCCGGACGACGACGGCTCGAAGTCTCGCCAGACGAAGCTCGACACCCCCGCCGCCGCTGTCGACCCCGAGTCCTGACCCATGCGCCGCAAGCTACTTCTGTCGCTCGTGACCCTGTTCGTGGTTGCGTATGGCGGCCTGATCGCCACCCTCGTCACCGGCACCCACCCGGCCCTGGGCCTGGACCTGCAGGGCGGTATCTCCGTCACCCAGAAGGTGAAGGAGGGCACAGAGTGGAGCTCCGCCAGCCTGGACCTTGCGGTCGAGACCATCCGCCAGCGGGTGGACAGCCTCGGTGTGGCCGAGCCGGAGATCCTCCGCCAGGGCGACACCATCGTGGTCAACCTTCCCGGTGTGAAGAACCAGGAGGAGGCGGAGAAGCTCGTCCAGGTCACCGGCCAGGTGTATCTCCGCCCCGTGCAGCAGTGCACGAACAACCCCTACTACCAGCCCGAGAACGCCGCCCCGGTGGACTCCACGTCCACCACCGTCGCGGACGGCTCGGTCCCGACGGACTCCACTCCGGACACCACCGACGCCAGCGAGACCACTGCCTCCGGCGGTCCGGCCCGGCCGGTGAGCCCCGGCAACTCCGCTCCGGAGGACACGACCGGCGACACCACTGCCGACACGACTGGTGACACCACAGGGGACACGACTGGTGACACCACAGGGGACACGACCGGTGACACCACGCCGGTGGTCATCGAGGACCCCTACCTGAACATCATCAGCGACCCGACCACGAGCCAGATCCTCGAGACCTCGGACCGGACCACGATCTGCCTGGTGGGCCCGGCGTGGAACCGCGATGGTGTGGACCCGATCGAAGGCACCGGCGAGGTGTTCGACGGCGACAGTGCCGGCACCCAATTCGGCACCCAGGGATGGGAAGTCGTGGTGGACCTTCGCTCCGGCAGCCGCGGCATCGACGTGTGGAACCAGATCGCCAGCGCCTGCTTCAACGTCACCTCGGAGTGCCCGAGTGGCCAGATCGCCATCGAGCTCGACGGCCGCATCCAATCCGCCCCGACGTTCAACGAGTCCGTCTGGACGTCGTCGCAGGTGCAGATCACCGGCAGCAACTCCGAGGCGGAGGCGGCCAAGCTGGCCAACGTGCTCAACAGCGGCGCCCTTCCGGTGCAGCTGGAGGTGCAGAGCACTCAGACGGTCTCGGCCACGCTCGGGAAGGACTCCCTGCGTGCCGCCTGGATCTCCGGCCTCGTCGGCGTCGGCCTGGTGCTGCTGTTCATGATGCTCTACTACCGAGCGCTCGGTGCCATCGTGGTGCTCGGCCTCACCGTGTCCGGCGCGCTGCTCTGGACGGTGATCTCGTTCCTCTCGCGCACCCAGGGCCTGGCGCTGTCGCTGTCCGGCATCGCCGGCATCATCGTCTCCGTGGGTGTCACCGTGGACTCCTACGTGGTGTTCTTCGAACGCCTGAAGGATGAGGTGCGCACGGGCAAGACGATGCGCAACAGCGCCCAGCGCGGCTTCTCCGCAGCCTGGCGGACCATCGTGGTCGCCGACCTCGTCTCGCTGATCGGCGCCATCGTGCTGTGGTACCTCACGGTTGGTGCGGTGCGCGGCTTCGCCTTCTTCCTCGGCCTGTCGACCGCGTGCGACCTGGTCGTCTCCTACTTCTTCACTCGACCGATGGTCTTGCTGCTGGCCCGTACCGACTGGATGGCCAAGCGCAAGGTGATGGGCATCGAGGCTGTGGCCACCGGAGGTGCCCAGTGACCGATTTGAACGACGATCTCAGCTCCGGCGGGGCCGCACCCGCCCCCGCCGCCCAACGGCGAGGGGTGTTCGGCCGGCTCTACCACGGTGAGACGGCCATCGACTTCTACGGGAGGCGCTACCTCGGCCTCGGGCTGTCGCTCGTGCTGCTGGTGCTCAGCCTCGGTTCGTTGGTGGTTCGCGGCCTCAACCTGAGCATCGACTTCAAGGGTGGCGTCGTGTGGGAAGTTCCCTCCGCCGACCTCAGCGAGGAAGACGCTCGCGCCATCCTCGACGACAACGGGCTGGACGGGAATGCCGCCAAGGTGCAGATCCTCACCAATCGGGACACCGGGCTGCGCACCGTGCGCATCCAGGTCTCCGCCGAGGAAATCGGCGAGGATGCCGAGACCACCGCCACGACCACCACGACGGCGGCGACCACGACGTCAACCACGTCAACCACCTCGACCACCGTGGCCCCGACCACGGTGGCCTCCGAGGCCACGACCGGCGACACTGCGGACACGACGGCGGATTCCGCCGACTCGGTCACCACCACGGCAGCTCCGACCACCACCGTGTTCGAGGTGGACCCGAACGCCAGCCCCACCGACCGTGTCCGGCAGCTGGTGCAGCGGGACTTCGCCGAAGCGGCAGGCGTGGAGCCTCAGGAAGTCACCACATCGTCGGTCAGCAGCACCTGGGGCGACACGATCACCGAGAAGGCCATTCGAGCCCTGTTGGTCTTCCTGGTCCTGGTGGCGGCGTTCATCGCCTGGCGGCTGGAATGGCGGATGGCGATGGCGGCCATCATCGCCATGCTGCACGACGTGCTGCTCAGTGTCGGCGTGTACTCCCTGTTCGGCTTCGAGGTCACCCCGGCCACCGTCGTGGCGTTCCTCACCATCCTCGGCTTCTCGCTCTACGACACGATCGTGGTGTTCGACAAGGTGAAGGAGAACCAGGCGCGGTACTCGGGCACGAAGATGCCGTACGCGGACGTGATGAACGTGTCGATGAACCAGGTGCTGATGCGCTCGCTCAACACCAGCCTGGCCGCGGTGCTCCCGGTGTTGTCGCTGCTGGTGCTCGGCTCCGGCATCCTCGGAGCGGTCAGCTTGCGCGAGTTCGCACTGGCCCTGCTGGTGGGTCTGGTCACCGGTTCGTACTCCTCGATCTTCGTCGCCTCGCCGCTCGTGGCCATGGCCAAGGAGCGCGAGCCGAAGTTCCGTGCACTGCGTGGCCGGCACGCCACCGGCGCCGAGCTGGAGCGCCTCGTGCTCGGCGGCTTGCCGTCGGCCCGCCGCGAAGGTGTGAAGCACCGCCGGACCGAGGAAGCGGACTCGTTGCCGGTTGCGATGAGCGCGGAGGAGTTGCTCACCCACGCGCCGCGGCCGCGCAAGAAGAAGCGCCGCGACTGACGGCGGGGCGCGGTACCCTCACTTCATGGCAGCCAACAGCCACTGGCTCACCCGTCTCGTTCGCGACATTCCGGACTTTCCCCAGCCCGGTGTCACGTTCCGCGACATCACTCCACTGCTTGGCGATGCCGAGGGCTTCGGCAAGGCGATCACTGAACTCGTGCATCGCTTCGGCGACGTTCCCGTGGATCGCGTGCTCGGGATGGAAGCCCGAGGCTTCATCGTCGCCGCTCCGGTGGCTTACCGCATGGGTGCCGGTTTCATCCCGGTGCGCAAGGCGGGCAAGCTCCCGTGGGCGGTGGTGCGCGAGGAGTACCAACTGGAGTACGGCAGCGACAAGCTGGAGATCCACCGGGACGCCATCCACCCCGGCGAGCGCATCCTCGTGATCGACGACGTGTTGGCCACGGGCGGCACAGCGGAGGCCACGTGCCGGCTGGTCGAGGCCCTGGGGGGCATCGTGGTCGGCCTCGGGTTCCTGCTGGAGCTCACCGACCTGGGCGGCCGGCAGCGGTTGCAGGGCCATCTGGTCGAGAGCCTGGCGAAGTACTGATGGCAGCGGTCGATCGTGTTCTGCCCTGGCGCCGCCACCAGAACGCGACGGCCGAGGAACTCACGCCCCTGCTGAGCACCTATCGGCGCCGCCATCCCAAGGCGCCGGTGGCCCTGATCAACAAGGCCTACGAGACGGCCCGCGAGGCCCACCGGCACCAGATGCGCTCCAGTGGCGAGAGCTACATCAACCATCCGTTGGCCGTGGCGCGTATCGTCGCCGAGCTCGGGCTGGATGAAGTGTCGCTGGCCGCCGCCTTGCTGCACGACGCCGTCGAGGACACCGAGATCACCTTGGCCGATGTGGAGAAGGGCTTCGGCCCCGAGGTGGCGCAGATCGTCGATGGCGTCACCAAGCTGGAGCGCCTGCAGTTCGACTCCAAGGAGGCCCAGCAGGCGGCCACCATGCGCAAGATGCTGGTGGCGATGGCCAAGGACCTGCGGGTGCTGATCATCAAACTCGCGGACCGCCTGCACAACATGCGGACGATTGCGGCCATGCCGAGCGAGAAGCAGCAGCGGATCGCGCACGAGACGTTGGAGATCTACGCGCCGCTGGCACACCGATTGGGCATGCAGGAGCTCAAGCAGCAGCTGGAAGACCTGGCGTTCGCCTCGCTCTACCCGAAGCGGTACGCCGAGCTGGACCACCTCGTGGCCACGCGGTCGCCCGAACGCGAGGGGTACCTGGCCAAGGCCGTGGCCGAGGTGCAGAGCCAACTGCAGGGCTTGGGCATCCAGGGCGAGGTCACGGGCCGCGGCAAGCAGCTGTGGAGCATATACGAGTAGATGGTGAAGAAGGGTAAGGAGTTCGACGAGATCTTCGACCTAGTGGCCATCCGCGTCATCGTCGACTCGCTGAAGGACCGCTACGCCGCGCTGGGCTGCATCCACGGCCGCTACCAGCCGGTCGGAGGGCGCTTCAAGGACTACATCGCGATGCCCAAGTTCAACCTCTACCAGAGCTTGCACACCACGGTC
>JBPOIX010000145.1:0-4460 GCA_052034175.1 Actinomycetota bacterium
CCTCCGGCAGCTGGGCTCGGGCCCGCTTGCCGACCTCTTTCAACACCAGGCCGCCCTTGCCGATGACCATGCCCTTCTGGCTGTCCCGTTCGACGATGATCTCGACCCGGATACGCGGCCACTCCCATTCCGTGACGCGAGTGGCGATCGAGTAGGGCAGCTCGTCGTGGGTGACGGCCAGCAGTTGTTCACGCACGAGCTCCGCCACCCACTGCTCCTCGGGCTGATCGCTGACCGTGTCCTCCGGGAAGTACATCGGGCCTTCGGGCAGGCGGCCGGCCAGATACTCCAGCAGGGCGGGCACGCCTTCGCCGGTGCGGGCCGAGACCGGGAAGTACTCGGCGGCGCCGAGCGAGGCGACTGCGGTGAGCTGGGCGAGCAGCTTGCTCTGCTTGACGGCGTCGATCTTGTTCACCACGACGATCGAGTTCGGCATGTGGAGGTGGCTGGCCACCCATTGGTCGCCGCTGCCGAAGGCCATCGTGCCGTCGATGACCAGGCAGGTGACGTCCACGTCCGCCAGGCTTTCCAGCGCCGTGGCGTTCACCCGTTCGCCGAGCGCGGTGACCGGCTTGTGCAGGCCCGGCGTGTCGACGAACACCAGTTGTGCGCCGGGCCGTGTGACCACGCCCATCACCCGATGGCGGGTGGTCTGCGGCTTGTCGCTGACGATGCTGACCTTGCGGCCGCACATCGCGTTCACCAGGCTGCTCTTGCCGACATTGGGCCGACCGACGAGGGTGATGAAGCCGCTGTGCATGACCCGGCCACGCTATCGGGCGAGCGTTGCTACGGGCCGGAGGTCGAGGAAGCCACCGCGCTGGAAGTCGTGGTAGCGATCGTGGTGAGCGTGGTGATGCTCCGTGTGCTGAGCAGCGTCTCGAAGTCGGCCAGGGTGAGCGGCTGGCCGATGGCGGTGAGCTCGCCCGAGGGCTTGGTGACAGGCTGGTTGAACGTCACCTGCCCCACGCCGCGCAGGTTGGTGAGCAGGGTGACGACGATCTGGCCGATCGCCAGGCGCTGGTCGTTGGCAGCCATGGTGTCGAAGAAGCCATCCGGAAGGATGACGAGCGCCAGGCCGGTGGCATCGGTCTGCACGCTGAGCGCCGGCACGGCCGGCAGGGCGGTGCGCAGGCCGGTGCCCAGGTCGCCACTCGGCTCGCCCTCTTGCAGCGCGGCCATCAGCTGCGGCAGCGCGACGGGTGACGGGAGTGGTTTGGTGACAGAGACCAGCTTGCCGTTGGCGATGAAGTACAGCTGGACGTCCTCGGTCTGCACCGGCTGGGTCGTGGTGGTGTCCACCCCGCTCGTGGTGGTGGCCAGCTCCGTGGTGGTGGTGGCGATGGTGGTCGTGGTGGGTGGCAGGGTGTCCTCGAGGCCGTACTGCGGGGAGATGCGCTCCACCCTGCTGTCGTCGACCACGCTGCAGGCCACGCCACCCGCGGCCAGGGCCACTGCCAGTGCGAGCACGCGAACGCGCATCAGAGCACCTCCGCCAGGCTGACCTTGAAGCGTGCGCCGCCGCCGGGCCTGTCTTCCGCCCACGCTTCGCCGCCGTGCGCTTGCGCGTGTTCGGCCACGAGCGCCAGCCCGAGGCCGGTGCCGACTCGGTGACGGGCCGCGGACCCGCGGGCGAAGCGCTCGAAGATCCGCGAGCGCTCGCTGCGCGCCACGCCGGGGCCGGCGTCGTCGACCCCGAGGACGAGGGTGCGCTTGGGGGCGAGTTCGGCGAACAGGCGGACGGGCCCGCCGCCGTGTTCGCGAGCGTTCTCCAACAGGTTGGCGAGGATCCGTTCCACGCGCAGCTTGTCCAGGCGCACCAGCGGCGGCACCTTGGCGTCGATGTCCACCGGCACGTCGGCGAAGCCGTAGCGGTGGGCGATCCGTGGCAGCAGTTCGCGCAGGTCCATCTCCTCGCGGTGCAGTTCGGTGGAGCCGGCGTCGATACGGGAGAGCTCCAGCAGGTCCATCACCATGTGGTCGAAGCGGCGCACCTGGGTGACCACCACGTCGAGTGCCTGCTGGCTGCGGTCGGGCAGGTCGGCTCGGCGCCCGTCGAGCACCTCCACCGCGGCGGTGAGCGCGGTGATCGGGGACCTCAACTCATGGCTGACATCGCTCGCAAAGCGGGCTTCGCGCTCGATGCGGGCCTGGACGGCGTCGGCCATGTCGTTGAACGAGCTGGCCAGGCGGGCCAGGTCGGGGTCGTTCTCGGGCGGCATGCGCGCGTCGAACTCGCCCGAGGCGATCTCGCCGGCGGCGGTGGCGACGCGGGAGATCGGCCGTAGCAGGCGGCGACTCGTCCACCATCCGAGCGCACCGGCAAGGAGCGTGGTGACCGCGGAACCGATCAGCAGCGCAGTGGCGATGGCGTTCAGGTTGCGCTGGGTCGAGTCCATCGGAAAGGCCTCGAAGTAGCGCGCATTCACCGAAGGGATGTCGATGCCGACAGCCACGTACGGGGCGTCGTCCAGCTCGAATCGTTGCTGCGCGCTGGCGCCCTGGTCGACGGATGTCCGCAGCTCCAGCGGGAACCGGTCGAGCACGGTGGCGTCCGACCCGAAGGGGAGGTCGTCGATGAACAGCAGGGTGAACCCGCCGCTTTCGTTGCGCAGGTCGCCGGGTACCGCGATGGTCTGGTCGGCGAGGAGGAGGTCGCGCACGGTGCGGGCGTTGTTCTCCGCCTGGCTGCGTGCCACCTCGAGGCGCTGGTCGATCACGTAGGACCGGGCAACGGCGTACGTGACCAGAGCCAGCGCGAGTGTGGTGACCAGCGCGGTGAGCGAGAAGTAGAGGGTGACTCGAGTGCGCAGGCGCAGTGTGCGGCGGCGGCGGCGATCGGTCACGGCACCAGTGTGGCGCATGCGCAGCGCCGCCGCGGCGCGATTCGCCGCGACGGCACCGGCGGTCAAGCGGCGAAACCCACCAGCGGGTATGCCTGTTCGGTTGCCTGGAGCACGGGTGCCAGCAGGTCGAGGTCAGCCAGCACGAGTTCGGCGCGGAGCATCAGTTCGCTGCAGACGAAGGCGATGGAGCGGCCGTCGGCTCGTGCCCGCCGTGCCAGCTCCTTCAACGAGTGCAGGCCGGTGTCGGTGACGAACGTGACGGCGCTGAGATCCACGATCAGCCCGTAGCTGGGTGGGAGCGGCAGGCAGGCCGTCTGCAGTGCCGCGCCGTGGTCGGCGGTGGCGAGAGGGCCGGTGACCGCCACGGCGACATGGTGCCGGTGGAGATCGGTGTGGGCGACCAGGGAAGGGGCCAGCATGTCGTAACCTCCAGGTGAATGGCCGGTGAGGGGGAACCCATCAGACGCTGCTGCCCGCAGGTTCACCGCTGCCGGTGAGGCACCAGGGGGAGGAAGGTACCTCACCGGGGCAGCGTGAACAGTTGTTATGTTGACGGTCCAATGTGACGGGACCACGCTGGCTCTGTGCGATTTCTGTAACAGTTGCGGCGCCAGGTGTGACGATGCGCCAAGGTGGAGGCCGTGAGGTTGATGCTGTGAATTCCCTGCTGTTCATCGAAGACGACGACGGCATCCGTGTGGCGCTCACGTTGGCGTTGGAGGACGAAGGCTACGAGGTGCGTCAGGCGCCTGACGGCCGCTCCGGCTTGTCGGCGTTCGCCGAACGGGAACCCGATCTGGTGCTGCTCGACCTGCGCCTTCCGGACATGTCGGGGTTCGACGTGGCTCGTCAGCTGCGCGCCAACAGCATCGTGCCGATCATCATCGTGACTGCGCAGACCGACACCTACGACCTCGTCGCGGGGCTGGAGGCAGGCGCCGACGACTATGTCACCAAGCCGGTCGTGCCGAAGGAGCTCGCGGCGCGGATTCGTGCGGCGCTGCGGCGTGTGCACCTGCACGAGGCGTCGCAGGCATCGTCGGTCAGCCGCTTCGGCGACATCGAACTGCGGCGCGAACAGGGCATCGTGCTGAAGGCGGGCCAGGAGTTGAACCTCACCAAGACCGAGTACCGCTTGCTGGTGGAGTTCGCCGATCACGCCAACATGGTGCTGTCGCGGGACCAACTGCTGGAGCGCGTCTGGGGCTACGAGTACCTCGGCGACTCCCGGCTGGTGGACGCCCACGTTCGACGCCTGCGGGTGAAGGTGGAGGACCAGCCCGACGAGCCGAAGCTGATCGTCACGGCACGAGGCATCGGCTACCGCCTGCTGGCGTAGCCGCGCTCGGCCTGCGGCCTCAGCCGCGCCAGACGCGGCTGAGGAGGTATTCGCCGAGGCCCTTGGCCTGGGCGTCGAAGGCGACGCTGCTGGCCACGCCCTCACCGAGCAGGCCGACGATCACGAAGTTCAAGGCCCGCAGGTTCGCCAGCTCGTAGCGGCGGACCTCCAGGTCATGTGCCTCGGTGAGCAGTTCCTTCACCGTGGCTTCCGAGAGATGGGTAGCGAGCCAGGCGTAGCCGGCGTCGTCCCGCGCGTAGATGCCGACGTTGGCA